>JBKGZK010000016.1:0-37740 GCA_046545615.1 Natronomonas sp.
CAGCGTCGTCTTCAATTGCTGGATGGTGAGGTTCGTTCGCTTCGTGTAGTGAGTTTTTGCATGAGCCCGCTCGAACCCGGATGCATCGATGCCGGTGACACCGTTCAGCGGGAGGTCCGCAAGTGAAACGTTCAGCAACACCCGCCAGACAGCCATCTCCAAGCGGTCGAACGCCTTACAGAGTGTCGAGGGTGCGGGGATCGAATCAAGGTCGAGGGCAGCTCGAATGCGCGGCATCTCGACGAGCTCGTCAACAAGGTCGCGGTACGTGGTCGTCTTTTTCACCTTGAGGCAGAGCAGGACAACGTGTTGGCGCAGCGTGAACCGCTTCCGTGAATAGCGAGTCGAGAACCGTGCCACAGCACGGCGAGCCAGTACCAGAGCCCGTTCAACGAATCGAAGAAGCCTTGACTTCGAAAGAGCATCCATCTCCTCTCCAGCTATTCACCAGTAATGTTTGTCAGCAAGGGTTTCAAAAAGGCCCTTCAAGTGTAATTTTCGTGTATAGCCGACGTTTTGGCTTCAACGTCAATTGAACGTGGGCGCGAGTTCCGAATCGTAACACTCCCTGCAAACGTAGTAGTCCAGAACGCCCTCGTCGGTCTTCGTGTGAATGAGCACGTGAACGGTGTCCGAAAAGGGGACCGTCGAGTCACAGATTCCGCATTCTTCAGAGAGCATCTCCGTCCTTAAAGGGATACGTTCACAATGATCATAGTTCTTGCTAGTATTGCACGTTCTTGCTTTCGACATGGATGTGCTGGAATACCGGACTAACCCTGGACTGTTGGGGGCGAAACACCGTGGAATAGTGGAGATACTCGCATGGAGACAGCAGAGCTATCTAGCCCTTCGAGATGAGTGTTAATGTATCGAATCTCCCGTGCAATCACCGGTATTTATACGCCTGATGGTGTCTTCTTCCCAATGGCACGAATTCCGTACGTGGATCAAGCGAACCTCGACTCGACGTATCGCGATCTCGTCGTTTCGTCGCTCCAGCCCGGCAAAACCGTCAACGTGTACGGCGCGATCGGGAACAATCCCGAAGTCCTTCGCGGTCTCCGCGAATTCCTGGGCACGCTCTGGAATCACTCCGGTCTCGACGACAGACAGCGCGAAATCGTGATACTGACCGCGGCATCCGAGGCCGGCTCGACCTACGAGTGGCACCAGCACGTCTCCATCGCGCTCGATGCGGGACTCGATCGCGACGAGATCTCGGCACTGGCGCGCGACGATCGGACCCCATTCTCCGAGACGGAACGGGCGCTCGTCGCCTATACTCGGGCCGTCGCACGAGGCCGTGTCACGGACGTACTCCACGACGCGGTCAGCGAGTTCCTCGACGAGGACACGGTTGTCGGCGCGGCCGCGACGGCGGCGGGGTATACGGCCCTGGCCGGTCTCATTGATGCGCTTGGCGTCGAAATCGAGTCGGGTGACGAGTTCGTCGGATGGGATCTCGCGTAGGTGCGGAACAATTTACCGACGCGACGGCTCGTCACTGGATTCCAGCACTTCACGGCGTCGCCGAAATTCTTCCTCGTCGAATTCTCCCCGTTCGTAGCGCTCCTCGAGCGTTGCGATGGCGGGGTCATTCCGGTTCGTCGTTCCGTTTCCGCGACCGAATGCAAGGTACAGTGCACCGCCGATGATCCCGAGCATTCCGAGTGCACTGCCGACAAATGGAACACTCCCGAGCCATCGCCCGGTGCGTCCAGACGTCATCCCATACCCTCCGTGACCCATCATCCCGTCCGGTCCCATCATCCCACCGCCGGTGGTTCCGCTTCCGGTGTCGTCCGTCCCGAAGGCGATGGCCCCCTGTTGGACGATGTCCTCGCTCGATGGAACCTCCCCGTTCGGGATCGGGGTGTCTTCGGCCGGGCCGCCGGGTGACCCGACGACGATTCTACCGACCATCCCGACCGTCTTGTGCGGGATACAGTAGTAATCGTACGTGCCCGGCGTCTCGAAGGTATGCTCGTAGCTTCCCTGGGTAATGGTTTCACTATCGAAGACTGATGTGTCCGAAGGGATCCGGTCCGGGTAGGCCGTCGCCGAGTGTGCGCCAGCCTCGATTTCGAATCGAATCGTGGTCCCGGGCTCGACGTGGAGACCGATTGGATCGAAGTAGTTGTTGCCCATAGCGACGACGGGCGTCTGCTGTGCACTTACTGGCCCAGAAATCCCGGTACCTGCGACCGCACTGGCACCGAGTACTCCCAGGAACTGCCGTCTACTGTGCTGTGTCATGTGATTCGGGTCTTCGTTCGTGTGAGGTGCTTCTTCGTTCGGTCGATTTCGGGCCACGACGTCTAACGAGCGCTGGCAGCGATCGGTTGGCTACGGTGGGGGGCTGTCGAACGTTGACTCCGGGTCGGTGAGGGACTGGTTTCGTGAAGATCTCCCGTCCTTCTATTGTCCACAACCGGATTACCATTTGGACCACTCTTTCCCCGCCCGTACGGCCTGTACCCTGGTCTCGAACCGGAAATTCAATCACTCGAAGCGGCGTTCCATTGTGGGTCATGTTCGTCTGGTGATTTTCTGTTCCGGGTCTATCCGACTTCTCTCGTATTCCGACTGTTTGCTATCGTATTCCGACTGTTTGCCATCGTATTCCGCCGGTCAATGACGCGGGGATATACCTAGCACCCGTATGCCTGTGCGGTCATTCCACTGCCACTGTACGTACCACCACTGCCATTGAACCCGCCTCTGTGGTATCCGCTACGGTCGTCCAAACCGCGGTGGTACTGACCGTCACTCATGTCCTGGGCCATCTCGTCGATTGTTACCCCCATTTGGGACTCCATCCAATCGGGTGCATCAGGTCCCATGTGGACAATCATCTGTGTCTCCATCCAGTCGGCCAGCTCTGTGCTGTTAGCATCGACTGGACCATCGGTTACGACTGATTGGTTCGACGCCGACAGATCCTCGTCATGCGCACCGGCGATGGGAACGACGAACGCCAATCCGACGATTGCGACCGTCACGAGCAGCCAGGATCCGATTGTGATAGGTTTCATTGTGTGGTTCCTCAGTTTTGGATACGGGACTGTCCTGGATAGCTCAATGGGCGTGAACCCGCACAGGAGACCGTTCGAGAACGTCTCTCGAGAAATCTAACCGTTTTATTTTCACAGGACCGTTCATACCCGTCGTATCTGGATCGAATCGGACGTGATCGGTCACGATATGTCCAGGTGACCGTTCAGTGTTCGTGACCGTGATCGGTAGCGAGTGGCCCGATTTCAGTATATTCCTCCGGCGCCTCGTCGAATGCCCGCTTACCACAAGACGGCGACGCTGGTAAGTCCTTTATTGGCTTAGGCGTTAAACATAAAAATCGGAACAGCGCCCGAGGCGGGATTTGAACCCGCGTCACGACCGTGACAGGGTCGTATGATAGGCCACTACACCACCCGGGCTTACGCATCCAATGCTTGCCGTCATCGGTTCTTAAGGCTTTCCAAAGGCTCGGGCCCCGTGGGGTGGTGGCACACCTTCGGATCTTCACATCCGTCGACTGACTGCGACCCCCTCTCCGAGTGGCAACAACGTCGTTTCGAAGGATGGATCGTCGCCCAATCGGTCGAGATACGAAACCACGCCGTTTGCAGCGATGTCATCGATTTCTCGATCGTTCACCACGGCCGCTTCCACCGTTTCGAACTCGAATGGACCGGCCGTCATGTTGTCCGCGACGACGACGCCACCGGATGGGACCTTCTCGCGGACGGCCTCGAATGCCTCGACGTACCGTTCTTTTTCGTTGTCGATCAAGACGACCTCGAATGGCCCGTCGTACCGGTCGACGATATCGATAGCGTCGCCGTGTTCGAACGACGCGAGGTCCTTGAACCCACCTCTGGCCAGGTTGGATCGCGCGTCTTCGAGTTCGTCGGCATCGATCTCGGTGAGGACGATTTCACCATCCGAGGGAAGCGCCCTGGCGAACCAGTACGCCGAATAGCCGTACCCCGACCCGAATTCGAAGATACGACGCGCATCCACTAACTTCGCCAGTAGATACAGCCAGCCACCGACGGCGGGGCCCACGGTCGGGAATCCAGTTTCGTCCGCACGTGCGTCCATCTCACGAATAACGTCGTCCGGTTGAGGGCCGACGGTCGCAGCGTAGGTTTCGATGGCATCCGGGACAGTCATAGGCATCGATGGGGGGCCGGCCACAAAAACGAATCGTGCTCGTTGAAACGGGTGGCCGCGCGTTGTGGATCGGTGAGATGTGCTGATGCCCTCCGCGTTCGTAGCGAGCGCTTCGAACGCTGGAATGACGTCACTCCAGTGGCCGGGGGGGGGGCGGAATTGGTAAGGATCGCCGAGAGCTCAGCTTACGCGAAATACCGAACAAGAAGAGAGAAAAGTTGTTCAGTCCGCGTTGAGGAGCACGCGTTCCCGGGCGGACCGTTCGAGTGAGCGGCCGGTCCTCGCTACCGCGTACTCGAGACGGTCCGATGGGATGCCGGCCGTTCGTGCAGCCGTATCCAGATCGAGTGTCCCATCCCGGTACAGGGTCATCGCCGTACGCAGCGCGTGTTGCTGCATGGTCATGATAATTCGGTATAGATAATAAGCGTATCGAGACATAATATATCAATGTGTGACCTTATACACCAAACCCTATAAAAAATCATTATATTAGGCCAGTGGTTCGCACGTCGCTCGCAACGTTTTAGTCCACGCTTCCGTCCTATTCCGTATGGACGACTTCGAGGACCTCCTCGAGCTGCTCTGTGAGAACGCCCGGTACTCGACGGCCGACCTGGCCCGCATGACCGATATGGACGAAGCAGCCGTCGAGAATGCAATTTCGGACCTCGAACGGCGTGGTATCATCCAGGGATACACTGCAATCGTCGACTGGAATGCAGCGGGCGATGGGCGCGTCCAGGCACACGTCGAGCTAAATGTTACGTTGGACCGGGAGACGAGCTACGGCGACATCGCGGATCGACTCGCACGATTTCCTCAGGTGGAAGGTCTTCGGCTCGTGTCCGGAGATTACGATTTCGCCCTCGAAGTCGAAGGTGATTCGATGAGCGAGGTCTCTCGATTTATCAGCGACAAGGTGGCCCCGATCCCCGAAATTACACAAACGGTCACCCACTACGTGATGGAAATCTACAAGCAGGGCGGCCAGCACTTCGACGACGATCGAGACGACGACCGGTTGTCGGTAACTCCATGACGTTTCGACCCTCCGAACGCGTCAAGGCGGTCCCGCCATCCGGGATCCGGCGCTTCTTCGAGCTTGCCGAGGAGATGGACGATGTCATCTCACTCGGGGTCGGCGAACCCGATTTTTCCACACCCTGGAGCGCCCGAGAAGCCGCGATTTCGTCGCTCGAACGCGGCCAGACTTCCTACACATCGAATCGTGGGATGCGCCCCCTCCGTGAATCCATCGCCGAAGACGTCACCCAGTGGGATCTCGAATACGACCCCGACGAGGAAATTATCTTGACCGCGGGAGCGAGTGAAGCGATCGATGCGGCGCTCCGGGCGCTAGTCGATCCCGGAGACGTGGTTGCAGTCGCCCAGCCTTGCTACGTTTCCTACAAACCCGGGGTGATCTTTGCCGGTGGTGAGGTACTCGACGTGGAAACCCGACTGTCGGACGATTTCAAACTCACGCCGGAGGTGCTCGAAGACTCGGGTGCGGACGCCGCGGACCTGCTGGTCTATTGCTACCCGAACAACCCCACCGGGGCCACGATGACTCGCGATGAGATCGAGGACGTCGCCGACTTCTGTCTTGAACACGATATCGGCGTGCTTGCCGACGAAATATACGCTCACCTCACCTACGAGGGCGAACACGCCTCGATTGCAGCGATCGATGGAATGCGAGAGCGGACGGTCGTATTCAACGGGTTCTCGAAAGCGTACGCGATGACCGGACTGCGACTCGGATATGCGCTGGGCCCACCCGAGGTCATCGGCGCGATGAACCGGATTCACCAGTACACGATGCTGTCGGCGCCGACGACCGCCCAGTACGCGGCGATCGAGGCGCTCGATAGCTGTGACGACGAGGTCGAATCGATGGTCGCCCAGTACAACCGGCGGCGCAATTTCGTCCGGTCGCGGTTTGCCGAGATGGGTATCGACTGCTTCGAAGCGACCGGGGCGTTCTACCTTTTTCCAGAATGTCCCGGTCCGGATGCTGGGGTCTTTGCCGAGGAACTACTCGAGGCCGAAAAAGTTGCGATGGTTCCCGGAGACGTCTTCGGAGTCGGGGGTGCCGGTCACCTACGTGTGTCGTATGCGACAGGCCTCGACGACCTCAGGGAAGCCATGGACCGTCTCGAACGATTCCTTGATTCCCGGGACTGACGCTCCCACTACGATCGGAAGTGGCGTTCCCAGGAACTGGGATTCCGCGAGGAGCATAAATAACCCCTATACTTAGGAGCCCATATGAGGGGTCTTGAAGCGTCGATTACCGTCGAATCACCCGGTTCCTGTCCGGTTGCTGCAGCCTCGACGGAGATGTCAGAAGCGATCGATACGGTCGCACGGAGTACCGCCGAAACCGACGGCGTCCTCGTCGAGGAGTTCGAAGCCGACGCCGGACTCGACGATTCGAATGGCGACGTCGTCGAGGTGTTCGAAGACGATCCACACAGTGTATATCGGTTCGAACGCGATCCAACGGCGGCGTGCGTCTGTCAAAGTGTTGAAGAATATGGGTGTCCGGTCGTGGACGTTCGGGCTGAAAACGGTCGACTCGACGTCGCCTTCCGTCCGCCCGACGTCGAGACATTGCGTGACATCGTCGGCACTCTGGAACGGGACTTCGACGGCGTCCGACTCCGACATCTCATGCAGTCCGGCGAGACAGCCGATACCGATCCAGTCGTGGTCGACCGGGGAATATTGACCGACAGACAACGGGAAGTGCTCTGGACTGCCTACGACCTTGGATATTTCGCCTACCCGAAAGGCGCAAACGCAGGCGAGGTCGCCGATTTTCTGGATATCGCACCATCGACGTTTCGTGAACATCTGTCTGCGGCCCAATCAAAACTGTTGACCGGGATTTTCGAAGAGGCCTGAGTCAGGAATCGAACAGCCGCCGAAAGAGTTTGACCTGTCCCGAGCGAAGTCGTTGCGATAGCGCACTCGTGCTAATCTCGAGCGACTCCGAAAGCTCCTCGAGCGTCGTTCCATTCTCGAAGTAGTCTTCACAGACGGCGAGCGGAGTTGCCAGCCCGAGTGCACACGGACACGAAACGACGAGGACGGTCAAACCGGCAAGCAACGCCTTCGCAACTGTTGCTCCAGCCCAGAGCTGCCATGTCAGCACCACTACGCCGAGTATCAAAACCAGTGGCACGAAAATTGTCGCCAGCGTATCGGCGATTCGTTGCGTCGATCGGGAACTACTCTGGATGGACCAAAGGAGGGTGGCGATTCGATCGAGTGTGCTTTCGGCGTCGGGTCCGACTTCGACGATGATGGCGTCGTCAAGCAGGACTGCGCCGCCGATCACCGAATCTCCAGGACGTTTCGTACTGGGTAGCGACTCACCGGTCAGGACCGACTCGTCGACGTCGGCGACGCCCTCGAGGATCGTTCCGTCGACGGGGATTCGCTCGCCGGGACGGACGAGGACGTGCTCGCCAGGTCGGAGTTCGGAGTTCGAAACAGTCTCGGCATCGGCCACAACCGTTTCTTCCCCCTCGGGAAGTCGGGTTGCAGTTCGAACATGCGCTGCGGTCAACGTCGAGAGCAATCCAGTTGCACGATTTCGCATCCGGTCCTCGTAGTAGTTCCCGAGAGAAACTACCATCACCACTGCGACGCTGACGTCGTAGTACAGGTGGGTGCTGCCTGTCACGAGTGCAACCGTACTGTATCCATACGCGGAGAGAACTGCGACGGTGACGAGCAGGTCCATATTCGGTTGTCTGGCACGGAGACTCACATACGCCCCTCGCAAAATGGGAAAACCGGTGTAGAACACTACGACGCTCGACATGAGACCCACGAATCCCATTGGGAGATAGACGCCCAGAGACGTCGTGGCGTCGACGGTCAGAATGTCGGTCTCGATGCCGACGTACGTTGGATACAGGTAGAACAGGTACCACGGCATGATCAACATCGTGACGAAGCCACCGATCAGGAGTCGAGCCACTATCGCGTCCTGGTCTCTACCGTCGGTGTCATCAGGAAACTGCGCTCGATAGCCGTACCCGGAGAGGATGTCCGGAAGGCCCGCCTCGTCGAGCATGGCCGGGTCGTACGCGACGCGCGCAATCCCGCTTGCGTAGTTGGCCTCGACGGAATAGATACCGTCTGAATCCTCACCCAGCATGCCGACGAAATCCTCGCAGGTGGTACAGTGCATCCCCCGGATTGCGAGAAACGATTCCTCCGCGTACTCGGGGATGGATTTCCCGTCAGAAACGGTTTCGGCGTCGGCGTTGGCGCGAGCGAGTGGGCGGTCTGGCTGCTCTTCGTTTCCGAGGACGCGTGACACCTCGAGACAGCCCCGACAGCAGTAGGAACCGTCGACGTCCTCCGCAGTGATTGACGGCGTCGGGGTTGGGAGATCACACAGCGAGCAGGAGCCCATCGGATGGCCGATATGGATTCGAGGCGGGAATGTCTGTAGACGAATATGTTCGGCACAACGACCCCCTCCAGAAAACGGCTTGTGCGTCTTCTTACTGGATTTCGAGCGGGCGTCCGCAATCGGGACACGTCTCGTCGACGATCGTCACCGAACCGTCACAGTGTGGGCAGTACTCCCGATAGCAGGCACGTTCTCCCATCATCAGCGTATGTTCCTCCGGGACGAAAACGGTTTCCCCGTGTGGGTTCGAAAATCTCCGATTGGACAGCCATCGGATGTGATTTGAAGATTTCAGAGACATCGAGAGACCACATGGCGAGACTCGATGTATCCCTGTGGGATTGGATACCGATCGCAATCCAGACGCGCTTGGTCAACCGTCCCGTCCCTCGATCCTTTCACCTGGCAGCGGATTCCGCAGATGAATGGTATTGTTCTGTGAACCACTTCAGGACGGTGCCCTCCGCTCTGTGGAGGACGTCACTGCCAGTCGCTTTCGATATCTCGAGCGATTCGGACACCTCGGTAAGCGTCGCCCGTCGAGGCGTGTCGTAATACCCCTGCTCGATTGCCGAAAGTAGAACCTCACGTTGGCGGTCCGTCAGGAGTGGCGATGTCGTATCCGTTGGCTCCCCGTGGATATACTTTGCATCGAATGAGATGTCGGCCTCCTCGAGTCGAGTGCCGAACTCTGAAAGGCGTGACTCTGACGTCGTTATCTCCCAGGTGGCCGTTCCATCACGGACTTCGAACGGGGTCTGAAGCGGGATACCCGCTTTCAACAGGGGGAACAGTAGCAACGGGCTCGTGGTTTCGATCTGTGCCATCGAGGTATCGTGTCGTTTCCATAAGAGGTCGAAGTCGACGATTTCGTCGTGTCCCTGTATCTGTGCGATGATCGGCACGGGTTGTTCGGCCAGAATTTCGACCAGGGCTATTCCCGTGTCCGTCCCGTTCAACACGGCGATGACTCGAAACGTGCCTTCGGGATTGTTGGTCGAAACGTCGTGGATCCACGTTTCCTCGGGGACCGAGAGTGTTAACTTTGCATGCGGCATGACGAGAACTTCCGATGACGAGTTGACGTTGCATCCCGACCTCCGTATTCTTCGTGGCTAACATGTTCGCGGTGGACCTTAACAGCCGCCCCCGAGTAGATTCGATATGGCCCGAGGATCCGACGGATACATCGAGACGAAATCGCTGACGACAACTCACTGGCTGGCACTCGTTCTCGTGTTGGCGACCGGTCTCATACACGTCTACGCCGGGATTGTGGAAGGGCGAATTCCTGTCTTGCTCGCGGGGATGGGTTTTCTCATTGCAATCGTCGTGTTTCTGCTCGACGTTCGGCGCACCCTCCTGTATCCGGTGGGAATCGTCTATACGCTCGTCCAGTTTCCGCTGTGGTACCTCGCGAAAGCAGGTGAGTTCACAACTATTGGATACGTCGACAAGCTCATCCAGCTCGTCCTGATCGTCGTCCTCGCCGTCCTTTTCTTCCGGGAGCGGTGATTCGAGACCGTCCCCGGATGCCATCGAACAACAGGTATTCCAGACGTTGACGATCAAGGGAACCGTCTGACCCCTTGAGGGAACTGGCAGGTAGTTGCATTCGTTCGAGGACGTTCGATACCAGATCTAACATGTTCGGACGCCGCTGAGATGTTCGCGACTACCCTTACGCGTCGTCTTCTCGTGGTGCTATTATCGTGTTCAATACGCTCTCGATCGACATTCGGATCGATTCCGCGTCCAGGCTGAAACCCAGCGTTTTGGGGAACGCAAGTTATCGTTTTTGTCCACGTGCGCGTGAACCCTATCTCGCCCGATTTGACAACGAAATTCGTGGAGCCACCGTGGCTCGGGTCGCCGACGTCACTCGAATGGCTACACTGGGGGTCCCATGGACATGAATCGGACTGGGATTTCAGCCGTCTTCTTTGTGATGGTGATCGTTGCGTCGGGGGTCGTCGGTGTCATCACAATCGGGACGACGAACGTCACCGCACAACCGTCGTCGGGAGAACCACGCCTGTATGCGGTCGCACTCGAACCGAATGCAACCGTAACTCCTGGCGAGACGGCAATGGTCACAGTCCAGGTTTCCAACAGCGGCACGGTCCACTCGAGTTCGATCGACCCGAAAATCCGCGATCGGCTGACAACCGCCCGAAACGTCAGAATGGAAGTCGACGACGAGGGTCCCTTCAATATCAGAACAAACGAGAAGTCACTCGGAACGATCGGCGAGGATACCCCTCGAGAAATCGACCTGCTATTCGAAGTTCCCGACGACGTCGATCCCGGTCGGTACGATGTCGATCTCTCGCTCACTTACAGTCACGCCGCCCAGATAACTGGCGGCGAGATTACCAACGACCGTGCGCGCACGATCGAACGAACGATCGAGGTGGAGGTCGACGACGCGCCGCGATTCGAATTCACGAACGTCCATACGACTGCAACTGTCGGTGATTCCGGGTCCATGGCCGTCGATATTGAAAACGTCGGTGCCGACACCGCCCGCAACGTTACGATCGCGCTCGAATCGAAAAATGCCCGACTTCGATTCGGCGAGTCGAGAAGCGAATCAGCGGGTCTCGATCGACTCGAGCCAGGGGAGACGGCCACCCTCGAATACGACATCTCAGTCGATGATCGCGCGTCGGTTCGGCCGTATCCAATCGAATCACAGGTTACGTACCGAGATTCCAATGGCGTCGGCGGCCACGACGCCTCCCCGGATATTCACGTCGTCCCGAACCCCGAACAACGGTTCAGGATCGACGACGTCGAATCGACCCTCAGAGTCGGAGAAGACGGATACGTCGCCGGCGTCGTCACCAATTCGGGTCCGCACACGGTTCGAAGTGTGGTTGTCGAGTTTGCAACCGAATCGACGACTGCGACGCCAATTGAAACGTCCTATGCCGTCGGTTCTGTCGAATCTGGCCAGTCCCGAACCTTCCGCCTTCCCGTGGCGATGAGCGACGAAGCCGAGCCGATATCGAGGGAGTTCGACCTCGTGGTCCGCTATCGGAACCTCGAAAATGAAGCCAGAATGTACGATGACGTGAGTGTAGCCGTCCCGATCGAGGAACGACGAGACGAGTTCCTCGTGGAATCCACATCTCACGAGATACCCTCAGGTTCGACGGCAGTCCTCCCGGTTGAAGTGACGAACAATCTCGACGAGACCGTAACGGACGTCGAACCGAAGCTGTTCGGCGACGGCCCTATCGAAGCCACCGACGATAGCGCATACATCCCGCGACTCGACCCCGGCGAAACCACTACCGTTCACTTCGAAGTTGCAGTCGACGACGATTCGGTGTCCAAACCGTATGCGGGAACGATCGACGTTCGATACGACGACGCGGATGGCACGAGTAGAATTTCCGGAACGCATCGGACGGCGATCACGGTCGTCGGGAACGAAGACACCTCGACCGGTCGGATACTCGCGTTGGGTCTGGTCCTGGTCTTGGCCATCGTCATCGGTGCCGTCGTGTATCGCCGCAGGAATCGAGCTCTTGACGGGAATCTGTAAGATGGCTTTCGGATCGGGTGGTACCTGGAAAGCGAGGCGAAGTGTGGGCCACGGAGCGATTCTGTCGTGAGCGACGACTATCGAGTGGTGAGGCGGCTGACGGATGTTATCGTCGAACGACCGCAATGGATCGTTGTCCTGTTTCTGGCACTCACCGCAGGGTTTGCAACCGGTCTCGACGACATCGAGATGGAATCCGGGACCGATCAGTTCTCTGAAGACGTCGATGCGTTTCAACTCGACGAATACGTCGACGACACGTTCGGGGAACCGTTCGATGCGGAAACGGATGCAACACTCCTGCTCCAAGATGCAGACAACGTGCTCGACCGCGAGAGTCTGCTAAGAATGCTTTCGGTTCAACGAGAGCTGGCGGATCGGCCATCACAGCGCGTCGAGGCCACGCGTAGTCCGGCAACGTTCGTGGCACTCGAACTAGACCCAACCGCCCGGTCCACTGAGGATCAGATTCGCGTCATTCGCTCGGCAACCGACGTCGAGGTGCGAACGGCCGTCCGATCCGTCTCCGACGATCCCGAATTTACCAGGCTCCTCGGTGCAGATTTCAACGCTCGATCGGCGTCTTCCTCGGCGGCCATCGGCATCGTGACGCACGATACGAGGGACGACACCGCTCTTCTCGAAGAAATTCAGCGTGACGCTCGGGGCGTAGCGTCGGCACACGATGGCGACATTCGCGTCTTCGGTGGGGGGATCACCGAATTCGAAAACAGACAGGTGCTTCGAGATTCATTGTCGGCGTCGATTCCAGCCGTTGTCGTGTTGCTCGTATTTTTCCTGGCCGTTGCCTATCGCGACCCCTTCGATCTAGTGTTGGGGATCATCGGGCTAGGAATGGCGCTCGTGTGGACCTTCGGGTTCCTGGGACTGGCGGGCATTCCGTTCTCCCAGCTTCAGGTCGCGTTACCACCGTTGCTCTTGGCGATCGGGGTCGATTTCGGGATCCACATCATCAATCGATATCGGGAGGAGTACGAGTCGATTCGGACCGACGGTGGGGGTGAGGAATCCACAGCAATCAAACGGGCCGTCCGCCGATCGATCGGTCCGCTCGCGGTCGCATTCTTCATGGTCATGACCACGTCCGTCATTGGGTTTTCGGCGAATATGGCGAGCGGTCTCTCACCGATTGCCGACTTCGGCCTTGTAGCAGCCGTGGGAATCGTTTCGGTAACATTGATTTTCGGCGTCTTTCTGCCCGCTGGCAAAGTTATTCTCGAGCGTCTGCGCGGCCGCACCTCTCTTTTTTCCTTTACCGCCCGACCGCTCGGTGCAAGCGATTCGATACTCGGCAGACTTCTCCCCAGTCATCTCGCAATTACTGCAAAAATACCGGCTCTCGTCCTGATCGTACTCGTGCTGTCTGCTGGCGCGGCCGGAATTTACGGCCAGGACGTGGGATCCTCGTTCGAAACCGAGGACATGTTACCGCCGGAGGAGCTTCCAGGGTATCTCGACTACCTCCCAGATCGGATGCAACCTGGATCGTATACGGTCACGGGAAACCTCCAATTTCTCGAATCGGAATTCGAAACGACGGACGACAATACAGTGACGATCTACGTACGGGGTTCTCTTTCCGAAGATCACGCACTCGAATCGATACACCGGGCAAACGAGGACCCGCCGTCGTCGTTCGTCACGACCGAGTCACGTCAGGCGGAACCCGAGAGCATCCTCACCGTCATCGAATCCTATCGGTCCCAGTCCGAATCATTCGACGCGCTGGTCGAAACGAGCGACCGATCCGGAAACGGCATCCCTGATTCGAATCTGGAGGAAATTTACGACGAACTCTTGGCGTCGCCCTATGGTGGGGAAGCCCGACGATACCTTACACCAGAGTATCGTGAGGCGCGTCTCGTATACGCGGTCGAAGCCGATGCGACCGACGAATCGGTTTCCGAGGATGCGGCGTCGATGGCCGCGAAAAACTTTCGGTATGACGCGGTCGCAACCGGCGACGTCGTCGTTTTCCAAGCCGTGTCCGGGGCAGTGTACGATTCGGCCGTCAGGAGCCTCCTGCTCGCTCTCGTACTCGCTACTGGATTTCTCACGCTCTTGTATCACGGTCTGGAACGACGGCCGATGCTTGGGCCCGTTACACTGTCGCCGATACTCATGACCGTGTTGTTTCTGGTCGCGACGATGCGGTATCTGGGAATTCCGTTCAATACCCTCACGGCGACTATCCTCTCGGTTACCGTCGGGATCGGCGTCGACTATGCGATCCACGTCGTTCATCGATTCGTCGAGGAGTTCAACAAACGGGGTAATCCGGTGTGGGCGGCCAGGGTTACGTTGCGAGGGACCGGTGGTGCGCTGTTTGGAACTACGATCACGACCGCCGGTGCCGGTATCGCTCTTTATTTATTGTCCGTGACACCGATTCTCGTGCAATTTGGAGGCCTCATCGCACTTAGCGTCACGTATTCGTTTATTGCATCGACGGTCTTTCTCCCGGTCGTCCTCCTCGTGTGGGCTCGATGGGATGGTCTCAATGCGTCGTGGTGATATGATTTCAGCGGACCCATTCCCAGAATGTGGGATCCCTCCGTAGTTGTATACGTTGGGATACCATTACATTCGTACATGACACCGAGCGGACTTCACAGTCGCCTCTCTGTCAGCGTCTGCGAGAACTGTCCGCTGGCCTCACTCTCGATGGACGCACCCATCAGAGATCTCCAGATGGCACGTTCCGGTGGCCCGATCCAGTTTTTGGTGGATCTGCCGGCCGGTGACTGCAAGGAGGACTGCACTCGAGCGTGTGAACGGTCCTCGATCGAGATGGTCACACTCGACGATCAGGCCGTTGGACGAATCCGCGATCCCACGTGTGAATCGGAGGCCGCCGCCGGCGACTGTGACTGTGGCTGTCTGCTCGCCGGGTTGACGACGCTCCCGGTCGATCCCTGGCGGATCGACGTCCAAGGAGGTATCGTTCACATGGAATTCACCCTCCAGGACCGGACGGAACTAAGGACGATCGTCACACAGTTCCGGGAGAACGGCCTCGACGTCTCGCTCGATTCGCTCGCAAACGCTGGCATGGAATCCGAAACCGGGGCGGTGACGGTCGCACTCTCGGAACTCACCCCCCGACAACGGGAAGTGGTTGCCACTGCGGTCGCCATGGGCTACTACGACGACGACGGCGCGACAGCCTCGGAGGTGGCGGCGACGCTCGGGATTGCAAAACCCACGCTCTCTGAGCACCTTTCTGCGGCAACGAAGACAGTCTTCGGTCAGCTGTTTTCCGGGTCGACGACCACAATCGAGGCCAATCCAGTCGGCGGCATCGGTGGTCGTGGGGTCGATGATGAAGACGAGCAGACACCGAGAAAGCGGCTACAGTCCACTCACGCGGACTGACCGATGGTGGCGGTCCAAATCGAGGATATTCAGGCCAGTGAATGGGAAACGATCCATGACATCGTCCAGTCCAGATAGTATTCGAGCGATCGATGTCGATCACGTGCGAACGGGGATACAACTGCTTTGACTCCTTGTTCGGAATCAGTCGGATTCGGTGCTGGAATCCGGTCGTTCGGCAGTTCACCGCACTCGAACCCTTATAAGTAACCGAATAATTCGCCGGCAGGTACCCGCCGGCAGGGACCGCACATCCAAATAGCGGGGTCGAGGCCGGACGGCGACACGCCTCCCTGCTCCAGGAATACACACCATGACACGGTGGACACAGATCGGTCCGAGGGAACGGCAAATACTTGCTATCCTTCGGACCGCCGACGGACCGCAGACCGGGCGAGATCTCCTCGAGGCCGTTCGCGATGACGGCGACGACATCGCGTACGCGACGGTCAACAGTGCCGTCGAGCGGCTCGTCGAGAAGGGACTGGTGGCCCGCGAACCGTCGCCGGAGATCGGTCCACGAAAGTTCCACTATCAATTCGACGCGGCACCGCGCGAGTTTGTGCCGGAGATCGCCCACAGCGTCGAACGCGTCTTCGGAGAAGAGGGACTGGAAACGCTCGCGGTGGCCATCGAACGCGAATCGAACTCGGACCCAACGAACGATGAATGACTCAAATCTCGATACCGTCGACGCTGCAGAGACCGACGAACGAACGGCCGTACCGTCAGAATCGGATTCAATTACGTACGAACTGGCGTCGCTGCCGTTCGATCGACGAAACTTCATGAAGGCCGGTGCGGCCGTCGGGGCTGCGAGCGGACTCGCCGGCTGTACGAACCTTCTGGGGGGTGACGATGGCCCCGATACGACAACCGGAAACGCGGATCACTCGGTGCCGCCGGGTGAACTCGACGAGTATTACGCGTTCCTCAGTGGGGGTCACTCGGGGGAAATTCGCGTACTCGGCTTACCGTCGATGCGTGAAATCATGCGGATACCCGTTTTCACGCCCGAGAGCGCGCGGGGATACGGATTCGACGACGAGTCGAAAGAAATGCTCGAGGATGCCGGTGGCTACACTTGGGGCGACACACACCATCCCCGAATTAGCCAGACCGGCAACGATTACGACGGTCGCTGGGTCTTCATCAATGACAAGGCTAACGGCCGGATGGCCCGGATCGACCTGAAGTACTTCGAGACGGATGCGATTGTCGATATCCCGAACCAGCAGGGGACCCACGGAGCCTGTTGCATCCTGCCGGATACGAAGTACGTCATTGGCGTCGGCGAGTTCCGCGTCCCGATCCCGAACGACGGACGCGATCTCGATTCGCCCGAAAACTATGGTTCGGTATTTGCGGCTATCAACCCCGAAACGATGAACGTCGAGTGGGAGGTTCTCGTCGACGGAAACATGGACAACGGGGATGGTGGCAAGGAGGGTCGGTGGTTCTTCGCGACCGGTTACAACAGCGAGGGCGGCGTCACGGAATCCGAAATGACGCAGTCCGATCGCGACATGGTGAAGGCCTTCGACATCCCGGCCATCGAAGACGCCGTCGACGCCGGCGAGTACGAAACCATCGGCGAGGTGCCAGTCGTCGACGGACGTCAGGACAGTCCCCTCAACAGCGGATCGAACCCGATCGTGCGCTACATTCCGACACCGAAGAGTCCACACGGCGTGAGCGTCACGCCCGACAACAAGTATGCCATAGCCAGCGGCAAGCTCGATCCGACCGCGTCGGTCATCGACATTGCGGCACTGCCGGACCTCGACGACCCGGCCGATGCGATTGTCGGCCGACCACGGCTCGGGATGGGGCCGCTTCACACCGCCTACGACGGACGCGGACACGCATACACGACCCTCTTTATCGACTCCCAGGTCGTGAAGTGGGACATCGAAGCAGCCGTCGAAGCTGAAGCAGAAAGCGAGGACCCCGTCGTCGAGAAAATCGACGTCCACTACAACCCGGGACACCTCATCGCTTCTGAATCCTACACTGCCGATCCGGCTGGCGACTGGCTGATTTCGCTGAACAAGCTCTCGAAGGATCGATTCCTGCCGGTCGGACCGGTCCACCCGGAGAACGACCAGTTGATTTACATCGGTGACGACGAGGCGGGGATGGAGCTGGTAAAGGACAAGCCGTCGTACGCTGAGCCACACGATGCGTCGATCGTGCATCGGTCGAAACTCGATCCGGCGGCGGTCTACGATCCAGAGGACCTCGACCTCGAATACGCTGGTGCGGGCGACGAATCCATCGAGTGGGTCGAAGACGATCACGTCAAGGTCGAAATGTTTGCCATGCGAAACCAGTTCGGCTTCCCGGAGATCGACGTCAAAGAGGGCGATACCGTCGAGATCAAGGTCACGAACATCGAGACCACGAGCGACATTTTACACTCGCTCGCCATCCCAGAATACGACATCAACGTCAAAGTGGCACCGCAGGAAACGCGAAAGGTGACCTTCGAAGCCACGAAGCCGGGCGTCTCCTGGATGTACTGTGCGTTCTTCTGCAGTGCACTCCATCTCGAGATGCGCTCGAGACTTCTCGTGGAAGCGGAGGATTGAGCCCGTGCGGTCGTCGCTCGTGCGCTTTGCCGAACTCCGGCGGGGACTTCCGCTCATCGCAGCGGGTTTGCTCCTCGTCGCGCTCGCACTTCCGATGTGGCGTATCACGCTGACGGCGCCACAGTATCCCGGAGAGACGTTGCTGATCGAGCTGTACGCATATCCCCGCCTGGGTGGCGATCACGTCGAAGTCCACAGCCTCAACAAGTACGTGGGATTCTACTATCCGGACCCGGTGTACGTCGAACCGAACTTTCAGGTCGACGATGCGTCGATCAAGGTTCCCGAGTGGATCCTCGGCCCAGTCGCGTTCGTGGCCATTGCCGCGACCGGCGTGTTCGTCTCGTTGGCGCCAACGGTCCGCAAGTTGAAGCTGGGACTAACCAGTCAGCTCGTCGGCACCATTACGACGTTTACGATCATGTTCGCCCTTATCCAGTACCGTCTCTATCAGGCGGGTCACTCGCTTGACCCCAACGCCCCGTTGACTGGTTTGGACTCGTTCACGCCGCCCGTCATCGGTGGCTACGAGGTGGCGAATATCAGTGGATTCGCCTGGTTCGGTCCGGGGGGCTACCTGACCGGATTCGCAGTGGTATTACTGGTGATCGCTTTCCTGTCGCGCGACAGCGATCGAACCTTCGGTGACGTACTCGAATCACTCCGATCGCGGGTTTCCACGTGGCGGGGTGGGTCGGGATCGAATCGGCAACGAGGTGAGAAGTCGTGACACGAATCGAGACCGGATTCGCCGTACTGGTGGTTTGTCTCCTCGCAGCCACAGCCATCCCGTTCGTCGTTGCGACGCCGACGGACGACGAACCGACGGACTACGATCTCGACCTCGAACGCCAATACGAACCGCCCGTCATCCCGGACGTCGCGTCGGCGACGGTCGACGGTGACTC
Source organism: Natronomonas sp. (assembly GCA_046545615.1). Lineage (GTDB taxonomy): Archaea > Halobacteriota > Halobacteria > Halobacteriales > Haloarculaceae > Natronomonas. The sequence continues at coordinate 19,066 of JBKGZK010000016.1, forward strand.
TTATGAGAGCGCACAGGCCGCTATCGATTCTGCCGAACCCGGCGAGACGGTGGTTCTAGAAGGCCGATTCGACGAGAACGTGACTCTGGCTGTCGACAACGTGACGGTTCGGTCGGGCGACGCCGGTGCGCTGCTCGACGCTGGTGGCGAGGGTGACGTCCTCACTGTCGCCGCTGAAAACGTGACTGTCGAGGACCTGTGGCTTCGAAATTCCGGATACGACGCGGGATCGGAAGATGCCGGCGTATTTGTTCGGGAACGTGCTGATGGCGCTATCCTGAAGGATCTGTATCTCTCGGAAATTACGTTCGGGATCTGGATCAACGGTGCGGATCACGTCCACATCGCAGATAGCCGAATCGAGGGACGAACCGACGTGGCCCGACGCACCGATCGCGGTAACGGTATCAACCTCTGGGAGACGGAAGGCACCGTAATCGAGCGGACCGAAATCACCGACGTCCGCGATGGAATCTTCTACTCGTGGGCGGAGGGCGTCGTCTCGAGAAATAACACGATGTGGGACAACCGGTACGGTGTCCATTACATGTATTCGAACGACAACCGTCTCGAACACAACATCGCGGTGGACAACGACGTGGGGTACGCGCTCATGGTGAGCAACCGATTGACCATACGGGACAACGTGGCCGCTCGCAACGACGGTACCAGTGGTCACGGAATTTTGGTCAAGGACATCGAACGCTCCGATATTTCGGGCAACGTCCTGATCGAGAACATCCACGGCCTGTATATATACAACGCCCAGGACAATCGACTGGCGGACAACCTGTTGTTGCGAAACCAGGTCGGCGGGGTGACGACCGCCGGCAGTAGCGGCCAGGAAGTTGTCGGTAACAGTTTCGTCGACAACGACGACCCCGTCCTGACGACAACCCAGGACGTCGACGTCTGGAACGGCACCGATCGAGGAAACTACTGGTCGAACGCGAGGGTTGTCGATCTCAACGACGATGGCCAAAGCGAAATTCGACACCGACCAGCGGGACTCGTCGAGCACCTGATCGCGGAAAATCCACAAGCCGCCGTCTTTGCCGACAGTCCGGCCTTCGATGCAGTCCGACTCGCAGAAAGTTCCTTCCCGGTCGTTGAGGCCCCGGGGATCGTCGACCGGCAACCGCTGGTCGAATCACCACACGAATGGAGGAAATATGCAAATCACAGTTGAAGACGTCCACAAGACGTACGGCGACGTGACGGCACTCGACGGTCTGTCGCTCGAAATTCCCGACGGATCGAGCGTGGGCATTCTCGGCACCAACGGTGCCGGAAAGTCCACGTTGTTCAAACTACTCGTGGGACTCGACCGACCGGACGACGGATCCCTCACGGTGGGTGGTCGGTCGATCGCTGACGCCGGACGGTCGATTAGAGAACACGTCGGATACCTTCCGGAGCGGGTCGGTTTTCCGGGAGCACTTACCGGTCGAGAGGTACTCGAATTCGACGCGCAAATGCGGGGGCTCCCCCGGGACGATCGAATCGCCGACACCATCGAACTGGTCGGTCTCACCGAATCCGCAGCGGACCGACCGGTCGATGGCTACTCAAACGGAATGCGACGCCGTCTCGGTCTCGGCGTGGCGATCCTGTCGGATCCCGGTGTCCTGATTCTCGACGAACCCACGGCCGGTCTCGATCCTCGAGGAGTCAGGGAGTTCCACGGGATCGTCGAGCGGGTGCGGTCGGAAACCGGCGCGACGGTCGTACTCGCATCGCACGTCCTCTCGGAGGTCGAACGCGTCTGCGATCGCGTCGCCGTACTCCACCGCGGCCGGCTCCTGACGGACGGCCCGGTCGACGCGCTCGTCGACGGAGAGATGGTCACCGTTCGACTCGTCCCCGTGGACGACGCCGACACCGAGGCGATCGCGAGCGTCGGGGAGGGGTACGGCTCGGTCACAATCTCGACCCGTGCAGTCTCTGTACGGTGTCCCTCCGCAGACGTTCCTCGTCTGTTCGCGAAGCTCGGTGGAACCATCGAAATCGAGACCACCGATGTCGATCGTGACGGGCTCGAGGTCGCTTTTCACGACGCCATCGAGGGGGTGGGCGCATGAGCGACGAGCCGAGATCTGACGGCGGGTTCGTGACGTCGTATGGTCGCTCGACGGACTCGTGTCGGACGGTCTCGCCACGGCTCCGTCAGATCGGAACTGTCGCACGGACAGAATACCGACTGTCTATTCGAAGCCGCTGGGCACTGGCGCTCGTGGGCCTGTTTGCGGTGTTCGGGGCCATGCTCGCCACCTTCAGCGGCTCTGCCGTCGGACCGGAGGGTATGGATCGCGTCGTGGCAAGTCTCGCAAGCCTGTCGACCTATCTCGTACCACTTGCCGCACTTGCGTTCGGTTACGACGCCATCGTCGGTCGCGACGAAGAGGGCTGGCTGGCAGTCGTATTCTCGCTGCCGGTTTCTCGAGCCCGGGTCGTCGTCGGGACGTATCTCGGTCGGGCCATAGTGTTGGCGGGTGCCACCATCGTTGGGTTCGCCCTCGTAGGTGGATTGTTGCTTCGAGAGTACGGCACGGCGCAATGGGCATCATTCGTGGTATTCCTCGGCGGAGCCGTTGCGGTCGGCGCCGTCTTTCTGGCCATCGCCGTCCTCATTTCGACGCTCGCCCATGAGAAGACGCACGCGCTGGGTCTATCACTGCTGGCGTGGGTGTGGTTCGTCCTCATTCACGACCTCCTTGCGCTCGGTATCGTTGCCGCGTTCTCGCTTCCCGACGTCGTCGTGACAGGGTTCGTCCTCGCAAATCCAGCCACCGCGTTCCGGGTGCTCGTGTTGAGTCAGCTCGGAACGGCGTCGGGTGGCGGCTTCGCGGCTGCATTCGCAACCACGAGTCTCTCCCCAGAACTGCTCGTCATTGCGCTCGCCGCCTGGGGTGTGGGATCGCTCGCCGCGGCGGCTGTCCTCGTCGATCGAAGACGCCTGTGACCATGCGTAGGTGTACTCATTCGGTATCGCGACGTCGCCTCCTGGGCGGAATTGCGACCATCGGAGGTGTGGGCGTCGCTGGATGTCTGGGTGACGATGGAGGCGATCCGACAGCCGACGTCGATCCGGTGGACCTCGACGGCGGATTGACGTGTGACGTCTGTGGGATGATAATCGAAAACGGGTACGGGCCGAACGGCCAGGTTCACTACGACGGTGAGTACCCCTCCGGGCGCGACGGACCGGCCTATTACGATAGCGTTCGGGAGTTGTACGTCGACATGTTTGCCCAGGACCGGCGCGGCATCGAACAGATCGTCGGCTTCGTCACGGACTATGCGACCGTCGAATTCGAGATCGAATCGCGAGCCGACGAACGATACATTACCGGTTCGGTAACACCGGACTCGTTCGTCGAAACCGACGAGGCCGTCTACGTGATCGGCAGTGGTCTGCAGGGGACGATGGGGCCGGAGTTGCTTCCATTTAGCGACCGTGACCACGCATCGACTCTCGTTGGAGAATACGGGGGAGAAATCATTCCTTCCGAGGACGTGACTGGAGATCTCGTCGCATCGATGTGACCCCCGCCCAGCCAGTAGGTACTTCCTTGATACCGTTGAAATCCGTGAAATCCGAACGTCTGTCACTCACGGGGAAGAACCGAAACAATTGCCACGCGCCTTATAAACAATCGAATAATTCGGCGGCAGGCTCCCGGTGGTATCGATCCTCCATCCGAGTATGGGATCACCCCAATCGATATCGCGTCGAACGCTCATCCGTGGGACCGGTATCGTCGCAATCGGTGGACTGGCCGGCTGTTTCGATCAAAACTACGGTGCGGGTGCGAGCGAATCCGCGGACGCACCCGCAGCCGCAGCCGAACCGGACTACGGCGAGTGGTTCGATGATGCCGCTGGATTCGATGCCACCGTTGACAAACGGGACGACGACGCAGTTACGGTCTCGGTCGGTGCCGGCGAGGACGGATTCGCATACGACCCGGCTGCCGTCGCCGTATCGCCAGACACCACGGTGACGTTCGAGTGGACCGGTGAGGGTGGCGCGCACAACATACTCGTACGGGACGGACCGGCCGACGTCGAACACGAGGATCTCGAAGATCAGTCCGGCGTTACGAGCGAAGCGACCGTCTCGGCGGACGATGAGGGTATAACTCGATACTATTGCATGCCACACGAAGCACAGGGAATGAAGGGTGCAGTCGTCGTTGCGAATCCGGATGACGACCTCTCGGAACTAACTGCCGAGGAATAACGGGAGTATTCTGGGAAACGGACAATCGCTGTTCGATACGGACACTTTGAACCAGCTTCCGGGCACTACGTATCCGTTTTGTCGAATGTCCCGGCGGGAGGTGCAGGCAACTGGTCCGCGAACTCCTTGATGATAATTTCTTCTGTCCGGTGGAGAATTTCGCTACACGTCGATTTCGCGAGCCCGACGCGGTCTGCGAGTTCGGTCAACGTACACGTTCTCGGCGTGTCGTAGTAGCCGGATTCGAGGGCTGCCTCTAGCAATTCGTGTTGGCGACTGGTGAGCAACTGTTCGAGCTGGAGCCGGTCCTGGACGTATTCGAGTTCGAAATCCAGCTCGAGCTGTTTGAGTTCGTCCCCGAGCGTCGAGAGTCGCTCGTGTGGGCTGGAAACGTCGACGCGTGCAGTCCCGTCTCGTATTTCGACGGGCATTTCGACCGGAATCCCCGAGCGCTTTGCGGCGAGAAGGATCATCGGAGTCGATGTCTGGATCTGGATCGTCGCCCGGTTTGTCGATTCCTGGAGCACGGAACATTCGATGATCGTCTCGTGTGCACTGATCTCAGCAAGTAACGAATCGAGATCGTCGGCCTCAATCGCGACGAGACCTAGCCCCTTCTGTATTTCACCTTCGGTCGACGGAAACGCCGAAAGGACCCTGAACGTGGCCTCCGGATATGCTCTCGAGACGTCCGCTATCCACGGCCCGTCGGGAATGTCGATCCGAAGCCTGGCCTGCGTCATTCGATCGTGTTACACGCTCCACCGTGTAGTGCGTGTCGATCGAGGCGAAGATGTTCGCACGATCGCTTTCCGGACTGGCCACTCTCTATAGACGTATGCAACCGGAATCACGGACGAAAGACGACCACGCCGACGAGATACACGACACGTCCTGGTCGATCAACCTGGAGAAGCCACGACACGAAGCTGACCGAGATCGTCTTCGCAGGGAAGCGATCGACGCCGTTCGTCACACCGCCCCTGGACGGTTCGTCAACCTCGTCACCCACGAGGGACACGGCCACCCGTCGGAATATCTCTACGAGGAATTGGTCGACCAGTTCGGTTCGGGGATCGAACTCGAATACGTCGCCCAGTGCGGATGCGGCGGATATACGACCCGGGTACACATCAACGAAGACGTCGCGAGCAAGTCTCGATCGACTGACTGACGTATCAGGTACAAAAGCCATCATGGCCAGCTCACCTGCTCTTAAACCTGCAATCGATACCGATCGCCGACCCTTTGTGTTGATCTGGGAGACGACCCAGGCGTGCGAACTCGCGTGTGAACACTGTCGGGCGGACGCACAGGAGTCCAGACACCCGGAGGAGCTTTCGACGGCCGAAGCCAAATCCCTCCTCGACGATGCCCGAGACTTCAGCGACGGTCAACTCGTCGTACTGTCGGGCGGCGATCCGCTGATTCGTCCGGACGTGACCGAACTCGTTTCCTACGGTGCTGATGTGGGCTTGCGAATGACGATGACCCCAAGTGGCACCTCCTCGCTTTCGAGCGATCGGATCACGGCGCTCTCCGAGGCTGGATTGCGTCGGATGGCGCTGAGTATCGACGGCGGATCGGCCAGAAGCCACGATGCGTTCCGTGGTGAGAAGGGGAGCTTCGAAGACACGATTGCGGCCGCAACTGAAGCCCGCGAAATCGGCCTGCCGTTGCAGATAAATACGACCGTGTGCGCGGCGACTGTCGACGAGCTACCGAAAATTCGGGGCCTCGTTGCCGACCTAGATGCGGTGCTCTGGTCGGTGTTCTTTCTCGTCCCTGTCGGCCGTGGCCGCGTGCTCGAACCGATTTCTCCCGGTCGTGCCGAACGCGTCATGGAGTGGCTCTATCGGACCCAACAGGACGCTTCCTTCGGGATCAAGACGACCGAAGCACCCCACTATCGACGGGTCGCACTCCAACAACGAACCGGTGCGACTCAAGCATCCGACCGACCGACGGATACCGACGATTCCATAGGCCGTCGGGTCGGTATTACGGCCGGAGATGGGTTTGCCTTCGTGAGTCACACGGGGGAACTCTACCCCTCGGGGTTTCTCCCCAAAAGTGCCGGAAACGTACGCGAGGGGGATCTCGTCGACCTGTATCGAACATCGCAACTGTTCGAATCTCTCAGGGACAAAGATCAGTTGACCGGCCCCTGCGGTGTCTGCGAGTACCGGAACGTCTGCGGAGGAAGCCGGTCGCGTGCGTACGCCGAAACCGGGGATCCAATGGCGAGCGATCCACTCTGTGCATACGTTCCCGACGGGTACGAGGACGACTCGACCGACGCGGTATCGGTCGAGTAGCCCCGTCGGGACGAAACGTTTCGGTACAACGGAGGCAACCACTCATCGGGACGCGAACACGCCGACAAGTAGATAGGCGTACAGAATCGCACCGATGAGCGTTGCGTATGGTCCGGCTGTTTCGACGAGTTCGACCGTACCGGTGGTCGAGCCGGTCTCCAGTAGCACGGCAGCGTTCGCCAAAATAATTCCCAGAGCGATCGCTCCGATTGCAGCGATTGCGGTGCGGTCGTCGCTACCGGGATACTCACTCGCCCGCGGGGGGTAAAACTGGAAAGCCAGTCCAATGATCGTCAACCCGAGAAATCCAAGTAGGTTCGTTTCGAGGTGGGCGGCCACCAGAGTCGACTCGAGACCGACGAACGAGAGCCAGAGTCCGATTCCAACACCCACGACGCCGCTTATCGCACCGAGAAGAACGGCGTACAGTCCGGTCCGAAGGTTCGTAGAGCGACGAAACAGGGTTGCGATCACGAGCGCGTATCCCACCATCGCAATTGCTTCCATCGTGGCAAACACCGGGAACAGTCGACCAATCGGGAGCGACCATGCCAGGCCGAGCGGGGCCACCGCACCCAGCGGAAGGACGAGTACGACGAGCCGATGTGGTGGCCTCGCCCGGAAGAACCGGGGGAGCAGCCGAAATCCGATTGAGAACACCATCAGCGTAGCTGCTCCGGCCACGAGTAGATGGATGCCCCGCGGACGATAGCCGTCGAACACCGTCGGCAGCATCGTTGCTGATGCGAGCAGTTCGTAGGAACCGAACAGGAGGTATCCCAGGGCAACAGGCACGAATAGATTCGCAGTTCGATCGACTCGCCGGCGGTCTTTGTTGTGCTCACCCGTTGCCGTTTCATGACCGGTGACGTTGTCCCGGATCGACCAGTACAGACCGCCGACAAACACGACCACACCCACACTCCAGAGGATTGTTCCGGCTGTCCCGACAAGTCCCTCCCACTCAGCGAAGTCGGTGGTTCCGAACGCGAGACAGATGGTCCCGATCGTCGTGAGTGGAAACTGGACCATCGGGAGCACCGACGGACGGAGGTCCCGGTCGAAATAGGTCGGAATCAACGAGTACCCCTTCGCGAAGATCATATGAAAGACGAATCCGAATACTGCAAGAACTACCTCGCCCTCCCTCGAGAGACCGACGATCACGCCGACCCGCCACACGACGAGAAACAGCGCGCTGGCAGCGGCGAACCGGCGAGACCAACGAGAGATACGTTCTGCGGGCGTGGTCATCGATTTGCGACCTCGGGAGTTTACTCGTCCGCCGGGTCCGTACTGTTCGACGAGCGGGCGAAGACATCGGCGGCGTGTGTCGTCACGGTTCGAGCCATGTTCGTGACGAAGATAAACACCCCTGCCACGACCAGGGCAATCCCAACGGCTGAAATCTGCGGCCACACCAGCTCGCCGAGGAACACCACCCCCGTCCCGAGTGTAGTGATCACGAGATCGAATCGTTCGAGACGCGGATCGTAGAGGTCGTCGATCATTGGAACCGGTTCGAAACCGACCCGGTGGCTGTATCGATGCACCCAGATGAGAAACGGAATGACGTGATAGAGAGTTCCCACGATCACGAATCCAACCATCCCGAACAGGAGGATGGGTCCGGTTCCACCGAATCCAAAACGGGTAGTCGGCGACACTGGATCGAGAATCCAGGCGTACCCGGCGCTGATCGACCACACAATACCCAGTACCGCGGCGATGGCGTATCGAGGAAGCATCGGCGAGTACTCGACCGTCGCGGAGTACAATTGCCGCGAGACGATAAGGGCGATCGCCAAAACAGCGATCCCGACACCGAGACCACTGAGCGTGGCTAGGATGGCGACATCGAAGAGACGACCGACTGCGAGACCGAGAACACTGACGGGAAACACACCGGATTCGAAACGTCGAATTCGACCATCGATCCGACTGTCCCGCGCCTGTGTGAACATCGGTGCGAGTTGATAGAGCGCTCCGACGATCGTGGCAAGGACGCCGCCAAAGACGGCAAGCGTTACGTGTGCGGAAATCACATTCGTGCGGATAATCGATCCGATCGGATACACCCGAAATCGAAAGTCGAGTGCGAGCGTGGTCCCCACGGCAACGGCCAACAGGAAGAATCCTACCCCGAGGGCGAAGTGTGTCTCCGTCACGTCCCACGGCCGAGCCGACCAGAGCGTTCTTCCGATGTTGTAGCCAAACACACCGAACCCGGCAAAGACGAGGAGGGCTCCTCCGGCGACGACGTCGAATTCGCCGACGCCGAATCCACCTGCGAGACCCACAAGGCCGACTCCAACGAGCGGTAGCTGAATCGTGGCGAGCCGATGGGAGTGGAGTCTCACCCCGGACCACACGGGAACAAACTGCGTCATCGCCCCGAGAATCGTGAGGCTCACCCAGCCGATGAGGAGCAGGTGCACCGTAGCGAGGCGAATCGCAATCCTTGCCCCGGTACCTGTGAGGAGCAATCCGAAGACACTCCCGGCCAAAAGGAAGCAGAGGGCGACCACAAAGTGTACGAGGGGGATGCGCAACGGGGGCTGAAGATCGGTCGACAGGTCTCCAGGAATCGAACGCATATCATCAATTACGTGACGACGTGGACTGAGGGTGTGGGCGAACACGTTCGGACCAAGACGGATTGCGGCACCTGTGGTAGAATGAATCGGTATGCCGACACTCGATGTCCGCGAGATCCCGCCCGTAGATAGACACCCCCGAATCCACGAAACCTTCGAATCGATGGATCCCGGAGAGACGCTCACGATTATCAACGATCACGAGCCGAAACCGCTGTACTACGAAATGGCAGCGGAGATTCCGAGTTTCGACGAGGCGGCCTACGCCGTCGAGCAGGAAGCGCCCACGAAGTTCCTCGCGAAATTCCCCAAAAAGGAGGAGCCGTGATCGAGGTGCCGATGGCGCTCGACCCACGCGGGATCGATCGGTCGGACAGGCCGTTCGTCTCGGTCGACTCACCACTCCGGAACACGTGACCGATGGGATACGATCGAACATCCCTTCGTGAGACGGATGCTCCGCTCGACAGACCGATCGAATACCTCGACGTCCGGGAGCTGGGTCCGCCGGAACCGCTCACAGTGACGCTCGAAACGCTCGTCGATCTTGACGACGAGACGGTGTTGGTCCAGCGCAACGACCGCAAACCGCAGTTCCTCTATCCGAGACTCCAGGATCGCGGCTATCGGTTCGAAACCGTCGAGGGAGATTCCGAGACGGTCACCGTAATCTGGAACGAGATAGATCCGTCATGACGTGGCTCTGGGGATCGACGGGGGAGGGCGACCATTTCGACGAACGGGATGAATTCGTTCCCGAGCACCTGCCACGTCTCGACGACTTTCTTCGGCCCCATACCGTTCTCACGGGCGACGACCACGTCCGCGTCCACGAGATTGCGTATACCGTCTTCGAAGAGGCTGGCGTGTACGACGTGACGTTCGGCTACAATCTCGCACGGCTAAACCAGGACCGAAGACATCCGGACGCGGGCTTTCGATACGCCACGACTGGAGCCGATCTCCTCGCAACGTTCACGCCGACGACAGCCATGTGCCCACAGAGTACGACGCTGTCCTTCGGCGCGTTTCGAGCCTGGAACGCGAGCGACCGGCACGACTTCGACGTGGTCCGCATACGCGTTCACGACATGCACCAGACGAGCGTCGCGACGAACGCTGAACTTCGGCGGCTGGAGTCGGTATACGAAAATCGGGGCGAGATAGTCGACACGGAACCGGCTGCGATCGATGCGGACATATTGGACGAAATTCCATCGAACGTGTTCGGGGACAGCCGATAGTGGTCGCCCGCCGTACGACACTACAATGTCCCAGGAGAGAACGCTCGACGTTCGACCGATGGATGCGCCGCCGTTTCCCGCAATCGAAGACGAACTCGAGCGGCTCGAACCGGGAGCGACGCTCCGATTGATAAACGATTTCGAACCGAGTCCGCTCTACGACGTTCTTGAGAAGCGGGGGTTCGTCTTTTCGACAACCAATCCGGCTCCCGACGAGTGGCACGTCCGGATTCGTGTGGATACCGATTCCGGTGAATGATCGAACGGCAGAAAAAATCAACTTCCACAGGCCGTTCCACGCTCAGTAGGATCTGGGGAGTCCGAGTACCTGTTCGCCGAGGTAGTTCAATACGAGTTGCTGCGTAATCGGTACGATACGAGTGAGTCGTGCCTCCCTGAAGTACCGTTCCACGTCGTACTCGCGGGCTACGCCGAAGCCACCGTGTGTCTGGACGGCGGCGTCGGCAGCGTAGAAGGCGGCTTCCGCCGCGAGATATTTTGCGACGTTTGCTTGGGCACCGGCAGCGTGCCGTTCGAGTGCTTCGAGACGGTCAGCTGCACTGTAGATGACCTGTTTCGCTGCCAGAAGGTCGGCATAGGCTGCCGCGAGCGGGTGCTGAATCGCCTGGTTCGCGCCGATCGGACCGCCGAACACCTCCCGATCCGTGGCGTATTCGACGCCAGCTTCGAGCGCGACCTCGCCAAGTCCGAGACACTCTGCGGCGATGCTGATCCGCTCTTCGTTGAGGCCATCGAGCACCTGGTAGAATCCGTTTCCCTCTTCGCCGATCAAATTCGACGCCGGAATGCGGACGCCGTTGAACCACATCTCGTAGGCGTGAACGGCCCGGCTTGCGGTCTTGTCGATGGCCTCGATTTCGAGGCCTCCATCCAGTGCGTCGTTGAGGTCGACCAGAAACATCGAGATCCCCCGGGTTCGTTTGTCGACGTCGTCTCGGGGTGTCGTCCGCGCAACGAGGAGCAGGTAATCGCTCGCGTCGACCCGCGAGATCCAGATCTTCTGGCCGTCGATGACGTATTCGTCGCCCTCTTTGCGTGCGCGAGTCTCCATCGACGTCGAATCCGAGCCGGCGTTCGGTTCGGTCAGACCGAACGACTGGATGCGTTTCTCGCCCGACGCCACGTCGGGTAGTAACCGCTCCTTGAGGTCCTCGTCGGCGTACTTCACGATCGGCACGGAGTTGTAGATTCCCCCGTGAATTGCCTGTGCCGCGGCGAACCCGCCACCGCTCGCCGCTATCTCTTCCATCATGACGACGACCTCGCTCGTCGACATTCCGGCACCACCGTAGGCTTCGGGAAGTAAAATGCCGAGCCAGCCGCTCTCGGCCAGAGCGTCGACGAACGCGTGGGGGTATTCCCCGTTGCGATCTTTTTCTCGCCAGTAGGCGTCGTCGAAGTCGGCGCAAATGTCCCGGATGCTCCGTTCCACAAGCCGCTGGCTTTCGGTGAGATCGACGGCATCCCGCCAGTCGTAATTCATACTTCGAGATCCGACCCACCGGGGCAAAACGTTGGTGTTCAACCTGCTATGGCTCGTCCCTTGCTGTCCTTCGGTACCTTGAGAACTGGGGGACGACCCGTCACATCTAACAGCGCTCGACGAGAACCCGCGGTATGATCGCCATCGTCGGTGGCGGCCTCGCCGGACTGGCGGCCGCCTATCGCCTTCAGAACGCGGGGAAATCGGTCCACGTCTTCGAGGCGAACGACGACGTGGGCGGGCTCGCTACCAGCTACGAGACGGCGGGTGATCCGATCGAGCGATTTTACCACCATCTTTCGAAATCCGAGCAAACGATCGTCGAGCTCGCCGAGGAACTCGGGCTGGGGGATCGAATCGAATGGCGCGTTGGAAAGAACGCCTACTACGTCGACGGGATTGCCCATCCGCTCGACACGCCAACACAGATACTCGCATATCCTCATCTCTCGATGTACGACAAATTCCGACTGGGGATGCTTACGCTCGGAATCGACGTCCGCCGTGTTCGCCCCCGCCGAGACACATACGAGGATTTCGAGGCGTTCGAGGACGTTCCTGTCGAGGAGTTCCTGCTCGAGCACACAACGAGGGGCGTCTACGAGTACTTTTTCGAGCCGCTACTCGATGCAAAGTTCGGGTCTCGGAAATCGGATGTCTCCGCGGCGTGGCTCCTCGGTCGGGTACAGTTTCGGGGTGAACGCGATATCAGACGCGGCGAAATTCTCGGCTACATGGACGGTGGATTCGCCCAACTCGTGGACGCACTTCTCGACGCCGTCGGTCGCGAGAACGTCTCTACGGGGACACGGGTAACCGACGTTGGAATCGACGATGGCGAAGTGGAATCTATCACCGTCGAGTCCGTCGACAGAAACGAAACCCACGAAGTGGATTCCGTCATCGTCGCGACGATGCCCGACGTTCTCGAATCGCTAACGGGGTATACCTGTGAAATCGCGTTCCAGGGATCGGTGTGTGCAGTCGTGGCCATGGACGAACCGCTCCTCGATACCTACTGGCTCAACATCGCTGACGATGCCCCCTTCGGGGCACTCGTCGAACACACGAACTTCGTCCCAACCGAACGATACGGAGGCGAACACCTTCTGTACATCGCGAGTTACGTACAATCCCCGGAGGAGGCCGCGTGGCGTCTCGATGACAACGCGCTTGAGGCGAAGTGGCTCGCCGGTGTCGAAGACCTCTTTCCCACGTTCGATCCCGGATCAGTCGAGTGGGTCGAGATCGCCCGGAATCCCAAAACGGCACCCATCTACGAGCGAGGATATCTCGAGATGGTGATCCCCTACGACCTCGGTTCTGCCGTGGCCGACGGTGTCTATTACGCAGGTATGGCCTCACGAGCGCAATATCCCGAACGATCGCTCGATGGGGCGATCGAGGCCGGCTACGCGGCTGCTGATGCGATCGCGAACGGAGATTACATATAAACGAAAACGGAGGCCAGCTCGTCAATAGGGCCAGTCGCCGATGACTTTCATCCCCTCGGCGAGGTCTTCGTCTTCGAGTTGGTCAGCTATCGACGCCGGGTCGCGATGGGCAATCTCGACGGAATCCGAGGCGAGATACTTCACCAACTCGGCGATCAGAATTGACTGGGTCCGGAGATCTCTGATGTCGAGTTTGTCGAGCGTGTCCGCCCGGGTGTGTCCCCACCCACGGCCCTCGTCAGTAGTCTCGCTCATGAGGTGATAGCCCGGCACACCCCGTTCCACGTAGGGCCAGTGATCGCTGTGCGGGGCGAGTTCCGGCGTGGGTACAATCTCGTGGCCGAACCGTTCTGCGACCGTGGTGGCTGCGGATACGAGTTCGTCGAATCCGTTGGCGTAACATTTCAAATTCCGACCGCGGACAACGCCGTCGTTGTTGACGATTGCCTTGATCGAATCGAGATCGCGTCGGGAACTGTCGTACGTGGAGCCACAGAGACCGACCTCTTCTGCGCCGAAGACGATGACGTGAATCCGGGTGTCCAGTTCGGCCTCATTTTCGAGAAGGGCCGAAACGACCTCACAGACCAGGGCAGTCCCGGCACCGTTATCGGCGGCGCCCTCGGAGATGTCGTGAGCGTCTACGTGGCTCGTCACCAGGAGTTCCTCCGTCGTCTCGGGGCCGAGATGGGCGTGAACGTTGGCACTCGTTGCATCGTGGACATCGACGTCAACAGAGACCGTCACGTCTTCGCCTGTACTCCGCCGGGCGAGCCGAGCGCCGACTTCCTTCGAGACGCCCACTGCGGGGATCTCCCCGATTGGTGATTCTTCCGTTCCGACGCTTCCGGTGGGGGCGAGACATCCTTCGACGTGATTGCGAAACACGAACGCCGCCGCCCCGGCCTCCACCGCGTAGTAATATTTCTCTCGGCGGTGAATGAATCGGTCGTACCAGCTGGGGACATTGCTTTTTGCCATCACAATTTTCCCCCGGAGGTCCGATTCGAAGTCCTCCGGGAGTCCGTATCCAACGTCGACGAGTTCGCCCGTGACTGTCCCCGACGGGCTCCGGGGCAGGGCGATACTTTCCTGTGTGGCATTCTCAGTTTCGACTGACGAGCTACCCCGGTTCCATCCCTGGATATCGAAGGGGTCCAAATGAACATTTCTCGCACCGAGTTCCTCGAGAATTACTCGCGTTTCTTCTGCAGCCCGGTGCTCGCCGTCGGTTCCCGCCATCCGGTTTCCGATGTCGACGAGCGTTTCCAGGTGTGACCAACCGAGGTCGCTCGTGAACGTCTTCCCGATCCAGTCCGTCATGCTCACATCCGTTGTGTACCGGAGCCAAAAAGCTACCTTCGAGTGGATGGCGGTGGTCGATCCATAATTATTGATGCTGCCGTGGAATCGCTCATTCCGAAGAACCCACCAGGGTCACAGGTGGAATACCGTCCGTTCTATCCAACGATAACGAGGGCAGAATGACGTATGGTGCCGGCGTGTCATTTTTAGACAGAAATACCGACGTTCCGATTTTACTTCGTCAAATTTCACACACAATTTGTCAACGAATGACATGCATAGTGCTCGTATCGTAAAGAAAAACGACATAGCAATTCACATTAGGGCGGGTGCTGTATTCGCGGGTATGTGTGCGTCGCACGTCATAATCGGCGACGGGATTGCCGGATCGTCGGCGGCCGAGACGATTCGGGAGGCTGATCCGGACGCCGACGTGACGGTTATCACCGAGGAGGGGGAGGCGCTCTACAATCGAATTTTGATCAAAGAGTTCGCGAAGGGCAAGCTCCCGGAAGCTCCGGTCGCCATTCACGAACCGGATTGGTATACGGAACGCAACATCGATCTTTACCTCGATACAGTCGTAACCACCGTCGATACGGACGCCCGCGAAGTCCACACGCACGCTGGCGACGTCTTCGACTACGATCGACTGCTGATCGCCACCGGTGGCACCCCGGTTCAGCTACCTGTCGAGAACAGTCACGCCGACGGAATCCACCACTTCTGGACGTTCGAGGATGCCCGTGCGATCAAAGAAAGCGCTGAAGCCGCCGACAACGCCGTCGTCATCGGAGCCGGTCTTCTCGGTATCGATCTCGCCGCAATCTGTGGCGCCCAGGACGTCGACGCGCACTATCTGATGCGTGGATACTGGTGGCGATATGCCCTTTCGGAGGACGGCGCGGAAATCATTCACGACGCACTCCGTGAAATCGGCGTCCAGCCGGTGTTCGAATCGGGCGTCGATCGATTCGTCACGGATGACGACGGACACCTGGTTGGGGTCGTCGACCCGAACGGCGACTCTTACGAGTGCGATTTCGCGGGCGTGGCTATCGGACTCGACTTCAATACCGAATTTCTCCGGGACACCAATATTGAGCTTGATGACGGAATCGTCGTCGACGAACACATGGAAACCAACGTCGACGGTGTCTACGCTGCCGGAGACATCACGCAGTTTCACGACGTTATTCTCGATCAGCGCACACAGAACGGCGCGTGGGGGTCGGCAAAAACGCAGGGGTCGGTCGCGGGAACCAACATGGCGGCGGGCGAACCTGAAGCGGTCTTCGAATGGGTGCCCTCCTATTCGATCACACACTTTGATTTTCCATTTCTCTCGTTCGGCCATCCGACGATCGGCGACGATCACGTCGAACGCAAGTACGGCGAAAAGAACTGGCGCCGCGTCGTGCTGAAAGACGGACGGGTCATTGGCGGCGTCCTCATTGGCGATCTCTCTCAGCAATCCTCCCTCAAACAACTCGCCAGAAACCGCACTGACGTCTCTGGGATGGAAGAACGATTGTTAGATCCCGCGATCGAACCGGAGATTTTTGAAGGGGTTACGGCCAGCGATTAAGTGGTTCCTTGTATCAACTCTGCAGTGAAGACCCACCCCGATTGTGGGTGCTAAAGACTCGACCAGGTATTCGCAGTGCCCCTTCCTATAGTTCTCGATCGCCGGCACGCCAGGCTCGCACACCTTCCCAGGCGAGACCAGCCGATCCAGCGATACCGAGGAGCATCGCGAGAACGCCCCAGACTCCCACCCACGGTGGGAGAACGAACGCGATCCAGGATTCGAGGACGTACACAAGTCCGAAGATCCCGTTCGTGTGATACCTCCCTTCGAGGTCGTCGCCCGGCGGCACGTTCTGTGGTTCTTCGCCGAGGCTTCGATCCGGACCCAGACGATCCACGTCGTAGACGATTCCCCGTTCGTCGGTGAGGTCGTGACCCCAGATGACTTCCCCATCCGGATCGATTTCCAGCACACGGAAGTTTCTGGAATCGGCAATTATCGTGTTCCCGTTGGGGAGTCGATCGGCGTCACGTGCCCATGCAAGTCGATCGTTTTCTCGGGGCCCCTCGTACCGCCATATCTCCTTGCGAGTCTCGACGTCGTACTCCACGATGCGATCGTTCTCGCTGTCGGCGACGATGACGGTATCGTGAAGCGAAAGATAGTGCGGATTGTGCTGTTCGTTCATGACGTCGTGCGATCCTGGTTCTCCGATCACATCTACGATGTCGTCGGTGTCGGGATCGACCTCGATCAGAACGTCGAAATTCCTGATTGACATGAGGAAGTTGCCGTTCTGCAATCGATCGACGTCGTTCATGTGAGTCCAGTCCTGGTTGGGTCCAGTATAGGCGTGATTCTCGAGGGCGGTCCCTTCGACGTATTCGTCCCAGAAGGGAGTACCTTCGTCGAGGTGTTCGATCGCGGACCATTCCCAGGTGATCTCGCCGTCCTGATTCACCGTGAAGGTTCGGTCCTGGCCCATATCGATGATCGCGGTATCTCCGTTTTCGAGGCGATCAGCATCGTGCACCTCGTGGAAACTGGTAAAGCGATCGTACCATGTGTATGCCCACACCTGTTCTTTCGTCTCGATGTCGACCTCCTCGACGACGTTCTTGATGCAGTGATCGTCGTCCCCGACGTCTTGCCACTCCGCCGGACACTCTTCGTTCGGGACGTACTGCCCGTAGGAAACCATCACGTTGCCGTTGTCGAGCATCTCGGCATCGAATACGGCTGCATTCGGTGGCTGGTATTCCCAGATCCGTTCACCCTCTGGCGTGACGATGAAGGCGTCACCGTTGAAATTGCCGAACCAGCCGTAGGCCTGGACGGTAATGAGCGTATCACCCGGATACGGGTCGTGTTCGCCGTCCGTTTCGATCGGGTCGTCGGCGGTTATGGCCAATCCCCCGAGGACGGCGATAGAGAGGACCACCATCGCACCGAACATGACGACTCGACGGTGACGAACCATACGTCCGATCCTCCAAAGCCGTCACCAAAGCGTTGACGATTCCGAACCACTTTTTGGTGGGTAAGGACGTGAACGAGAACGAAAAGCAAGACGCCAGGGGTGTGGCTATCAACATTGGAGCCAACACCAACGAGCCCGGATTCCGCGGGCCGATCTATCCCGATGGTCGGTTCGAATACGTCCCGATACCGGAAACGAAGCCGATCCGCGACGGTGCGACCGTCCCGACGTACGGGGATCTGGAACTTGCGACCGATACACGTGACGTCACTGACGTTCCCGTGCACCTCGATCCGACGTTCGAGGGCGTTCACGGGTGCGACAGGTACACGTACGGCGACCCATATGCGGTGAAGGCTGGGCCCCTCTTGGAACTCGACGCGGGGGACTACGTGTACTTTTATGCTACACTTTCGACCGTCGGTTCGCCGTCCAGGGCGTGGATAGCCCCCGAATGGGGCGCGTACGTCATCGGTGCTTTTCAGCTCGCCAGGAATCCGATTTCTAGGGACGCCTATCGGGGGCTTCCACGGAGGTACCGACGCGTCTACGCTGACAACGCTCACCTCAAGCGACGGTCTTTCGACGCTGCCGTGCTCCTGTATGGCGATCCGAACGAGTCGGCCCTGTTCGATACTGCCCTCCCGCTGTCATCTCCGGACGCGGGTATCGACCCGAACTGTATCGTGACCGAACTCTCTTCCGATTCGGGGAAGGGCCCGTGGTGGCGACGGCCCTTGCGGTTCGATGCGGCGGCGAACCGAGAATTGCGATCGATTCTGGTCGATGGACGGTTCGATCGGCTGTAGAACGTCGAGACTTCGTGGGGACATAGGTGCGAACAGGCGGCGAATTTCCCTCGGCTGGCCCTCACGCCACGCTCTCGCCTCGGCGGACTATCGGTCAATGTTTACGACATATCCCGTCTGGCCTCGGTTTCGTATTGTGAACTACCCCCGCCTACTCGCCGCGGTTGGCGGCTCCTTGAGGCAGGGGCTT
>JBKGZK010000017.1:0-36724 GCA_046545615.1 Natronomonas sp.
GTGACGTCGGGTACCACGACAGTCATCAGCGGCCGGCTCTCAGACAACGTCTCGAATCGGATTTTCGTGGCCATCCCGCCGTTCATTTCGATGACGGCCGGGCTTTTGCTGCTTGCATTCGTCCCTCGTCTCGAGGTCCTGTTCCTCGCCACCGCGATGATCGGCGTCGGATCCGGCGGTATCGGGCCGGCCTTACTTGCCCTCGTCGGCGATCTCTCGCCCGGCGACGAGGTCGGTCGCATGGGAAGCGTCTACAACATTATGGGGGACGTGGGATCGACCGCCGGACCGCTGCTTGCCGTTCCAATGGTCGATTCCTGGTTCGGCTTCCAAGTGTCGTACGTGTCGTATGCGATCGGCGTGGCCCTGACCGCCATCGTCGTTACGGTACCACTCCTGCGGTGGAACGTGGCCCGAAGCGATCCCAGCGACGTGACGGACGTGTGAAACCCGTCGACCCTTGCCCCGGGACGAACAGTAAAGGAGAACGGCGGTTGTGTCTGGAGTGTCACGAATGCGTCCGAGAGCTGGATTGTCGTCATGTCGGGGATCGAAACGCGGCGACAGATTCGACGGTGTCGCAGCGATCGAGGTGGTCCGGTTTTCGCGGCGTGATCGGTGGGTGCCATGACCAGACGGCGGATGCACAACGGGGTACACCGTGTGATTTCGGGGGCTGCACGGTTGTTCGGCGCGACCGGACTGGTCGACAGCTGGCGAGCGGAGCGAACGCTGCAACTGGCTTCGCCAATTTTCGTCACGTCGGCACTTCGAACCCTGCTCCGGACGACCGACTTCTTTCTCATCAGTATCGCCCTGGGGGATGCTGCGATCGCCGCCCTCGAGTTCGGATACCAGTATTATTTCCTGACGCTCACCGTCGGGATGGTCGTCGCGAATGGATCCATCAGCGTAGTCTCGCGATACGTGGGAAGTGGCAACCAGCGCGACGCGGATTTCACCGTGAAACAAGCGCTGTGGATCGTCCTCGTATTTTCCGCTCCGATCAGCTACGGTTGCTGGCGCTACGCCGACTGGCTGATGGCGCTGTTGACCGACGACGCGAAGGCCATTGCACTCGGGGCGACGTATCTACGTATCGCAATGTTGGCGCTGCCGTTTCGCTCGTGGAGTCTCGTCG
Organism: Natronomonas sp.; assembly: GCA_046545615.1. Lineage (GTDB taxonomy): Archaea > Halobacteriota > Halobacteria > Halobacteriales > Haloarculaceae > Natronomonas. The sequence continues at coordinate 1,142 of JBKGZK010000017.1, forward strand.
CCCTGCGATCACTCCAGGGGGCGGGCGATACGCTGACGCCGATGCTCGTACGCGCCATCTCGCTCCCGACGAACATCGTGTTGAGCGCGGTGTTGATTTTCGGGATCGGGTCGTTTCCCGAACTTGGCATCGCGGGAGCGGCGTGGGGGCTCGTCATCGCCCAGACGCTGGCGTCGACGATCTTTCTCGGAGTGGCTCTGTCGGGTCGGTTTGCGATCCAGTTGTGTCCGTTTGAACGCAGGTGGTGGGACTGGACCATCGTCGCCGAACTTCTCAAGGTCGGTGCACCCCTGGGTGGCCGACGGCTCGTCCGGTACGGCGTTCGATTTCCGTTTCTGTGGGTGCTCGCGACCCTCGGAACGCCGGTCGTAGCGGCTTACGCCATTAGCCAGAGAATCATCCGGTTCGCGAGACTCCCGTCCAACGGGATCGGGACAGCCACGGCGTCGCTCGTCGGTCAGGAACTTGGAGCCGGTGAGGAGCAGGAGGCTGAGGTGTACGGCACACAGATCACCTGGATCTCGATCGTCCTACAGGGCGGCACCGCGGTGGTCATCATGGCGTTCGCTCCCGTACTCGTCGGCCTGTTCGGCCTCGGAAATCTGCGGCTCGGCGTGGTGTTCGTGTGGGTTTTCGGGATTGGTGTTTTCGCACAGAGCGTCGAACGGGTAATGCGGGGAAGCCTGCAGGCTGCTGGCGACACGACGTTCCCGTTCTACGGAACCGTCATCGGCAAGGGCTTTCGACTCGGCTTTGCGTTACTCGCACTCCCGGCGGGATACGTGGTTGCGAGCCTGGCCGGCCGCTCATTTGCCCCCGGGATCGGTATTGGTATCGCGGCCGTCTTTCTCGGTGTCCTTGCCGATTACTACAGTCAGGCGATCGTGTGTGTCTACCGCTACCTGAGCGGAACGTGGAAAACCGTCGCCCGACGATCGGCAGTGGGAGCCGCCGGGGAGGGCAACGACTGATCGAACGTATTCCCGGCCAATGGGGATTCGAACACAAAATACTGGTCGTGGGCGGGACGCAAGCCGTCTAGCTCAGGCGAGCGTCGATGACTGCGTCGGCGTGTTCCTCGGGTGATCCGAGGAAATTCCGAAATGCCTTGGCTTGCTTGATGTAGATGTGGCCGTCGTGGTCCCAGGTGAAGCCCATCCCGCCGTGATTCTTCATCCCGTCACCGAAGGCTCGGTTCAACCGATCAGCCGCGTAAGTTTTGAGCGACGAGACGATTCGACTGGCCTCGGGCTCCTCGTTTTCGAGCGCCCAGGCGGCGTAGTACACGAGCGATCGCGAGGATTGCATGTCGACCCACATTTCGGCGGTCCGGTGTTTGACGGCCTGGAACCGCCCGACTGGCTGGCCATACTGTTCGCGTTCGTTCCCGTGATCGACTGACATGTCGACCGCCCGATCCGCCGCACCGACGAGCATGGCGTAGGTGGAAACAATATAGCGATCGACGGCGTCTTCGAGGGCACCACCGGCACCGTGAAGTGGGCCGATCAGTGCGGATTTCGTAACTTCGACGTCGTCGAAGGTCAGTTCGTACATCGGCCGGGTTCGATCCAGGCTCTCGAGCTGTCTGGCTTCGACCTCGTCCGCGTCGACGGCGAAAAGCGAGATGCCGCCGTTTCCGACCCCGTCACGGGTTCGCGCAGCTACGAGGACACGGTCGACTTCGCCGCCGTAGGGCACGAGCGTCTTCGTCCCGTGGAGACGGAATCCGTCGTCGTCGACCTCGGCCTCGAGCTGGATCGCGTTCGGGAGTGACTCGTTTCGGTCGTCGTACAGCGCGAAGCTCCATTTCGCGTCGCCGGTTGCGATATCCGGGAGGTACTGTGCTTTCTGGTCGTCGGTTCCGAGACCGTCGATCAGGGGAACGGCGACCGCCGCGGTCTCGGGCAGTGGGCCCGGGAGGGCATACTTGCCTGCGACCTCGAGTAAGGCCGTCAGATAGACGATGTCCTCGCCAAAGCCCTCGTACTCGAAGGGGACGGTGATGGCAGTGTAGTCGAGGTCGGCGAGCTCCGCCCAGAGTTCGTCGACGACCGATTCGTCCCCATCCATGCGTCGTCGCGCGAGTTCGATGCCGCCTTCGCCCTCGATGAACTCTTCGGCAGTCTCTCGGATACGTTGCTGCTCCTGTGTGAGTCGTGCGTCCATGTCAGATCACTCCCTGTGGCTCGTGTCGCTTTTGATGTCTTTCGGGAGCCCGAGCACGCGCTCGCCGATGATATTTCGCTGGACGTCGCCAGTTCCAGCGGCGATCCAGGCCCCATACGAGCCGAGGAATCCATCGGCCCAGTCGCCGTTTTCGTGACCGTCGTCCCAGAGGGTGGCTTCCGGTCCGAGCAGGTTCATGGCGAAGTTCATGAGGTCGACTCGAACGTCGTCGCTCACCATGATGTCTATCGATCCCTCGGGTCCGGGCATCCCGGTCTCCATCCGCTTGGAAATGTTGCGGTAGTACGTCGCCTTCCCGGCCTGGATTCGAGCGTCGAAGTCTGCAAGCTTTCGTCGGATCTGGGGGTCTTCGACGAGTGCGCTCCCATTTCGGGTTTCGTTTTTGCAGTACTCCAGAATATCCAGGTACATCTGTTCGATCCCGAATATCTGGGTGCTGCTGTGTTCGAACGCCGACAGCGTCATGACGACCTCCCAGCCATTGTCGACTTCGCCGACGACCATCGACTCGTCGGTGACGGCGTCGTCGAAGTACATCTGGTTGAAGCTCCGGCTGTCGCTGGCCTGGTGGATGCGCTCTGTCGTGACACCCTCCTGGTCCATCGGCACGAGGAGGGCGGTGATGCCCTCGTGTTTGGATCCGTCGAAGTCCGTCCGGGTGACGAGAAAACACCAGTCGGCCCGGTGGGCGTAACTGGTCCAGATCTTCTGGCCGTTGATGACCCACTGGTCGCCATCCTTTTCGGCCCGTGTCGTCAGGCCGGCGATGTCGGATCCCGCCTCGGGTTCGGAGTAGCCCTGACACCAGATTTCGTCGGCCGAGAGGATGTTTGGAACGAACCGCTCCTTTTGTTCCTCGGTCCCTGCGGCGACGAGCGTTGGTCCGACGAAGTTGATCCCGATGCTATTGACTGTGCTCGGTGTCTTCCACTTGGCCATCTCCTCCCGATAGACGGCCTGTTCGGCGAGCGTCGCGCCACGTCCGCCGTACTCCTCGGGCCAGTGGATCCCGACCCAGTTGCCCTCGTCGAGCGACTTGTGCCATTCGACTCGTTTCTTCCAGTGTTCGTCCTCGTCCTCGGGCATGTCGGGACCGCCATCCCGCCACTCCTCGGGGACGTTCGCCTCGAGCCACTCGTGAAGATCCGCTCGAAACGCTTCTTCTGCCTCTGTGTACGTGAAATCCATATGTACCTCGTGTAGTGTTGCTACATACCACGATACTGGACAGGGTCATATAAAATCGGGCGATTTCACCCGGCTCGATGGCGAGCCCTCCGTCACTCGTGACCCACGACCGGCACGGGTTCGTAGGGCTCCTCGAGGAAGGCGACGTCTGAATCGGAGAGGTCCACCTCAAGCGCCTCGACGGCCTCCTCCAGATGTTGGACACTCGTCGTGCCGACGATCGGTGCGTCTACGACGTCAGTTCCCAGAACCCACGCCAGTGCCACTTGGGCCATCGTGAGTCCCTCGTCCTCGGCGACCGATTCGACGCGCTCGTTGATCTCCCGGGTCGACTCGGCACGGTAGGCTCCCGCCGGGAGTTGCTCGCCGCGATCGGTCGCGTCGATGGATTCGTGGGATCTCGCGAGATAGCCCTGCGAAAGCGGACTCCACGGAATGACGCCGATTCCTTCGCGGTCGCAAAGCGACAACATCTCGCGTTCCTCTTCGCGGTAGACGAGGTTGTAAAAGTTCTGCATAGAGACGAACCGGTCGAGGTGCAGGCGATCCGCGGTGTGGAGGGCGTCGGCAAACTGATACGCCCACATCGACGACGCCCCCAGGTACCGGACCTGGCCGCGCCGGACGGCATCGTCGAGGGTCCGCAATGTTTCGTCAATAGGCGCGTCGTAATCCCACCGGTGGATCTGGTAGAGGTCGATGGTCTCCAGGCCGAGTCGGTCGAGGCTGTGGGCGAGTTCCTGCTCGATCGCCTTGCGCGAAAGCCCCGACGCGTTGGGATTTTCCGGGTTCATGTCGTTGTACACTTTCGTGGCGACAACCTGTTCGTCGCGATCGTAGCCGGCGAGCGCACTCCCGAGGATTTCCTCCGACTCGCCTCGCGAATACACGTTTGCCGTGTCGAAGAAATTGATGCCCAAGTCGATCGCCCGATCGATGATAGCGTGGCTCTCGGATTCGTCGAGGCCCCACTCGCGACCCGAACCGAAGCTCATACATCCGAGGCATATTCGGCTGACCGTCATTCCCGTGGTACCGAGCGTGGTGTACTCCATGACACCGGTTCGACGGTGTCGGGACAAATAGTGCTACGGGTTCGTTTCGTCCGGCGAACAGGTCCGAGCGAGGACCTCGGGCCTCGCTATAGGTACCCTGGGTATCCGGGTCTCGACGTCCCGTTCGATTCACCAGGTTCGAGCCAGAAACCCATACCGGGGAGTACCGTTCGAGCCAAACTGGCAAGCTATAAGCGGGGGGACTGGGAACGATTCACTCGCATGAGTATTCGCGAGGAAGCTGCGATTGCAGGGATATACGAACACCCGCTCAGGGAAGCCCCAAACAAGTCGACACCACAACTACACGCCGAAGTCGGGCTCGGGGCACTGGCAGACGCTGGGCTCACGCTCGACGACGTCGATGCCTACTTTACGGACGACGCCCCGAGTGGGATGTCGATGGTCGACTATCTGGGACTTCAGGATCTCTCGATCGTCGACACCACGAGCGTCGGTGGATCGTCCTACCTGTTCCACGTCGGTCACGCTGCGGCCGCCATCGCGGCCGGCAAATGCGACGTGGCACTCGTCACGATGGCCGGTCGCCCGCGTTCCGGGGAGAGAGGCGGACGCCGGGGCGGCCGCCCAGAAGCCGGCTTCGAGAATGTCTTCGGCACCGCGACGGTCAACATGTACGCGCTGGCGGCTCGCCGTCACATGCACGAATACGGCACCACCGAAGAGCAACTCGCCGAGATTCGCGCTGTTGCGTCCGAACACGCCCAGTACAACGACGACGCGATGTTCCAGGATCCGGTCACCGTCGAGGACGTCATGGAATCTCGACCCATCAGCGACCCCCTGAAGCTCCTGGACTGCTGTGTTGTCTCCGACGGCGGCGGGGCCTGCGTGGTGGTCTCCGAGGAGGTCGCCGACGATCTCGACCGCGATTGTGCGTGGGTGCTCGGTCACGGTGAGGCGATGAAACACCACGACGGCGGGAACATCGACCTCACCTACACTGGCGGCGTGGAGTCCGGTCCTCGCGCGTTCGAGGAGGCCGGCGTAACCCACGACGACATCGACTATGCATCCATCTACGACTCCTTTACGATCACCGTTCTCGAGACCATCGAGGACCTCGGGTTCTGTGAGAAGGGCGACGGCGGGGAGTTCGTCGAGGGCGGAACACTCCGTGCGCCCGACGGGGAGCTGCCGTTCAATACGGACGGCGGCGGATTGTGTAACAATCACCCGGGAAACCGGGGCGGGATGATCAAAATCATGGAAGCCGTAAGACAACTCCGAGGCGAGGCGAGCGAGGAAGTCCAAGTCCCCGAGTGCGAAACGGCACTGGTACACGGGACCGGCGGCAGTCTCGGGACGCGAATGGCGTCCAGTACGCTCATCCTCGGGGGTGAAAGCCGATGACCGACCTTCCGACTCCGACGCCCGACGTGAACCCGGAGACCGAACCGTTCTGGGACGCGACGGGCGATGGTCAGCTCCTGATCCAGCGATGCGGCGAATGCGATCGCATCTACTACTATCCGCGTGCACGATGTCCGGACTGTGCGGCCGATACAACCGAGTGGATGGAAGCGTCGGGGCGCGGCGAGATCTACTCGTACACGATTACACACGGTGGAGTTGGCCACCCCTACGCTGAGGCGACCCCGTTCGTGCTGGCGTACGTCGAACTCGAGGAAGGTCCGCGGGTGCTGACCAATATCGTCTGCGCCGGCCTCGAGGATGGCGCCGATCCACTTTCGGTCGGTCAGTCGGTTGAGGTCGTCTTCGACGATACCGACGACGAGGACGACGACTACGCGCTGCCTCGGTTTACGCCGCGATAACGACCGCAGAACCGTCCCGGCTCCGAATCGGTTTTTACCCCCATTCCTCACCGATACCGGCACCTTCGAGTGGACCCACCGGAAGGTTGCGACCTTCCTTCATCGCGAGGTTGACTTCTTCTGGGGTCGCAAGCCCCTCGTCGACGACCTTCTGTGCCTCCTCTCGCATGGCACCCCACACGCGGTTGACGATGAATCCGTACGCGTTCGGCTGATCGTCCACAAGGACTGGCGTCTTGTCGATGTCGCGCATGACTGCCTCGGTGGTCTCGACGATTTCGGGGTCGGTTTCCGGGGTTTCGACAATTTCGACGAGGTTCATTATCTGTGCGGGGTTGAAAAAGTGCGCCCCCGCAACCCGCGAGGGATCCTCGACCGCATTTGCCAGTGCGGCGATCGGGAACCCGCTCGTGTTCGAAAGGAGCGGGACGTCGTCCGCTGTCGCCTCGTCGAGTTCGCGGAATACGCGTCCCTTGAGAATGAGGTCTTCCGGGACCGCCTCGATGACCATGTCCGTCCCCTCGACGGCGTCTTCGATCTCTAGGGTGAAATCGAGTCGATCGAGGGCGTCTTCCTTTTCCGCCTCCGTAAGGTACCCCCCTTCGACAGCCCGTTCGAGGCCGAAGTTTCCGTCGACGATGCGTTCCCGTGTTTCCTCGTTGACGTCATCGTCTATGTCGCGGATCGTCACTTCGTAGCCGTGTTGCAGGAACGCCTGTCCGATGCCACCGCCCATGATACCGCCGCCGATCATGGCGACGTGACTTACGTTTGTCATTCCGTTCGAACGCTGGACGGACGACGGTATAGCACTTCAGTCTCCGGCGAACCCGTCCGCCTTTCGTGTGAAATCGAGCCCCTCCAGTCGACGAATTCGGTCAGTCGAACACGTCCGGATGGTGATCGATCCAGTCTTCGCGACCGATTCGGACCTGGATCTCGTTTTGGGCCTCCTCGAGGGTTCTGATGACCTCGTTGCGTGACGATCCCGAGAACCGATATCGTGGCCCGGAAACGCCGATGGCGCCGTACACCCGACCCGCGCGAAGCACCGGGACGCCGACGGCGTCTACCCCGTCAGTGGTCCCCTCCGGTCTCGTCGAGTAGCCTCGCTCGCGGATCGTGTCGAGTTCCGAATACAGTGCCGCGATGTCGTCGACAGGTGGGTCAATCTTCGGCGACGTGATCCGTTCTTCGACGATCTCGGTTCGACGGGCCTCGGGGAGGTGTGCGAGCAAGGCCATGCCGGTGGCGATCGTGTGGAATTCATACCGGTTACCGAGCGATCGTGAGATGTGTCGGCCGTTGCCGGAAATGCACTCGACGCAGACACTCTGGCCGTCCTCTTCGACCATGTACCAGGCAACTTCCCCGGTTTCGAGGGCGACGTCTTCGAGAATTGACTGGACGATGTGGGCAATCGACTCGTGTCGTTTCGCGTGCACGCCAAGTGCCAGAAACCGCAGTCCCAGTCGGTAGCCATCGTCGCCCCTAACAACGTAGCCCTCCGATTCCAGGGTGGCGAGGTGGTCGTGGACCGTACTCGGGGCGAGTTCGAGATGGTCGGCGAGAGGGGTCACCCCCGCCTGGCCCATCTCCTCGAGTGCCTCAATAATACTGAACACTGTGGACGTCGTCTTGATAGGCGAACCGGGCCGACGTCGTGTTCCCATGTCGGTGTATTCGACGGTTCGGCAATAAAGACGTTGCTACAACTGATCGGTGGTGACCGTCTACCGATGGGCGGAGGTAATGGCGCCGTTCCCGTATCGTCTTGGGTCACATCGAACTGTCGGGAACCGGATGTCGTCGTGCTGAAACCCTTAATTGCCCCCCGGTCTTCGATTCGTTCGAGATGTCGCTTCTGGACTGGATTCCGGCCGGCAATCAACCCGACCCCGATCCGGAGAGTGCGTCCCCGGAGCTCCTTCGACGCCGTGCACTCGCGACCATTGCGGATCTGGTCATCTGTTACATCATCGTCGAGGCGGCGATACTATCAGTGCTCATGGTGATTTTCCTCGATTTCTTCGTCGCACATCCAACCCAGACGTTCTGGCTCAGCGGTATCGGGCTGATACCCGTCTATCTCCTGTATTCCTTTCTCTATGAGTGGAAATTCGGACGGACGCCGGGGAAAAAACGGATGGATCTGATCTTGACGACCCCTGAGGGCAATCGACCCGGACTCGTGGCCGTCGCAATTCGAAACGTCCTCCGATACGTCGACTGGCTGCCGGTCGGCTACCTCCTGGGATGGGTGGTGGCGAGTCGGTCGCCCACAGGCCGACGGCTCGGCGATCGACTGGCCGGGACGATGGTGGTTCGCCCGGAATCGAAAACCGACTCGGCGCTCAGTACGGTGATGGCAGGAGAACGAGGGTGAGAAGATGGAAAACGCCGGAGTGACGAGACAAACGTTCAGTAGTTCGCTCGCTCGACGGCTTCCTCTAAACGCTCCTCAAGCCGTTCGGAAGCTTCTTCGTAGGCGGTCTGTATGTCTCGACCCTCGACGATCACCTGGTTGACCATCTCGGAATCGATGGGGAAGGTCCCGGCATAGAGGGTTTCGGGCGTCGAGGGCGTCTCCTTGCCACTGTACTCCTCGCTGTCGAGCGTGGGTGCGATTTCGTTGAGCGCGCGCTGGTTCTTTTCGAGGAAGATGCCGTCGTTGACCTGGAAGATATCTGCGTTTTGATAGGCATCTGTCTCCGCAACGCCTTGGAACGGCGGAATGAATCGTAGCGGTTCCATCAAGGAGACTTCGGGATGTCTCTCCTCGCCGTACATGTACCGCAGGAAGTCCTTCGCACCCTCGGGGTTCGATGATTCGTCGAGAATCGGCGTCCCGTCGATTAGCACCCAACCTCGCTGCAGGGGATCGGCTCCTTCACGCATTGGGATGACGGCCTGTTTCGTGTTGAACGCCACCGGTTCGTTCTCCGCGAAGTACGCCGGTCCGGCGAGCCAGGCGTTGTTCATTATAGTCTGCCCAAGACGCCCCGCAGCCCACTGTTCGATTGTCGAGCCCCAGTCGAGGCTCGAGGGATCAGGCGAGTACTGGGCAAGTTCCTGGATGTGCTCGAGTGCTGGAATTACGTGGTCCTCGTCGAACCACAGTTCGACCTCGTCGCCACCGTTGTTCGCGAACTGCCAAACGTCGCCACCCGCATTGTAGAGCCAGTTCGAGAAGTCGGAGCCGGACTTTCCGGACGGGGCTGCTGGGACCGCAAACCCGCGCTCGTCGAACTGCTCGGCTTCATCGATCGCTCGGGCGTTTTCCACCAGTTCACCCCAGGTCTCGGGAACTTCGAGTCCGAGTTCATCGTAGATGTCTTGACGGTAGTTCAGGGTCCCACCCATGTAGACCCCGTGTGGGACGAGGTGGATTTCGTCATCAAAGGGGTTCGCTGTATTTTTGAAGAGCATTTCTCCGCCCCATAAATCTTCGAGTTCGGAGATTACATCGTTGACGGCCATTGTCTGGCCCTGATTGACCAAATCCCCAACTTCGGAGATGGTGCCGTGATACAGTTCCGGTGGCTCGCCGGACTGCAACAGCGTTGCCAGTCGCTGTTCGCCGGTCCCCTGGAATCCACGAAACTCGATATTGATCGGAACGTCTGGATTGTCCGACTCCCACCCGGCGATGAGGTCGTCCTCCCAGTACTCCTGCCATGCTTCGCTCGCGTAGTCCGTCAGGATGTGTACCTCGGAGTCTCCTCCGTTCCCTCCGGAATCGCCGTCACTGTCGCCACCGCCGTCACCGTCAGAATCGTCGTCACCGAGACAGCCAGCCATTATGCCAGCGGCCCCGACCCCGGAAAGCTGTAGCGCGGTCCGCCGTGTCAATTGGTATCGTGACATAACCAACGTATTGAGAACGCGAATAATAAACATTACCATTCACTCTATCGTCCTCCTCGATCCGATCGGACGTTACATCCTACCAGCGTCTATCGATTGGATACCTTGGAAATCGGCGATCGCAAGGCAAAAGTTGCGCGAAACAGTTATAAAATTTATATATGTGAATGGTCTTCGCGTTGGGATCAGTGGATCCGGACGCCGCTATCTGCGTCGAACATTCGCATTTCACTCGCATCGAGTGCGAGTCCGTACTCGTTCTCGCCACCACGGAACGATGGCGGCGTGACGACCGTAATGCGTCCGAGATCGGTTTCGAAGAGGCTGTGGGTCTGGTCGCCGAGCGGCTCGTCGAACACGTGCTCGGCGGTGATTCCCTCGTCGGGATCGTCTCTGGCCTCGATGTCTTGCGGTCGGATTCCCACGGTCACCTCGTCGTCGACGTACGGACCGAGCGCCTCGACGTCTGGGATTTCGTATGTCTGATCGCCGATCGAGAGTTCGAGTCCGTCGTCGATGCGTCCGACGCCGGCGTCGAAAAATTCCATAGTGGGCTGGCCGATGAACTCCCCGACGAACCGGGAATCGGGGTCGTTGTAGACCTCTTCGGGCGTCCCGACCTGCTCGAGGTGTCCGTCGTTCATAATCGCAATCCGATCGCTCATCGTCATCGCTTCCTCCTGGTCGTGGGTCACGTACATCGTCGGACACCCTACGGCATCCGTAACTTCGGCGAAGAGTGGCCGGAGTTCGCGTTTGAGTTTCGCGTCGAGATCACTCATCGGCTCGTCGAAGAGGAACATGGACGGCTCCCGAACGATCGAACGCCCGAGGGCGACTCGCTGTTGCTGTCCACCCGAAAGGTCTGCCGGGCTCTTGTCGAGCTGATCTTCGACCTGGAGCATATTCGCCGCTTCCTGAACCTGTTCGTAGCGCTTCTCCTTTGAGACCCCTTCGATTTTCAAGGGATACGCCATGTTGTCACGGACGCTCATGTGGGGATAGAGCGCGATGTCCTGGAACAAGAGTGCGACGCCGCGTTGCTGGGGCGGATAGTCGGTAACGTCCTGGTCGCCGAATTTGATGGATCCGGATGTCACATCTTCGAGGCCGGCCAGCATCCTCAAGGTCGTCGTTTTGCCGCAACCGGACGGCCCGACGAGCGTAATAAACTCGCCCTCTTCGATGGTCAGGTTGAAATCGTCGACGGCGACGAGCGATCCGAATTCTTTCCGAAGGTTTTCGATATTGACGTCCATTGGCACAGTGTCGTATGTTGTCGTTGTAATGTTTTTTTATGAGTGTTTCGTCACGCCCTCGTCAGATTGCCCGGATCTTGAACCCCCGCATGAGGTACGACTGGAGGAAGAACGCGAACAGCAACGGAGGCAGGGAGATCATCAGGCTCACTGCCATAAACTCGCCGAACCCGGTATCGAACGCCGCGTGAAACATATGGAAGACTCCGGGTGGGAACGTCCTGGCATCGTTGCTCGGAAGCAGGATGTAGGAGAACGTGAAGTCCCCCCAGGCAATCGCGAACGCGAATATCGAGTTCGCGATCATCGCCGGTTTTGTCTGGGGGACCACCACGTCGACGAAGGCCCGCCACCGGGACGCGCCGTCGACCCAGGCCGACTCCTCCATCGAATCGGGAATGGTCTGGATGTACTTCCACATGAGCCAGACCGCAAACGGCATCGAAACCGCACTCAGGGCGATGATCAATCCGATGTGACGGTTGAGTAAGCCCAGCGTATCCCAGATGAGATACAGTGGGATGGCGAGGACGATGGGGCTGAACATGTATCCGACCAGCAGGAATCGGGCAATCCCGACCTTTCGCTTGTAATCGAACCGAGCAAGGCCGTATCCCGCAACGAGCGAAATCGCGAGCACCAGAGTGACCGTACCGACGGTTACGATGATACTGTTGAGCACGTACTGCATGACCGTATCCGAAAACAGGATCTCGAACTGCGAGATGGTGAAGATTTCACCGCGCGGGAACAGCGTGAGTGGGTGTTCGTTGATCCCGAGCCGAGTCATGAACGCCGACTTCGTCATCCAGTACAGTGGAAACGCGAATATTGCCACGAGAAAGGCAGCACTCCCGTAGAGACCGAGTTTGAACGCCAGGCTCCGGTACTGATGGGGGATTTTGAAGGTGCGTCCAAACTTCTCTTCGTCGAGCGTACTCATGTTTCGACCTCCTGACTCGGATTGAGGAACTTCATATAGATGACCCCGCCCGCGAACAGGAACAGGAACATAATGACGGCGATGGCGTTGCCGAGTCCGTACGCCGACGCCTCGAACGTTTCCCGGAAGGCGAGTATCGGCATCGTCGTCGATGCGTATCCCGGTCCACCCTGGGTAAGTTGCCAGATGATGTCGTACTTGTTGAACATGAAGATCGCCCGCAGGAAGATTACGACCAGGATCGCACCCAGAATTCGCGGAAGGGTGACGTCGCGAAACATCTCCCAAGTCGTGGCCCCGGCGATTTTCGCAGCCTCGTAGAATCTATCGGGGATCGATTGCAACTGTGCGAGGGTGAAAAGCGTCACGAACGCGCCGAACTTCCAGCTACTGATCAGGACGATACCGATAAGCGCTGCCGAGGTGTTCCCGAAGATATAGCCGTCCCAGAGACCGAGCCGCTCGGATCCGACCAGATGTAACACGCCGACGTACTGGTCGACCATGAAGAGAAACATGAGGGAAACGATGATTGTGGGAATCAGGTACGATGTGAACACGAAGGTGCTCAGGATCCGACTTCCCCGATCGAGTTTGTTGATAACGAGCGCCATCCAGACGCCGATTGTGAGCTGTATCACGGTCGATCCGATCATGAAGAGGATCCCTCGCCACATCGAACCCCAGAACCGATTGAGCTGAAACGCCTCGACGTAGTTCGAGCCACCGTTGAACTCCCAGACGGGGTTCATGAGCGGTATCGTGTGTAAGGAGGCGTAGACGGCGAACCCAATCGGGATGATGGCGATGATGGTATACAGTGCCAGGACTGGGAGGATCGTCAGCCACCCCCAGAAGTCGTCGGGGGTGACCTCGAAATTCCCGACAGTGAACCCGTCGCGGTAGAAGCGACGACGTTCGACTGCTTGATCGGTATCTATTGCCATGGGAGACAATACGAGGTTTCATTGTTAATGGTTTCGAATCCCGTGGTATCTACCAGGAACATTGGTGTCCCTTCTTCGGGAAATGGATCAAATTACGTTCGATTTCACTCTCCCGCACGTGAAATATCGGGGTTCAATAACAGCGGCGCAGACACGAACACCAGACAGCTTGCGATCAGTGCCGCACACAGCACGTAGGTCATCCGATAACCGAACCAGATGTCGACTGCGGGTATGGCAATAAGCGGTCCAAGACTCAGCCCGACGTCGCCGAAAACGTTGTAGACCCCGCTCATCCGACCGAGTTCGTCTCCTGGGGTTACGTCCCCGAGTATTGCGAGCAGGGCCGGAGCCGCAGCCCCCAGCCCACCTCCTAGGAGAACGATCGCGAGGAGCAGCATCTCGATGCGCGGCACGACCGCGACGAGCAGAAATCCGACCGCCATGGCGAGGAAGGCCGGAATCGTCAAAAGGGTCCGGTCGGACAACAGATCCGAGAGACGACCGCTAATCACCGTCGTCGTTCCTGACGTGAGCACGCCGAGCGCCATGACGACGCCGCTGATCCCGGCAGCACCGAATACAGACAGTTCCATCTCGTATTCGCTCGCATACCTGGCGATGGTCGCCAGCACGACGCCGCCCCACAGGAACTGGAGGGTAAAGTTTCCGAACCCTATGGCCACGACGTCGAATCGCCCCCATACGAGGTTCGGAATTTCCCGGAGTTTCGCAGCTTGCCCCTCTGCGCCGACGTGAACGTCGGGAAGGACGAGCGTGGCGACGGTCCCGGCGATCAGTGCGAGAACCCCTGCAACGAGGAAGGCCGTCTGCATGTTTACGAGGTCCGTGAGAATGCCGCCGACGATCAGCCCGGTCGGAAACCCGAGCGACTGGCCGCCACGCATGTAGCCGATCCATCGTCCACGGTTCCTCGAGGTGGTGACGTACGTGATCGTGGCGAAGGCGCCAATAAATACGAAGGCACTGCCCACTCCCCAGAACAGGCGTGAGAGGACGAACACCGCTCCGGGGGCGGAGACGTCACCGAGATAGGGGACCGATCCCAGGATGTACGGCGGCGTGTGGAGCCCGACGACGTATCCGAACGGGGCGAGAGCCTGGGTAAATAGCCCCGCGATCATCGGCGTTCGGGCCCCGATGGAGTCGATAATCGTCCCCGCTGGGGTGTTCATCACGAGGCGCGAAATCCGGTTGGCCGAGAGAATGACGCTTATCATCACCGCGCTGATCACGAGCGTTTCGTCCAGCAGGGGCAAGGTCGGGAATGCTACCCCGGTAGCAACGCCCCCGAAGAATACGCCGGCGATAACGGCCAGGGCGATGGTGCGAATTTCGCTATCGTCGTACCTGGTGGTTTCCTCGGAGGTGGCGTCGATCCGGTCGCTCATCGAAAACCCTGGGACTGGAAACGGTTCACGTTCACGACGACAACGTCCGTCCGGTTGCCGACGATTCCTTACGACGCATTTCGATCACGCTCCCCAGCCCGCGACGAAAGTGTCCTCATCGAGAGAAACTTTTCCCACAGTCACGAAATAGGTTATGATAGCGGGCACACGTGGAATGCGAAGCCTGCGAAGGGATTGAATCGACGACGGAGGGACAGTATTTTATATGCAACCTCGATAGCTTCGTGTATGCAACTCGACGAGATACGCGACGACGCAGGCGTCGGTAACGTTGCGAAGCTCCACGAGGAGACCGTGCGCCACCACGGCGATTCCCTCGCGATTGAATACCACGGGTCAGAGCTGACCCATGCGGAGCTCGGTTCTGCCAGTGCCAGATTTGCGGGCGGACTAGCTGATCTGGGACTTGACCCCGGTGACGTGATGTTGCAGTATCTTCCGAACTGTCCCGAGTACCTCATCGGTGCTCTCGGGGCGTTCAAAGCCGGCGTCGTCGTCTCGCCGGTCAACCCCCAGTACCGAAAGCGCGAACTCGCCTACCAGCTAGGGGACACAGGTGCCGCGGCTGTCCTGACCCACGAAGCACTCCGGCCACATCTCGAAGGGGCGTTCGAGGAGATAGAGACTGATCCCGTCGTCATCACGGTCGGTGACGCCGACGCTTACGACCGCGATCGCGAATTCGACTCGGTCCGGGGCGACGAACGACTCGTCGATCGCGCCGCCGACGACGTCGCACTCCTACCGTACACGTCTGGAACCACCGGCAAACCCAAAGGCGTTCGACTCACTCACCGCAACTTCAGGGCCCAGACGTACGCCATCCTCTCCCAGGAGAGCGAACTCGACGACGAGGATGTCCGGAGTCTCGTGTGGCTGCCGCTGTACCACATCACCGGTTTCACCCACACGGCCTGGCAGCCCCTGATCCGCGGCGGCGCGCTCTTCCTCCGTTCTGCGGCCAACTGGGACGCAAACGCGGCGATGACACTCATCGAGGAACGCGGAATTACCCACTACGTGGGGGTTACTGCGATGTACGTTGACATGGTGACGACTGACGGATTCGAGGATTACGACCTCACGAGCCTCGAGTCAGCGGGCGAAGGTGGGGCGAAGATGTCGCTGTCGGTCCAGCGGGAGTTCGAAGACACGGCCGGTGTCGACATCGGGGAGGGGTACGGCCTCACGGAAACCAACGGGGCAACCCACAGCCAGTCCGGTTCAACGTTCGGCCTCCGTCACGGGACGATCGGCCAGCCGCTCCGGATGACCGATTGCAAGATCGTCGACGAGGACGGGAACGAGGTCGAGGCCGGCGAGGAGGGCGAACTCCTGGTTCGTGGCCCGCAGGTGATGAAAGGATACCACAACATGCCGGATGCGACAGAGTCGGCCTTCACCGACGAGGGATACTTCCGGACGGGCGACATCGCCCGACGCGACGAGGACAACTACTACGAAATCGTCGACCGGAAAAAGCACGTGATTATCTCCGCCGGCTACAACATCTATCCAAGCGAGGTCGAGGAGCTCCTCTCAGAACACGAGGCCGTCGTCGAGGCGGCTGTCGTCGGCATCCCGGACGAACGTCGAAACGAGATACCGAAGGCGTTCATCGTCCCCAATCCGGAGTTCGAGGTCGGTAAGGACATCACCGCCGAGGATATCAAGGAGTACTGCCTCGATAACGTCGCTGCCTACAAACATCCCCGCGAGGTCGAGTTCGTCGAGGAACTCCCGCGGACGACCTCGGGGAAGATA
This sequence comes from Natronomonas sp., assembly GCA_046545615.1. Taxonomy (GTDB): domain Archaea; phylum Halobacteriota; class Halobacteria; order Halobacteriales; family Haloarculaceae; genus Natronomonas. The sequence goes on from JBKGZK010000017.1 coordinate 17,587, forward strand.
CAGAAGTACAAACTCAGAGACGACGAATCCGACGATTGACTCGGCTTCGCCGCCCGATTCCACTTCGGATTCCGTTGCACTCGGGAACTCGCCCAGGGTGTGATTGTGAATCGAATTCTCCGAGAGTTCCGAACCAACACCGAGATTGGGTATCGTGGCGTTGGCTTCGAGATTCGGACGTATCGTTACGATCCCTGAGGGTGCCGGGTTAACTGGTGCGGTGCGTTGAGGAGATACAAAGAACGAAAACGGTTGGTTGTGTCGAAATTGGGTCCGCAACTCCCCGACTGACTTAGCCGAAACCGCGGTACTAGCTCAGAATAGTTCGCGTGCGATGGTGCGGCGCTGAATCTCGTCGGTTCCCTCGAAGATGCGGGTAACCCGGGCGCCACGGTAGGCACGCTCGATCGGCATGTCCTTCATGTAGCCCGCGCCGCCGTGGACCTGCATAGCCACGTCGGCGGCCTTGTTGTACAGTTCCGCCCCGCGGAGCTTCGCCATCGACTCTTCCTTGCGGGCGCGCTCGCCCTGGTCAAGCTTCCAGGCAGCGAAGCGGTAGAGCTGTCTGACCTGCTCTAAGTCGGTCGCGAGATCTGCCAGCTGGAAGGAGACGCCTTGGCGGCGGCTGATCGGTTTGCCGAAGGTCTCCCGGTTTTTCGCGTAATCCACGGCCAGATCCAGAAGGAACTGTGCGCTGCCGACAGCGGAGGCGGCGATGTTGATCCGGCCACCACCGACCCAGTTCATTGCGGCCTGGAATCCCTTGTCGACCTCGCCGAGCACCTTGTCCTCGCCGACCCGACAGTCGTCGAAAGAGAGTTCGCACTGCGCTCCGGGGGTCAGACCCATCGTCCGGTGGATACGCTCGACGCTGTATCCCGGGTTGTCGGCATCGACGAGGAATGCCGTGATACCCTCGTAATCCCCAGGTTCACCACTCGTGCGCGCGAAGACCATCGCGAAATCCGCGTACGGCCCGCTTGAGATCCAGTACTTGTTACCGTTGATGACCCACTCGTCTCCGTCCTTTTCGGCACGCGAGTCCATGTAGTGGGGATCGCTCCCGTGGGCGGGTTCGGTCAGCGCGAAACAAGTCGTGATCTCGCCCTCCATGAGGGGATAGAGGTACTCTTCGCGTTGTTCTTCGTCGCAGGCCATCAGGATCGGCGTGGGACCGCCCGCGCCGCCTAGGATCGCCGAGTGAAATCCCGGCGGGCGGTTCGCGAGGTGTTCGCCGACAATTCCTCGGGTGAGGATATCGACGCCACCGCCGCCGACTTCCTCGGGCATGCTCATGCCGTAAAATCCAGCCTCGACGGCTTTTTTCCGGATCGTCTCGACGACCTCCCGGTACTCGTCAACCTGTCGGTGGTTCTCGTCGACGATGTGTTTCTCGTAGTCCTCGCCCAGGAACTGGTCGTACTCCTGTTCGAGTGGTTCGACCTCCTGCTCGATGAAGTCGTCGAGCGCTCGGTTAATCTGTGCGGCTTCAGAGGGTATACTGAAGTCCATGAACTGTATGTCGGTGTCTGTCCAATAAGTGTTGATACTTCCGTGTGAGTGAATGTCGATGATAGGGGAGCGGTTGAAGGGAGTAAACTCCACGATAGTTTTTTCAGCGGCCCAGCTTAGACTTCACAGTTCGGCACATTTTTCCTCGTATTTCTCGACGGATATGCGAGTGACATCAGCGCGGACCGCTGAGGTTCGATTTCATGCAATTCGGAGGGTTGGTTTCAATTTTAACATCGTCTCAAGGCGTGTGATATTCGGACCCCGAACGATATACAAAATATAATATATAAAAAAGAAGGCGGACTGATTTTCGTGTCCGATACTGTTAGAGATATTCTTTCTGGATACTGGTCGCGGCAGACTCCCGATTCGAACCTAACATGTTCCTTTATTAATATTTAAATAAACGATTTTTGTGGTATTTCCACTATTATACTCCCGGCCCGATAAGTTAGCTTATAAGCGGGTAATAATATATTATATATCCTGCGAATACTCCAGAATATTCCATGAATGTCTGTACTTCTGTCACGTTCTATTGGCGGACGATGCCGGAAATAAATCCGACAAAAGAAGCAATGAAATTTATGAGTCGAAGTCTTCTCTTGCACACAGAATAATACGATAAAATATTTGGTATATTCTCCGATTTGTCGGTCGGATCGGATATTTCGGCGCACATCCGCGGCGGCATTTTTTCGAAGGTCGCGAAATCGACCGTCGACGACTCAGAGGATTGTCCCGTGTTTCTTTCGAGGCCGATCCTTATCGACGGTCTCGTAGAATTCGAATCGTTCGACGAGCTCCTCCCGTAGCGACGACGGTGGGACGATTTCGTCGATGACGACGTCGGAGGCCATGCGGCGTACGTCGATGTCTTTTCGGAACTCTTCGCGAAGTTCTCGTTCGGTTTCTTTGCGTTCTTCTTCGTCGTTGATGTCGGCAAGTCGGTTGGCGTAGACGGCGTTAACTGCGGCTTCCGGACCCATGATTGCGATTTCGCCGGAGGGCAGTGCGATGGTCGATTCGGGCCCGTACGCCGGCCCCGACATGGCGTAAATTCCCGCGCCGTAGGCCTTACGGACGACGACGCATTGCTTGGGGACGGTGGCTTCCGAGGTGGCGTAGATCATTTTTTTGCCCTTCTCAAGGATCCCCTCACGTTCGACTTGCGATCCGGCCATGAATCCGGGTGTGTCGCACAGATACAGCAGCGGAACGTTGTAGGCGTCGCACTTCCAGACGAATTGGGCGGCCTTCTCCGCAGCGTCGGGGAATATCGCCCCCGCACGTCTCGCTGGCTGGTTCGCGATGACGCCGACCGGCCGGCCGTCGATGTGGGCGAAGCCGGTGAGAATTTCGCCGCCGTAGTCGGGCTGGAGTTCGAAAAACGAGCCGCGGTCGACGACTCGTTCGATGACGTCGATCATGTCGTAGCTTTCGTTAGGTGACTGTGGCACGACCGAATCGATTCCACCGGGCGCTCTGGCGGGCGGTTGCGGATCCGTCTTCGGCGGGGTTTCGTCGCTGTTGTCAGGCAGGTACTGGATGAGGTCGGCAACCAGTTCACGGGCGTGGGTTTCGTCGGATGCCACGAGGTCCGCACTCCCGGATTCGGTAGAGTGCATTCTCGCCCCGCCGAGATCCTGCATGTCGATATCTTCGCCCGTGACCATCTCGACCATTCGCGGCGACGCGATGGCCATGGCGCTAATTCCCTCGACCATGATGGTAAAGTCCGCAAACACGGGGGTGTAGGCCGCGCCGGCGATACATGGTCCATAGAGGACGCAGATCTGGGGAACGCGGCCGGAGAGCCGCGAATGGTTGAAATAGTACTTTCCGATACCCTCGCGATTTGCGAAAAATCCGGATTGTTCGTCGATTCGCCCGCCAGAGGAGTCCATGAGGTAGAGGACCGGCCGGCCCGTCTGAAGGGCGCGCTGTTGCATCTGGAGGAACTTCTCGACGCCCCGTTCGGCCATGGAGCCAGCCTTCACGGTGAAGTCGTTCGCCATGGCGTGGACCCGCCGCCCCTCGAATTCGGCCCCGCCGGTCAGGAGGCCGTCGGCCGGTAGTCGGTCGTCGCTGTCGTAGGCGGCGAATCGCCCGTCCTCGAAGTCGAATCCACCGTCGCCGAACCACAGTTCGAGACGATCCCGGACGAACAGCTTCCCCTGGGCCTCCTGCCGTTCCCGGTATTTCTCCGGACCGCCGCGTTCGATGTCCTCGATCTGCGCTCTGAGGGTGCGCTCCCGTTCCGTGGGGCCTAGATCCTCTTCCTCGGCGGTAGCAGCCGTTTGTGTTCCCGCCCGCGGCTTCGTTTGTTCGTCTCCCGTTGCTCCAGTTGCATCTTGGTCTCCAGCAGCCTTGGGTGCCGGTTCGCTGGCGACGAACTCCGGGGCGTCCCCGACGAAAATCTCCACTTCGCGTTCCAGGTGGGCTGCGACCGCTTTGGCGATGGCCGCCGCCTCCCGTTCCGAGGTTCCATCGGCAACGCGGATCTGAACGCTCATCGGTCCCTCCCGGCGGTCCTCGCCTTGCCTCCGTGGGTACCTGGAGCTGTTAGCGGGTAACGGACGGAAATCTGCAAGTCTCTCGCTCCATGTTCGATCCGTTCCGAAGTCATTTCACTTGCACACAGGAAATTCGCGGCAATCGTAATATACTGTCGGTCGAATGGCGTCAATTGTCGGTTCGCCAGGGGGATTGCCCGTATTCATGAGTTGACGACGAGTGGCTGTCGTGATTGCGTCCGAGCTTCTTTGGGATCGCATCACACAAACCACTTTTTGAGTCAATGCCGAGTATAAGGACCCCGTGTTCGAACGCTCGACCGGAACACGAATGTCGAACTCAGGCAACCGAATACGGTCGGCGCTCGCGACATCGAGCCGGTCGTACACCGTCGTACTTGTCGCCGCGCTAGTTCTCGGTGCATTGATCGCACCGGCGGCCTACGGGGCGGCGAAGGATGTTGGTGAATCGTCTGACGCGGTAGCGGTGATCGAGGTGGGCTCGGTCATCTCGCCGCAAACTGCAGCCCCAGTCGAGAACGAACTCAAAAACGCTCGCCAGAACCAAACGATTCAGGCTGTCGTTTTGGAAGTCGACACGCCTGGCGGGAGCCTCGCGGCAACCGAGTCGCTCGCACTTGAGGTCGAACGGACTGCCCAAGAGATGCCGGTCGTCGTCAGCGTTTCACAGATGGCGGCGTCCGGCGGATACTACGTGAGCGCCCCTGCCGACGAAATTTATGCGAACCCGAGCGCGATGGTCGGCAGTGTTGGAATCAACTTCGCGTACGTGAACGCTGGAACGCCGCCGTCGTCTGCGATTCAGTCGGGGCCCGACAAGTCCGGCGGATACACAGAGGAAGAGGCGATTGAAATGGCGGACGTCATGGTCAACGGGTTCTACGGGATGGTGCTGGACCATCGCGGCGAGGAACTCGAACTCACGAAATCCGAACTGGGATACGCCAAGGTGTATCCCAGCCAGGAAGCCCTCCACAACGGGATGATTGACGAAATCGGGACGCGCGACACGGCAATTCAGCGCGCGGCCGAGCTGGCCGGTCTCGAACGCTACGAGGTCGTCGAACGTGACACCACGCCGGATCTTCCTCGATTTCCGATTCTCGAGGTCACCGATTCGGGCCAAGTAGTCGATCTGACCGACGAGCACGTCCAGGCGACGCTCGATCCGGCACCCGGCGTAAAGACGCCGGTCGCGCTGGCCCTGTATGGAACGCTTCCGGACGAGCAGGTGATCGTGACGACCGAGGGGCCGGCCCCTGTAACGGTTCCGGACGAGACGACTGCGTCAGCTACCGCAGGGAGTGACGGTACGACGACCGATTCGGATACCGCTTCGAAACCCGATTCCACTACTACCCCCTCTGAGGAGGTGACGGGCGATGCGTAACTGGTCGAGCCGACTGGGCCTCTTCGTCGGAGTCCTCGCCCTTGTGGTCCTGGGCGCCGGTGTGCTCGGGTTCGTCGCTGCCGACACCCCTGCCGACCCAACGGATGCGACGGTGGACAATGAGTACTACACCTCACCGGAGATCCTGGACGAGGCCGAACTCGCGTCCCGGTCCGGAGAGATCGAAATTCGATCGGGACCCCCTCGGACCGTTCTCGTCGCCTCCGATCGACCGCGTCGAGAGATCGAACCGGTCGTAACTGCGCTTGTGGCCAATGGACACGAGGTCAGATTCTTCGACAAGGGAACCGAAAGGTTGGCACTCGGTGGTAACGCAGTGGTGGGCGGAGTCTCGCGGTCGCCCCCATCGCAGCAGGCCGATGCAGGAAAACTGTCGACGGAACTCGAATCGGTTGACGCATTCCTCGTTGTTGGAGATCCACAGTTCGAATCGTCGGACGTCGACGCCGTCGAGGATTTCGTTGACGCTGGCGGTCGACTGCTCGTCGCGACCGACTCGGAAGCGTCGACACCCTTCGGATTCGCCTCGCCCGATAGCGGGGCCGAGTCCCTCCTCGATCGATTCGGCATTGCTGTCGGGGATGGCTACCTGTACAACATGACGGACAATGACGCGAACTTCCAGCGGGTCTACGCCGCGGGGGACTTTGAGGATGGTTCCCATCGAGTCGTGCTCGACGGCGCGACGCCCGTGTGGAGCAGTGACGGCACTCCGCTCGCGTCGGTGACCGAAGCCCAGTATTCGGCGACGCGTGAAGCTGACGAGTTCGACGTCGCTGTCCGGAGTGGCAACGTGGTCGTCCTCGGAGATACGGACGTCGTCCGATCGATGAACTACAACCGGGCCGACAACGACCGTCTCCTGAGCCAGGTACTGACCGTCCTAACGAGCGGTCCGCCGGAACCATACCGTGGATCGGAAACTGAACCGCGAGACGGATCGATCCCCCCAGGAGCGGAACCTCCGACTGAAACAGCTGGCGATGACGTGAGCGAATCCGGTAGGTGAGGCGATAATTACTCGACCGCGGGATTTTTTGATTTCCGGGCGTACCGATACCAAGTTGCGTGCCGTAGGTCGGCTTGAATGAAGTCGGTCGGGTTTATTTCGCCAACCGACGAATGCAGGGTATGCTGTCTCTTGATCCCGAACAGCGAATGGTCGTGGAGTCGCTCGATGAACTCGCGAGAGCCGAGTTTGCCGAAGATGCCTTCGAGTGGGAGGGCGAAACCCCCTGGCGGAACGTCGAACTCCTCGCCGACCGAGGATTCCTCGGGGTGAACATTGACGAGGAGTACGGTGGCGGCGGGATGTCAGAACTCGCGGCGATGCTGACCATCGAAACCGTGGGGACGGTCTGTCCCGACACCGCACAGTTCCTGTACGAACAGCAGATGGTCGCCCCTCGTGCCATCGAGATGTTCGGGAGCGAGGCCGTCAAATCGGAGTACCTTCCGAAGGTGACGGCGGGTGAGACCTGCATCGCCATCGCGATCTCGGAACCGGAGGCGGGATCCGACGTGGCCTCGATGAACACTGAGGTCACCGATGACGGTGGCGACCTGACGCTGAACGGGGAAAAAATCTGGGTCTCTAGTGTTCGAGATGCCGACGCAGCCGTCGTGTGGACGAAGTTCCCGGAGGGCCTGGGAACCGTCCTGCTGGACTTCGACGCACCGGGCGTCGAAATCGCCCAGCACTTTACGAACATGGCGGGTCACACCCAGACGCAGTTCTACATGGAGGACATAACCATTCCCGAAACGCACGTCCTCACGCGCGGTCCCGAAGCGTTCAAGAAGCAACTAAAGGCGCTCAATTGGGAGCGACTCGGGAGTTCGACGGTGTCCAACGCGTTCGCCCGGTGCGCCATGGAAAAGGCGCTCTCCTACGTCGAAGACCGCGAGCAGTTCGGTCAACCGATCGGGGACTTCCAGGGTATCGAGTGGAAGCTCGCGGACATGACGAAGCAGCTCGAGGCGTCGCGGGCGCTCACCTACAGTGCCGGGACGGCGGCCGTCGAACGTGGGCGGATCCCGGAACGAATGCAGACATCGATCGCCAAGCTTTATTCGGCCGAAATGGTCGAAACTGTCGTGAGCGAGGCGCTCCAGCTCCACGGTGCAAACGGCTACCAGCAGGGCCACCCGCTCGAATATCTGTACCGGTTGGCTCGCGGTCGTCGAATCGCTGCCGGGACCGACGAGATCCAGAAAAACCAGATCGCGTCGGTGCTGAAATCCGACGGCCAGCCGTCAATTGTGTAGGTCTCTCAAACCAGGTCTTGAGCCCGAGCGACCGATCGAAGCGTTTCCTCGGCACGGTCGTTCCGCATCGGCCGAACCGTCACGTCGTCGACGCCAAGGGCTTCGAGCGATGCTAATGCTTCGGCCACGTCATCGGCGTCACCGACGAGGATCCAGTTTTCGGCGTCTTCCGGATCCCAGCCACGGTATCCCGACTCGAGCAACTCGGTGGCGAGTTCGTTCGCCCGGTCGCCGTCTTCGAGGACCAGGGCGTCGCGTCGGGCTACTACTTCCCCGCCCCCGGCGTCTTCGAACCAGCCGATTTTGGTCTCCATTGCTTCCGCCGATTCAGCGGGGGATGCTACCCAGGCGTCCCCCATTCGACCCGCACGGCGGACCGCGGGCTCTGCCCCGCCCCCGATGCAGATCCGGCTCGGGAAAGCGGCCGGCGAGGCCGATACGTCGGTCAGCGAGTAGAATTCACCGTCGATTGTGACGGGATCGCCCGCCATGAACGTGGTGAGGATATCGAGGGATTCTTCGAATCGTGGGACCCGTTCGGCCATCGGGACGTCGAACGCCTCGAACGAAGACTGCGTGTATCCCAGTGCACACCAGAACTCGAACTCATCGGCGAAAGCCGCAAGCGTCCCGCAGTGTTCGGCGACGAGGAGTGGATGGTGCAGCGGTAGGAGGTACAGGGGGGCGACGCGATCTACCACTGCAGTCATCCTCGCGAGAGTCGGAACGTTCTGGAAGTAGTGATCATCACCGACGGTGTGGTGGTCACCCGCCTGGACGTAGTCGTATCCGGCTTCGTTGGCCGTTCGTGCCCGGGTGAGCAACGACGAGGCCGCCTCATGAGGATCTATATTTCCAGGTTGTCGGGAATTGATGGAGTAGCCGAGGCGCATGCGGATGCATTGCGTCGGGCGCGCTTCGTTCTTTCGGGGGTGTACGGCGGTGACAGAAGTTGGAGGATGGCGTTAGGCGCCCGATCCCGTCGAGTGCACCCCATCCTCGAAGAGTCGATCGGCGATGACCCGCTGCTGGATTTCGCTCGTTCCCTCGAAGATTTTTGTCAACCTAGCGTCGCGCCAGTAGCGCTCGAGGGCGTAGTCGGTCGTGTACCCGTTGCCGCCGTGGATTTGGATCCCCTCGCTCGTGACCTCCTCGGCCATCTCTGAGGCGTAGTATTTCGCCATGCAGGCTTCGAGGTCGCAGCGCCCGCCCTCGTCGACCTGATCGGCGACGTAGTGGGTGAGTTGGCGGGCGGCCTCGATCTTCGTCGCCATCGTCGCGAGCTTGAACCGGATCGACTGGAAGTCACCGATCGGCTGATCGAACTGCTCGCGCTGGGTGGCGTACTCGAGGGAGTCTTCGAGCGCGCCCCGGGCGAGACCGATCGCCCGGGCAGCCGTGTGCACGCGTGCTTCCTCGAAGAAATCCATGATGTGGTAAAATCCCTGGCCTTCCTCTCGACCGACGAGCTTCTCCTCGGGGACCCGTACCGAATCCAGGTTGAGCTCCCAGGTCTTCCAACCGTGATAGCCGATCTTGTCGAGCGCCCGGCCCGACAGGCCATCCACGTCGAATTCGCCGGGCGTTTTGTCGACGATGAACGACGAAATACCCCGGTGGGGGGGACTCGCCTCTGGGTCCGTCTTGGCGTAAATGACGATGAAGTCCGCTCCCCTGGCGAACGTGCACCAGGTTTTCTGGCCATTGAGAACGTATTCGTCGCCATCCTTCTCGGCGGTGGTGCTCATCGCCGCGACATCGCTTCCTGCACCAGGCTCGGAGATACTTATGGCCTGAAGGCGTTCGCCACGGGCCATCTCAGGGAGGTACTCGGCCTTCTGCTCGTCGGTCGCTCCGGAAAGGTTCTGTCCGCGCGCGATGATGCTCGCCACGCTCATCCATCCCCGTGCGAGTTCCTCGGTGACGACGGCGTACGCGAGTGCCCCCATGCCGAGACCGTCGTACTCGACCGGCGTCGTGATGCCGAAAAATCCCATATCGCCCAGCTTTTCGATCAGCTCGTCGCTCATCTCCTCCTTCTCGGAATCGCGCTCGTTCGCTTCGGGGAGGACTTCGTTTGCCGTGAACGAGCGCGTCTCATCACGGAGCATCCGGAGTTCGTCGTCGAGTACTGTCATGGTCGGCTCGTCTCCCCGTCGTCGGTCCGCTTCGTGATCGCCTCGCCTGCCGCAATCACCGGGGTTCGTTCCGGCAACAATTCGACAGACGGCACCCCATCGCATTCGATGTTCATATCTCGAGAGAATTATCCGAGCGTCTTATACCTTCGGCGGTCGCCGTTCGTAATCGTCAGATGAACCTCTGGTCGTCACCCTACCGGCGTCGATGGCTGCTCTGGGGAACGCTGGCCCTGACCTTCCTGCTTGTCAACGTCTTTCGGCTCTCGACGGCCGTCATCGCGGAACCGCTGATGGCCGCCTTCGATGCCACGGGCGCCGAACTCGGAACGCTGCACGCCGCGTTCTTCATCGTCTATGCGTTCATGCAGATCCCGACGGGAATCCTGGTGGATCGGTTCGGCCCCCGCAAGACGGCAACCATGGGCGCACTCGTCATGAATCTCGCCGCAGCCTGGTTTGCGCTGGCAGACGCGTACACGGCGGCCCTTCTCGCACGCCTTTTAATCGGCCTGGGCGGGAGTGTGATCTTCGTCTCCGTCCTCAGGTTCTGTGCCAACTGGTTCCGTGCGGACGAGTTCGGTACGATGAACGGGCTATCGTTTGCCATCGGTGGGATCGGTGGCATCCTCGCGACCACGCCGTTTGCGCTGCTGGTCGATTCCACCGACTGGCGGATGTCGATACTCGGCCTCTCGGTGGTGGGTGCCTTCGTCGCGCTACCGACGTTCCTGTTCGTTCGCGATTCGCCCGAACGAGCCGGATTCGACCCAATCCAGGGCGTCCCGGAGACGGAGCGATTGTCCATCGCACAGGTCAAGCGATTTCTGGGTTCCGTCCTCGGCGATCGGGTTACCTGGGTCGTCGCCCTCCTGTTGTTCTGTACCGGTGGCGTGAATCTCACGCTGTTCGGTCTGTGGGGTATCCCGTATGTTGTCCAGATGTACGAAGTTTCGGTTACACTCGCATCGACGTTGACGTTGCTCGGTGGCGTCGGCATGGTTCTCGGTCCCCCGTCGATTGGGTGGCTCTCTGATCGAACGGGCAACCGCGTGATGTACGTGCTCGTCGGGACCATCTTGTATACCGTCCTGCTGGCGGTGATTGCAATCACCGGCCGACCACCGCTGTACGTCGTGGGCGTCGTGTTCTTCATGACCGGGATCGCGTTCGGTACGTTCGTCTTGACGTATCCGATCGTCCAGGAACGGCATCCGAGCGAGGCGAGCGGTATCTCGCTCGGCACCATCAACGGGGGTTCCTTCTTCGGGGCGGCGGTCTTTCCCACCGGAATGGGATGGGTGCTGGATACGTACTGGACCGGCGAGTACGTGGGCGGGGTACGGGTGTACACAGTGACTGGCTATCGGGTGGCGTTCGTCCTCGCTTCGATAACCGGCGTCGTCGCTGTCGGGTGTGCGGCATGGTTGGCGTATAGGCAGTAGGGACTGGCCATTGAGACATTGGTGGAACCAGGAGATTTGGCGTATCGGCAAAGTCAGGACTATTGCCGTATCGGCAATAGCGGGGCCACCCAGTATCATTAAGCGACCTGGGAACCAATTAATTGATATGCACATCCTCGTTGCTATTGACAGATCGAAAGAGAGCCAGAACGCGCTGGTAAACGCACTCGACATCGTGAAAACGTTCGAGGGCGAGGTGACGGCCGTTCACGCCGTCCCACCGGTCGAGAACGTGTCAAATTCCGACGGAGCTGGGACAGACCGTGCCGAACCCGAGGCGATAGAACGTGGTCGAGAGATTCTCAAGGAGGTGACGGAACGGGCGCTTCAGCGCGACATTTCCGTCGAGACCGAACTGCTGGTTGGCGATCCGATACAGGCCATTACAGAGTACGCCGAGTCCCACGGAGCCGATACGATTTACGTCGGTCACCGGGGACTCTCCCGCGAGGGCAGGGAATTCTCCGGGGAGAGTCGGGGGCCGCTGGGTAGCGTCTCGAAGGGTCTCGTAGAGCACACGGAAGTTCCGGTCACGGTCTTCGACAGGGGACTTTGAGCGTCTTCAGCGCTGTTCGACAGGGCTCTTTGAGAATCTTTAGTGGTCTTTGATCGGTTTGGCCGTCGTTCGTATCACGAACAGCGAACCCGAATCCATAATCGTTTAATATGATTTATAATATATAATGGTGAAACCTGCCGCATAACGAGGCACTAAAATGTACTTCCAACAATCACCACATACTCTCACGATATCGCTATGATAATAGGTGTTCCAAGCGAAACCGCGGAAAACGAAACTCGGGCCGCTCTCGTCCCGCCCGCCGCCGAGAAACTGATCGACCAGGGATTCGAGGTACTGGTCAGCGCCGGTATCGGCGAGGACTCCGGATGGAGTGACGAATCGTATCGAGATGTCGGCTGCGAGGTGATAGTCGACCGCGCGTCGATCTTCGAGCGATCTGATGTCATCTTTCACGTTCAGGGGCTCGGGGCAACCGACGATCCGGATCTCGACGCCTACACCGAGGGCCAGATCGTCATCGGATTGCTCGGTCCGTACGACAATACCGACGAACTCGAGGAGCTCGCCGACCGGGGTGTAACCGCATTCGCGCTCGAACTCATTCCGAGAATTAGCCGAGCCCAGAGCATGGACGCCCTCTCCTCGATGGCGAGCATCGGCGGCTACAAGGCGACGGTTATGGCTGCCAACGCGCTGCCAAAGATGCTGCCCATGCAGATGACGGCTGCCGGCACGGTCAAGCCCGCTGAAATGTTTGTCGTGGGTGCCGGCGTCGCGGGGTTGCAGGCAATTGCGACGGGGGAACGACTCGGTGCGTCGGTTCGAGCCTACGACATTCGACCAGAGGTCAAAGAGGAGGTCGAAAGTCTGGGTGCGGAGTTCGTCGAGTTCGAACTTGATACTGAAGACGACGTTTCCGACGAGCAGGGGCGCGCCCAAGAACAGGACGAGGAGTTCTACGACAAACAGCGACAGATGATGACGCGCGTCGTGGCGGAATCCGATATCGTCATCACGACTGCAGCCATACCCGGTCGACCATCGCCGGAACTCGTGACGACCGAAATGATCGAGGGCATGGATTCAGGATCCGTGATCGTCGATCTCGCGGCGGAGGGCGGTGGCAACTGCGAGCCCACGCAAGCGGACGAAGTGGTCGATCACGAGGGTGTCACGATATTCGGTCCGACGAATCTGCCGGGAACGGTTACCAAACACGCCAGTCAGCTGTATGCGAACAACGTCACCAACTTCTTTCAGAATTTGCTCGAAGATGATTGGATCACCATCGACACGTCGGACGAAATTGTCGACTCGACGATGCTCACTCACGAGGGAGTGGTCCGACATCCACACGAAGACGACGAGGATACCGATGACGAGGAAACAGATGGTGGAGATACCGACGACTCAACCGATGACGAGACGGGGGACAACGATGACTGATTCTGGAGGCCGCCCGCCGACCGATCGACGCGCACCGATGGCATCGCGGGGGTGGTGCTGATGCCTGGATTCATCGAAAATCTCACCCTGTTCGTGCTCGCGGCCTTCCTTGGGTATTCCGTCATCACGAAAATCCCCGCGACGCTCCATACGCCGCTAATGTCCGGGACGAACGCGATTACTGGCATCACGCTCGTCGGTGCGGTCGTGGTCGCGGGTTCGGGATCGACCGACCTCGCGACATGGCTCGGCTTTTTCGCCGTGGTCATGGCGACAATCAACGTTGTCGGGGGCTATCTGGTGAGCCACAAGATGCTTTCGAGCTTCCACCAGCGCGGGGGTGCATGAACGTGGTCGCGGGACTTTCCGAGTCGATCCTGTCGCTTATGTATCTGATCGCGGCCATCCTGTTCATCCAGGGGTTGCGCGATATGACGCATCCACGGACCGCAACCCGGGGGAACCTAACGTCGGCCCTCGGCATGCTCGTTGCCGTGGGCGTCACGGTCCTGTGGTTCGACATCATCTCGCCGGTGGTGCTTTTCGGTGGGTTGGTGATCGGCAGTGCGATCGGGGTCGGACTGGCGATGCGAGTGGAGATGACGGAGATGCCCCAGCTCGTCGGCCTCTTCAACGGGTTCGGCGGTGGTGCGTCCGCCCTCGTTGCCGGCGCGGAAGTGATCGAGGTGCAGTCGGCCGGCGTGACGGCAATCCCACTCGAAATGGGCATCATGGCGGCCGCGGCCGGCATCGTCGGGGCCGTGACCTTTTCGGGCAGTATGATCGCTGCCGGGAAGCTCCACGGCGTCGTCGAGGGCAATCCGATACGGTATACCGGCGAACAGGTCGTGAAGGTGATAATGCTCGGGCTTGCGATACTGTTCGGCATCTACATGCTCGTCCAGCCGGACGTGCTGTCGTCGGTCCTGCAGGATGCGTGGATGCCCTCGTACTGGTTACTCGTCGCGTTCGCCCTGATACTCGGCGTCCTGTTAGTTATCCCGATCGGCGGCGCGGACATGCCCGTCGTCATTGCGTTGCTCAACTCCTATTCCGGGCTCGCGGCCGCGGGAACCGGATTTGTCCTGAACAACAGCGCCCTGATTATCGCCGGGACGCTGGTCGGTGCGGCCGGGATGATCCTGACGGTGATCATGTGCGAATCCATGAATCGCTCGCTCGTGAACGTCCTCTTCGGTGGATTCGGACAGGAGGGCGGTGGCGAGGAAATGGAGGACATGTACGAGGGGAACATCAAAGAGACCTCGCCGGTCGAAGTCGAGATGCTCCTGGATACTGCCGGCCGCGTTGTCATCGTCCCTGGCTACGGGATGGCGGTCGCCCAGGCCCAGCACGCGGTCGCCGAACTTGCCGAACTCCTCGACGAAAACGGCGTGGAGGTGGAGTTCGGCATCCATCCAGTGGCCGGCCGGATGCCGGGACACATGAATGTCCTCCTGGCGGAGGCGGACGTCCCCTACGACATGATGAAGGAACTCGAAGAGATCAACCCGACATTCTCCAATACGGACGTGGTGATCGTGATCGGGGCCAACGACGTGGTGAATCCCATCGCGAACACCGACGAATCCAGCCCGATTAGCGGTATGCCCGTGTTGAACGTCGAGGAGGCCGGCACCGTCGTCGTCAACAAACGCAGCCTCAGCCCGGGCTTTTCGGGGATTCCAAATCCGCTGTTCGCGAAGGAAAACACACTCATGCTCTTCGGCGACGGTCAGGCCATGATGCAGGAGTGCGTCAGCGAGTACAAGGAATCTCACTGATTGTCTCCCTCTTTGTGGGAGTACGTCGGCAACGCCCGGAACCGTTCTGCATCGGTTGGTCCACCCCCGTCCTCGTCCGGGAACGGAGTTCGAACAGATGGCTGCCGATAACGTTTTGATCCTCGGTTTACTGGTCACGGGTACCATGAATCCCTTCGATGACGTCGATGTGCTGGACCTGACGCAGTCGATCGCGGGCCCGGTTTCGACGCAGTTTCTCGGGATGTTCGGTGCGAACGTGGTCAAGGTCGAGCCCCCGGACGGGGACCCGTTTCGAGGTCTCGTCGACGGGGCGATGTTCGCGTCAGTCAATCTCGGTGGGAAACAGAGCGTCTGTCTCGACTTCAAGCAGCCCGAGGGCCAGAAGGCGGCGAGGGAACTCGCCGAGAACGCGGATGTCGTTGTCGAGAGCTTCCGCCCGGGCGTGATCGAACGGTTCGATCTCGATTACGAGTCGATCTCGAAGGAGAACGAGGACGTCGTGTACCTCTCGCTCACTGGCTTCGGTCAGGATGGTCCCTATAGCGAGTGGCCAGCGTACGACCCCGTCATCCAGGCCATGAGCGGATTGATGTCGACGATCGGGTACAAGGATCGCCCACCCGCGAGAATCGGGGCGAGCGTCATCGACTGGGGGACCGGAACCACTGCGGCGTTCCTGCTCGCATCTGCGCTCATGAACCGTGAGCGAACCGGCGAGGGTGAGTACCTCGACGTGAACCTCTTCGAGGTAACGACTGCGTGGATGGGATACTGGATCGCCCACTACACCGGAACGGGAGAAGTCGTCGAACGGGCCGGTCAGGGATTCGACGGCCTCGCACCGAACGAAATCTTTCACGCAGCAGACGGTGAGCCCTTTTACATGTGCGTCGTCAATGACCGCCTCTACGAACGGCTGTGCGACGCGCTCGACCGAGATGATCTCCTTGAGGACGAGCGATTCAAGACGAACGACCGCCGCTGGGAGCACCGCGACGTACTCAAGGCCGAACTCGAGGCGGAGTTCGAAGACTACGAAAGAGACGATCTCTGCCAGCATCTTGCCGAGGCCGGAATACCCAATGGCCCACTCCAGGAGGTGGACGAACTCGTCGATTCGGACCCACACATCGCCGCCCGAGAGATGCTGACCGAATCCTACAATCTCTGGCAGGACACACCGGTCGAGACCGCGAATCCGCCATTCAAGACCTCCGACGGCCGGCCGGACATCGGCGACCGACCGCCGAAACAGGGCGAGCACACAAGAGCCGTTCTCGCGGAATTGGGGTACGACGATTCACAGATCGATCGGATGATAGCTGCCGGGGCAGCGGGTCCGGCCGAGGGCGACTGATCGACGGTCGCACAGTCGTGTACATTGGACGACTCGTTACGCTGTACTCTCTTTTTCGACTGAATTCTTCGCCTCCAGAGACGCTCCTCCCTCGAACAATCCGTCACCGACGAAACGGTCCCGGACCGAACTGTTATCCGTGGGTATCACCGACTCTCGTACAATGCGGGTCGAGTTTGGACCTGTCGCCGCAATTGGGCTGCTGTTCGTCGTCCTTGTCGCCATCGTTGGCGGTTCGGCGGTGGCCTCGGAAATCGTCTCGAACGAGCGGTCCGACCCCGACGTCGAGCACGTCGTCCTCGAGGACGATTCCACGTTGTGGCCCTACACGAGCCGAACCCCATCCAACGCCGGTCGCACCCTCTCTATCAACCTGGTGGTCTACGGGGACGTCGACGTAACCGAACACCTGCTTCGAGAGGCGGTCGTCGGTGACTGGGACGAGATCGAGGACGAACAACAGGACATCGCACCGTCCGAGGAGTTCGACGTCGACGTAAACCGGACGGGTGTCGTATGGGGAAGTGCCGACGGTGCGACCCGATACGTCTACGTCGAAACGCCGGACGGCAGTGGACGGTGGATGGCCGAATCGTACCAGCTCCACGACGGCGATTATCTCGGCAACCGTCACCACGTTCGCGCGTACACGGATCCAGTCGGCGGCAACTGGACCGCGATGCAGGCCCACCAGGAACACTGGGACTGGTTCCACCTTCGTCATACGGTCCAGAGTATCGAGGGTGCTCAGGTGCACATCGAATCGGAATTTATCGATCGATGGCTGGTCGAGGAGGTCCATCGCGAGCGGTTCGGAAACGACCAAAGCGCCGACGCCGACGGCTGGACGACGGTTGTCTGGCTCGACAATGACGCCTCGTCGTGGCTGTTCGGGTTGCTGTTCGTGGCGTCCGTGGGTGTCGCCGACTACGCCCGACGCCTCGAAGGGCTACGAACGGACGCCGGTGTCCGCGATGGGGCCAGAGCGTTTCTTGTCATTGCGTCGATCGTCGGAATATATGCGACCATCCGATTCGGGGCGATTGGCATCGAACGCGTGATACCCGGTGTTAACCCGAAGCTCATCGTCGGGATTTTCTATCCGACGCTCGTCGTGGGGATGCCGATTTGTGCGTATCTGACCGCTAGAAAGCTCGACCGGACCGCGGCGTTCGCCGCCGCTGCACTCGGATTCACGATCGCCACCTTCCTGGACTACAGCTATCTGGGCGTGACGGCCCTCCCGATCGACACCATCGTCCACCGTGCCGCGCTCGCGGTAGCACTGGGGTTGATTGCCGCTGGCGCGTCGCAAACCGCGCGCGAGACGGAGGTCTCACTCGGACTCGTTCGGACTGGCGTCCTCGTGTGGGCGGTCGCTGTGGTCCTACCGCTCCTCCAGTTCGTCTAACCTCGTCGAGAGACCGTTTCGATCAATCGGTACTTCGGTACGGTCGTTCCCATGTGGGGGTTATCCGGGTGTATACCACGACTCCCACGAACAGGACGAGGTACAGGAGCCAGCTGGGAAGGCCGAACACGTCGAAGAGAGACGATGACACGAGGATCCATGCGGTGAGGACCAACACGTCCGCGATCATCCGCGATCGATTGTGTCGGACGTACGCGACCAGTCGTCCCGCATGGGAATCGATTCGAGGTGGGTTTGGCTTCATCGACCATTGGTCTCCGCTCTTCAGAACAGCACGACCGCTATGCCGTCGGCGTTCAATTCGGCGGCGAATGCCTCGGCGTCAGTCTCGATAGGCTCGAAGGTGTTGTAGTGGACCGGCAATATGAGGTCTGGATCGACGCTCCTTGCGAAGTCTGCGGCTTCGTGGCGGTCCATCGTGAAGTGGCCTCCGATCGGGGGAATGAACACATCCGCCGAGAGGTCGGCGTGGTCCTCGAGGAAGTCCGTGTCGCTGGGGTAGTAGATCGTAGTGGAACCGGTCGAAAGAAGCAACCCGACCACCTCCCCGGGTGCGTGATACGGATTCCCGTCGTCGTCGAGGTGTTCACCATCGGGACGGTTGTAGGCTGAAACCGTTCGAACGGCGATTCCTTCGACCATCACTTCCCCGTCGGCCGGGAGCGAGACGGTTGATCTATCGAGATCAGAGGTATCGATGGCCTCGTACGTTGCGATCACTGTGGCGTCACTCGCCACGGCGTGAATCGCGTCCGGGTCGTAGTGGTCGCGATCGTCGTGGGTGACGAAAACGACGTCAGCGTCTCCCGGCGATCCATCGAGAACCTCACTCCAGGGATCGACGTACACCACCGTCCCGTCGGGGGTTTCGATGCGAACGCTCGCGTGACCGAGTCGTTCGTAAGTGAAGTCATCTCGTTCGACGGACATACCCAAGCCTATCGATCGGTATCCATATCAAAGAACGGGTGGTGTCTTCTGTCAGGGCGTCGGTTTCGAGTACCGACGCCGATCAGTGCAAATGAAGGCGTTTCCATCCGTTCCCTCGATCGAGGACGCCCCGGAGGCGGTTCTTGAGCGCGGACACCTCTGGATTCAGGAGTACGTCGAGGGGGGCCCGCTCAGATTTCGGCTCGAATCCTCCGGCGTCATTACATTTGCCGATAGACGACGCACTTTCGATTCGGACGACGTACCCCCGCGCTACCGTCATGCGGTCGACCACGTCAGGCGTCGGCTCGATCGGACTGCCCTTCGTGAGGCGGTCGAGGAGGTCGAG
>JBKGZK010000018.1:0-34987 GCA_046545615.1 Natronomonas sp.
TACTTGGAAGAATAATGACTTTGAATCTTTTATTCCAAGCCAGGGGTGGGATTTGAACCCACGAACTCCCGATTACAAGTCGGGTGCTTGAACCACCCAAGCTCCCCTGGCACGGATGGAACTTGGCCGTCGTCCGTTGTGAGGCTATCGCTTCATATCGGTTTTTCGAGTTCGATTCGTTGGGGTTCGTAGCCGTGGCGCCGATAGAATCGTCGCGCGTTCTCGTTAGGGGCCATTACTTGGAGCGCGATTATGTCGAATCCCCGTTCATCGAGGGCCGCTTCCGCGGACTCCAGGAGCGCCGAGCCGATCCCTAGATTTCGATCTGCCTCGCGCACGTAAAGATTATAAATAAATCCACGCTGGACGTCCTGTTCGTAGGATTCCGACTCGCCGCCGAACGTCACGAACCCGACGATACCGTCTTTACGCTCCGCAACCCGAACGGTACCGGCAATGATGTGACGGACCATGGCCTCGCGAACGCGCTCCCGATTGGGCTCGGCCAGTAGATGCGATCGAGACGAACGCTGATCGCGGGCCAGTTCCACCCAGAGATCTGCAAGCCGATGCGCGGACTCCGTATCGGGCGTTTCGATGGAGGCGTTCATCTCGGTCACGAGGATTCGAGGGCTTCGACGGCCGGTAGAGGGTCTCCCGTCAACATTCGCAACGCTGCACCCCCGCCCGTCGAGACGTGATCGAAGCCTTCGATTCCGAGTTCCCGGAGCGCGGCGGCTGTATCGCCGCCCCCCACGATACTCATCTCCGCGCGCGTCGCCGACTGGTATAGTTCTCGTGTCCCGACCTCGAACAGGGAATTCTCGTAGACGCCGGCCGGTCCGTTGAGGATCACCGTGCCCGCATCTTCAAGTATCTCGGCATAGGCCGCGACCGTTCTTGCCCCGATGTCCATGGCCGGCTCGGCAGCCGGAAGTTCGTCGAGATCGAGTTCGATCCGAGAACCGTTCCTTTCGATTCCGACGTCCCGGGGCATGTGGATACGGTGGTGATACGATTCGAGAAGGTCCCCGGCTCTTCTGACTGCTTCGTGACTCCGTTCGTTGACCACGGCCGCCGACGCAGCACCCAATGAGACGCCGTCCGCGAGCAAGAACGCATTGCCGACTATACCGGCCGTCAGCACCGCGGTCGCGAGTCCCCGCTCGAGAACCGACCGGGCGACGTCGATGGCGTCGTCGACCTTGGCACCGCCGAGCACGTAGATTCGGGGTTCAGGACTCGAACCAATATTCCCGAGCACGTCGAGTTCCGCCTCCATTACCCGGCCTGCATAGGACGGCAGCCGCTCGGGAAACCCCACTAGTGAGGGCTGACTCCGATGCGAGGCTGCGAACGCGTCGTTGACGTACGCGTCCAGGACGGTAGAGAGTTTTGAAACGAGAAACGTCTCCGCTGCGACGATCGGTTCGAGCGACATGTACTCCTCAGAGTAAAACCGGGTGTTCTCGAGCAGCAGCGTCGCCCCCTGTTCGAGTTCTTCGACCGCCCGACGGGCATCGCTGGAAAACGTCGCGTCGCAGTACTCGACGGGTGTATCGAGAAGGTCACCGAGTCGCTCAGCGTGTGGTGAGAGGGTTCCGAACTCGTCACCGCCGGGTCTCCCCTGGTGGGCGAGGACGACGACTCGTCCGTCACGATCTGTCAGCTCCTCGATCGTGTCGACGTGCGCCCTGAGACGGGCATCGTCGGCCAGCTCGAGATCCTCGTCGAGTGGGCTGTTGATGTCGACACGGACCCCGAGGGCTGCCCCCTCGACCTCGAGATCGTCGAGCGTTCGTACCATACCAGTCGACTCAACTTGTCCTTACGAAAGCCTTGCGCAACGTGTGCGAACAGATTCCGAACCCACGTGTGCAATCACAAAACTGGAATAGACGTTCGTGAGGAATCTGCAGAGTCGAAGAGTACTTTAGGGAGTGAAACACCTGAATCACTAGGAGAAATACCATGGGATCGGTCATTACAGAAATTTACGAAAAAGGCCAGAAGCTGGTGGCCGCAGATCGTGCCCGGGCGATTTTGTTCGTCATCATCGCCATATTGCTTCTCGACCTAATTCGACGACTCGCTTCGGGCCAAACCGGGCTTTCCCAAATGGGTGTTTTGCTCAAGGACGGTTTGATGCGCGGATTGTTCTTCGGTCTGGCCGGAATCGGTCTGTCGATGACCTACAGTATTTTAAGTTTTGCTAACTTCTCACACGGTGACCTGATTACGAGCGGATCGTTCGCCGGAATGGCGATTACGTACCTGATTGCCGGGGGATTCGGATCCGAAGCTTCCATCGGTTCGCTTCTTCTCGTCGGGAGTGGCGGTTCGGTGTACGGGGCAAATCTCGGAATCGGGGTGGCAACATCTCCCGTTGCTGTAGTCGTCGGGGTTATCGTTGCCGGTCTCTTCACGATACTTTTGGCCCTGGCAATCGATCGGTTAGCTTATCGACCGCTCCGTGACAATTCAGGAATTACGCTGTTGATCACGAGCATCGGTGTCGCGTTCGCGTTGCGGTATCTCATCCAATTTATTTTCGGACCGGCACGGCGGGGAGTTACCGCCTCCGGCAATGTTCCCCGCATCTCAATACCGCTCGGGCTCGGTACTGTCCACGTAAACCTTCACGAAGTTTCCCTTTTGGTTGTCGCCATCGTCCTGATGGGGGGCCTCCACCTCCTCTTGCAGCGAACGAAACTCGGGAAGGCGATGCGTGCCATGGCCGATAACGAAGATCTCGCTCGCATTACCGGGATTCCGACGGAACGGGTGGTCCGATTTACCTGGATTATTGGAGCCGGGCTCGCGGGGATTGCGGGGTACATGTTCGTAATCTGGAACGGAACACTCCACTGGTTTCAGGGATGGATTCTCCTGCTGCCGGTGTTCGCCGCAGTGATACTCGGCGGGATTGGGTCGATATATGGAGCCATCGTCGGTGGCCTCGTCATTGGCATGGCGATGTCGTTATCGATTATCTGGATTCCATCTGGGCTGACCCGGGCGGCTGCATTCGTCATCATGATCGTCGTGTTATTGGTACGACCAAAAGGAATCTTTTCGGGGAGGGTTACGGCATGAGTGCCGATACTGGCGGGGTTGACGCTTCGGGCGCGCTTCGATCGGTATGGGACCACGACGCCGTCAAACTCGTCGCGCTGGTTTTCGGTCTGTTCGCGCTTTATCTCGTCGGTGGGTCGTTTATGGGGTATGGTGTCCGTCAACAGGTAAATTCAATCGCCGGTCTGTCGTTCTACATTGGCGTCTTCGCCATGCTCGCGCTTGCGCTCAACCTCCACTGGGGGTACACCGGGTTGTTCAACATCGGTGTCATCGGGTTCATGGGTATCGGCATCTACACCACCGCGGTCCTCTCGAAAGGTGCGATCCTCGCGGAACCCGCCGCCGGTTCGACGGGGGGATTTGGACTGCCACTTTGGATTGGAATCGTCGGCGGCGTGGCCGCAGCTGCGATATTTGGGGGCCTGGTCGCCCTCCCGGCACTTCGGCTGCGGGCCGATTACTTTGCCATCGTTACTATTGGCCTCAGCGAAATCGTCCGGTTCACGTTTCTTGAATCGAGCTTTCAAGAGGTGCAAATCCTGGGTTACTATACTGGGCTCGGTGGTGGGTCCGGCCTCATCCTGGATTTCGACCCGACGGAAAGTTTACTCGGGTTTCTCGGCCTCACCGAGACATACGTCACGACTGTTGATTCGCTAGGCGTGCAACTGGGTCTTGGATCCAATCCCAAACCGGTTTTCGATAGCCTCCTGTATGGCTTTATCCTTCTTGTCTTTCTCGTCGGGTTCTACGTGTTACTCCGCCGGATCGGCAACTCACCTTTCGGCCGCGTGTTGAAAGCTATCCGTGAAGACGAAGATGCGACCAAGGCACTCGGCAAGGACACGAACCGCTTCAAAATAAAAGCCTTCATGATTGGGTGTGCACTGATGGGACTCGCTGGTATCCTTTTCTATGCGGAACAGGGGGCCATCACGCCGGATGCATTCCGGCCAAGAATAACGTTTTTCGTCTGGATCGCCCTCATCATCGGCGGTGCGGGTTCCAATACTGGGAGCGTCGTCGGCGGTGCCATTTTCGCCGCGTTTCTCTTCCGAGGACCGCTGTTTTTCAAAAATATCGTTCGAGAAAATGTCGAAGTCGACGCCGTCGACACGTTCGGCCAGGCCGTTGCGCCGCTTCAATCGATCGATCCCGTACCGCTACTGATGTACACAGTCGACAATATGGAACAGCTACAGTTGGTCATTATGGGTGTTGTCCTCGTATACCTCATGCACAATCGCCCGCAGGGGATTCTCGGCCATCGAAAGGAACCTGCAAGTCCAATCGATCTCCGACGACCTACGAGCAAACGAGAGGATCGAACAACCGCAGCGACAGACGGCGGTCACCCGTCGGACAGGGGCATTCCAGATGAGTGACTCGAACGTCGACGATCCGAGGCCATCGGACGTCACGGAAGGCGGCATTGAGGATCGAGGCTCCGTCGAAACCCAGGATTCGGAGATCGAAAAGGCTGCAAAACATACGCCGAAAGCCATCCCTTTGAGCGTCGAAGGCCTCCGCAAGGAGTTCGGGAATATTGTCGCTGTGGACGGAGCCAGTTTTTCGGTCGAAGAGGGATCGCTCACCGGCCTCATCGGTCCCAACGGTGCCGGAAAATCGACGACATTCAACTGTATTACAGGTGTCCACCAGGCGACGGCGGGAACGGTGTATTTCAATGGTGAAGACATCACAGGGCTGTCGCCAGACAAGGTGGCAAACCGCGGCCTAGTACGAACGTTCCAGCTCGCCCGTGAACTAAAGGAGATGACCGTTATCGAGAACATGATGTTGGCGCCGAAGGGACAGACGGGAGAGACGCTGTGGCGATCTGTCGCACCCATTGCTCGTCGGTCCGTGATTGAGCAGGAACAAACGGTCTTGGAGCAGTGCTGGGAAATGCTCGAATTCTTTGAAATCGACCATCTCGCAGACGAATACGCGGGCAACCTCTCTGGCGGCCAACGGAAACTACTGGAGTTGGCCCGTGCGCTGTTGACCGAGCCGTCGATGTTGCTTCTCGACGAGCCGTTCGCCGGAGTCAATCCCTCGCTCGAATCCCGCCTGCTAGAGCACATTCACGAACTACGTGCTGAGGGATACACGTTCCTCATCGTCGAACACGACATGGACCTCATCATGAATAACTGCGAACACGTCATCGTGATGCACCAGGGGAAAGTCCTCATGGAGGGTACGCCGGATGAGGTTCGTTCGAATGAGGAAGTCATCGAAGCGTACCTCGGAGGGGAGGTCGAGTAATGAACGAATCGACCACTGAGGAACGGAATGGTGGCGCAAAACGAGGTACTAGACGATGGGAGGAGAGCTTACTCAAGGTCCGGAACCTGGATGCGGGGTACGGTGACCTGCAGATCCTTTCCGACGTCGACGTGGACGTCATGGACGGCGAATTCGTCACGATCGTCGGCCCGAACGGTGCAGGGAAATCGACAGTGATGAAATCGGTGTTCGGGCTCACGAACCGGATGGGTGGGACGATAACGTTTGCAGATACCGACATTACGAACACCGATCCTGAGCAAATCATCTACGAAGGGATCGGGTACGTTCCGCAAAACGACAACGTGTTTGGCGCCCTCTCCGTAAAGGAGAACCTCGAGATGGGCGCATACATCCTAGATGAGGTACCGCAGGATGCTATCGACGCCGTTTTCGATCGGTTTCCGATCCTCGAAGAACGACGTGAACAGCAGGCCGACACCCTGTCGGGGGGACAACGACAGATGTTGGCGATGGGTCGATCATTGATGCTAGATCCCGATCTCCTGTTGCTTGACGAGCCGTCGGCCGGTCTTGCCCCGGATCTCGTTGACGATATGTTCGACAGAATCGATAGGATCAATGACGATGGGACGGCGATATTGATGGTTGAACAGAACGCAAAGGAGGCACTTCGCCGGTGCGACAGAGGATACGTCCTCGTCGATGGACAGAACAGGTACGAGGATGAGGGGACTGCACTTCTGGAGGACGAACAGGTCCGACAGGATTTCCTCGGTGGCTGATTCGTACCCTTTTCCGATCGACTGTTACTCCACGCTGGACGGTGACTCGACACCCAGGAGGACCTAGTAGCCACTGAACGGAGATTATATAGTCATCGAAAAATTCCGAATGTGATTTCTCGAGTGCAGTTGTTCCGAACTCGGCTGCTGCCTCAGTCTCCACCCGTGAGGGCTTCCTGAACGACGGAGGTGTAGGAGTCTTCGTTCTGGTTGTATGCCACCTGAGTGAGCACGTCTCCACCGAAGTCTTCTTCGAAGACGGTGCTGAACTGCTCGGAAAGCTGCTGGCCGTAGTCGTTATTGACGTACAGCGTAGAGGCGGTTTCCGCACCGAGTTGCTCGGACGCAACTTGGGCCATCACGCGACCCTGGAGCAGGTCGGACGGTGCCGTCCGGAAGATGTAATCGTCGTCATCGAGGTTCGTCACCGACAGGGCTGTCGAAGATGGCGAACAACCGACGACCTGGTTTGGAATGAACGCTTCCTGCGATACCGGGACGTTCACACCGGAGGATGCCGATCCGCAAACGAACGGGATTCCGGCGTTGACCAGCGAGTTTGCGGCCTGGATCCCGGTGTTCGGGTCAGTATTCGTGTCTTCGAAGGTGGTGTCTACCTCAAGATCAAGGTCCGAATCGTTAACCTGCGTCGCGGGTAGCTCGGCAGCATTGATCATGGGTCCACCGACCGACGCGAGGTTACCCGTCTCGGGGAGGAGGATACCGATTTCGACCGTTCGTCCGTAGCCGCCTTCGATGGAATCGGCCGAGGGTCCGGCACCATCCGGATTATCGCCCTCGAAACTCAGGGTGTCCGTGGTTGTCGTCCCGCCGTCCCCGTCGAATTCCCAGAGGTTGTAGGACGCGTTAGCCGGGTCACCAGCTTCGTTGAAGTTGACGTCGGACGATGCGCCCTGGTAGTTGACGTCCTCTCCATCCGCCACTGCCTCGACGCCCTCGACGAAATTCTCGGGCGTGACCTCCATTCCCTCGGGATTTGCCACGTTGCGCATCTGGTCCCGGAGGGATGTCCCGTCGTTCTCGCCAGCGGCGACGTTCGCGAGAATGCCGATTGCAACGGAATCGTACGACTGGGCGGTGAATACGCCCGGAGCCTCGTCGTACTCCTCCTCAAAAAGACTATTGAACGCGTCCTGTGCTGGACCACCGGCGGCGGGGGCGGTCCCGATAACGTTCTCCATCGGGTTCCCGACTGCCTCCTGGAGGCCGCCGTCCCGGAGGCCATCAGGGACAATGATATCTTCGCTTCCGTCACTCAGCGAGTAGTAGTCTCGAAACAGCGTGTTGCCGTCTTCGGGGTAGCCAATGACGTTGATCACGTCGACTGAAACCTCTTCCTCTCCATCGTCACCACCGCTGTCACCGGAATCACTGTCGCCGGTGTCCCCGTCATCCTCCGCTTCCTCACCATCACCGGTGCAGCCGGCAACGCCTACTACCCCCGCGGTTCCGATACCCGCGAGTACGTCACGTCGTTGGATTTTTCGTGGCATATCAATCCGAAATATTGGGAGGGCGTTATATAAAGGTGTCTGTCGATACGTGTACCGAGCGAGGCTAAATATCCGGATATGTCACGGAATTATTGGACAGAGTTGGGGACGTTCAGGCGAATTCCACGTCGGTGTTCTCTTCGCGGCAGACTTCGAGGGCGTGCTTTGCATCCATGCCCGCAGCCTGGGCAGTCGAAGCGGTACCCACCCCGACTTTCAACTCGACACCGACTGCCTCGCTGACGTGTTCGATGGCATCGACGTAGCCTTGCTCGTCGATATTCGGACACACGACGATGACGTTGTCTCCGCCGACGAAAAATGACAGGGAGTCGTGTGCTCGTCGCATGTATCGCATCAGCTCGGCGTAGCCTTGTTCGATCTGAATAAATGAGTCGAACTCGTTGAGTTGATCGGTATATTTCCCGGTGGCATCGTTGACGTCGAAGTGGGCGATGTTGACGTCGGTGTCCGTTCGTTTGGCGTCCGGAATCGGCTCGCCTCGGAGGATTTCCGTCCGAGCGTGGTCCTGGGCACTCCCTGCCTCCTGGAGATGACTCGTAGCGGTTCCCAATGCCGTGGCAGGAGACGAATCGACGGCAATACCGAGACTCACCGTCACGGGGTATCGGTTTGCAACGGATTCTTGAATTAACTCGTGTTCCTCCATACCGAGTCCATTGGTGACAGCAACCATGTTGTCGAACCGGGTGAAAAAGACGTAGCCCTCCCGGTTGCCGAACAGTTGCGATAGGTCCGCATAAAGCCGGGACTGTAACGTCTGGAGGTCGACCTCCCGTCGGGGTTCGGGGGTGACCGTCCATGGCCCGTAGTTGTCGATCTGGATGAGCGTTAATTGCGCTTTGGTCACGGGCGACCGTTCGAAACCTGTCGGTATTTGCCTTGCTATCTCCCGTGGACTACTGCGGTGTCTGGCCGTTCTGACATCCGGGATGATACAATCAGTAATCGATTACGCGGTAGAACCTGTGGTGAGGCTGTTCATCGTAACTCCGCATTAGTACTGTCGAAGGGAACGCGGACTCAAGGCGAATCAGATATGCGCTTCAACGTCGATTTCCCACAAGCCCTGCCGTCGCATAGCCTGACCGACGGCGCGATGAAAGTCGACGATGTCCTCGAACGTATCCGGTTCGACGTGTTCAAATATCTCCGCAACGCTAACGACTTCCTCGTGGTTGAGCCGGATCGGTTCGTCGCCGTGTTCGTCGACGAACTCCGACGCCGATAACGGAAAGTCTTCGTGCTCGTCGACTTTCTTGGCCAGCGTCGCCTGTCCGAACTTGCGCATCCCCTCGGACCCTTCGTCGCTATCGGGATCGTGTGGCCAGTCCATACGACGATTTCGGAGGAGCAACCCAAAAGCGTTTCCGCTCTCGTCTAGGTACAATTCGGGCGTCAAATTTCCATCGACAGCTGTGTATGGGCGACTACGGCCACTCGGGCTGTTCTGACTCCCACACAGGGAGACATCGAACACCGGCTCAGCAGCTGCTATGGCCTGGTATTCGAATTGACCCGATACCCGAATTGACTCAACATCCAAATTGACCCAGTATCCGAACTTAGCTCACGCGTGCGGCACAATCATCTATGGTACAGAAATGGGGGTGGGAGTGCGGTACAGTTTGAGATTGCTTGTCGAAATCGGAATGGACGTTACAGTTCGACGCCGCTTGGAATGAGGCTGTGCTGTTTCCGCAGGTTCCCGGATTCGTCGTACACGAGGAGCGTGGAGATGTCGTATTCGACGAGGCGCTCGTCCTGGGACTCGATGACGATTCCGAATATGGTTTCGTTTCCCGTCGCGTCGTGATACTCCTCGGTCGCCCGCACGAACTCGAAGACCGAATCCGCAGAGACGTTGAGTTCCAGAATGTATTCCCCAGTGAACCGGTTTGTAAGTGCCACCACACCATTTGCGTCCGGATCGTCAAGGTCACCGAGTAATCGGTACGTGACGTCGATTTCGTCTTCGTCCAGCCAGTCGCCCCCATCGTGGAGTCGGTCTTCGATCGCGCCAGATGGACCCTCGTATACGATCGTCACCGTGGGCTTTTCTTGCGGGGATTCGATCCCGTCGACTGTCAGTTTGAAGTAATCACGCCGCATCCCTGGTGGTCTACCTTCATGTATAGCGTGCGAAGGCATGAACGTAACGCCACTCGATCGCTATCGTGGACCGACGGCCCCCGCAGGGATTTAAATATCTCGGGGAGGTACGTTCGCTCAGATTCCAACATACGCATCGGATTCACTCGACGTCGAGTGATCGATCGTATCGAAACTCATGGCGAACCAAGACCGATCGGCTGACGGGACGATTGCAGATCTCCGAGAACGCCTCGTCCGGACCGTAGAAATGTTCCGGGGCTTCGAGATCCCCGACGAGTGGTACGACCCGTCGCTGCACGGTCCGATCGTCGAGGACGTCGATCTACCGGGTGAAGAGGTTGATCGGTACTGGCTCAACTCACCGTATTCGTACGCCGTCATCACACACGACGACGAACGAAACCAACATTTCTATCAGGTCGTCGAGCCTGAACTGGACGAGTTCGAATCCGAACTCATCGAGATGCTCTACGACGACGTCCGGACGCCGTTGTTGTACGAGCGACACGAAGGAACACCTGAAACGGTTCTACGCGACGAGTTGCGCCGTCGACTGGAACAGTACGGTGTCCAGGTTGATGTCGTGGGATTCTATCGCCTGTTTTATTACCTGTATCGCCTCTTTCGTGGATTTGGACGCATCGATCCGCTCATGCATGATCCGAACATCGAAGACATATCCTGCGACGGCTACGACATACCACTGTACGTCTATCACGACGACTACCAGGACATCGAGACCAACGTCTCCTTCGGCGAAGAACACCTGGACACCTATATCGTTCGGCTCGCTCAACAATCCGGACGGCACGTTTCGGTCGGAAGCCCGGTGATCGAAACCACGCTCCAGGATGGCTCGCGAGCGGAACTCGCACTCGGCGAGGAAGTCACCCCGCGTGGATCGGCGTTCACGATTCGAAAATACAGCGACGAGCCGTTCACGCCGATCGATCTGCTCGAGTACGAAACGTACTCCCTCCAGCAGATGGCGTACCTGTGGCTTGCAATCGAACACAACAAAAATGTGATCTTCGCCGGCGGGACCGCCTCCGGGAAGACCACGTCGATGAACGCCATCTCGATGTTCATCCCGCCGCGTTCAAAGCTCATTACGATAGAGGACACGCGGGAACTGTCGCTGTATCACGACAACTGGCTCTCGTGTGTGACCCGGGAGCGACTGGACGAGGGGTCCGACGTCACGATGTTCGATTTGCTTCGATCGGCACTCCGACATCGCCCCGAATACATCATCGTGGGTGAGGTTCGCGGCGAGGAAGCAATCACGCTGTTTCAGGCCATGAACACGGGGCATACCACCCTGTCGACCATGCACGCGGATTCGGTCCAGACGGTTATCAATCGGCTTGAAAACGAGCCGATCAACGTTCCACGACCAATGGTCCAGTCGCTCGACGTACTCTGTGTCCAGACTTTGGCCCGTTCCGGCGGGGA
This sequence comes from Natronomonas sp., assembly GCA_046545615.1. Taxonomy (GTDB): domain Archaea; phylum Halobacteriota; class Halobacteria; order Halobacteriales; family Haloarculaceae; genus Natronomonas. The sequence goes on from JBKGZK010000018.1 coordinate 11,222, forward strand.
ACGAGTCCGTCGCGCCGGCGCCATCGCGGAGATCGAGGGTATCGACCAGCGCACGGGTGAACTCGATTACGCGACTGCCTTCGAGTGGAAATCGAGCGACGACACGATCCAGGAAGGAAATCAGAACTTGCTCGACGAAATCGCCGAAGAACGCGGATGGTCGCAGTCGGAACTCCTCCGGGAGATGCAGCGTCGTCGGACGTTCCTCGAATGGCTCTGGGAGCGCGAAATCGACCAGTACGAACAGTTTACCGCGATGATCAATCGGTACTACGCGGATCCGACCGGCGTCATCGAACAGATCGACGCCGATCAGCCACCAACACAGAGCCCCGAATAACCGATGCTTCGAGCCGTTCCGCTCGTGTTTGCGATCGGCGTCATCGGGATCCTCGTCTGGGCCCCCTACAGCCAGCGGCTGGATGGACTGTTCTCTCGAGTGGGGTACAGGGTATTCGAGGGTACCACGATCGATATCGACCCCGAACGGGAACGTACTCTGCGCGCTGCCGGCATCGGTACGCCCTATCGAGAATACGTCGTGAAAACCTACGTATATACGTTTGGTGGCGCGATTACCGGCGCGGTTCTCGGAGTGTATCTGGGTGGTGGAATCTTGTTCTTGCTTTCGTATCTGGAGGTCGTCGACGCCACGACTGTCGTCCTGCTCTCTGGCGACTCCCTCGGATCCGTTGACGTCTTTGTATTCCTCGTATTACTCCTTTCCAGTGGCCTTTCGGGAGCGATCGGTGCAACCGTCGTCTTTTTGATCCGGTGGCAGATTCCGTCGATCCGGGGGGATACGAGACGCCGCCAGATCGACGCAGGGATGCCACAGATGGTCGCATTCGTCTATGCACTGTCTCGAGGTGGAATGTCGTTTCCGGACGTCATGCGGGCCCTTGCTCGTAACAAGGATGTATTCGGTGAAGCTGCAGACGAAATGAGCACCGGGGTACGGAACCTTGACGTCTTCAACGTAGACCTCGTGACTGCCGTCCAGGATCTCGCGGACCGAACGCCATCAGAGCAGTTCGAACGGTTCGCGGAGAATATGACGAGCGTCCTTCAAAGTGGGCGAAATATGTCAGAGTACCTGCGGGGTGAGTACGAACGCTATCGCGAGGAGGCTGAAGAGCAACAACGAGAAATCCTCGACGTGTTGGCCACGACGGCCGAAATGTACGTCACCGTCGTCGTGGCAGGTCTCCTGTTTCTGATAACGATTCTCCTCGTCATCGGACTGGTTGCCGGAGATACACTCCTGTTGATACAGCTAATCACCTACCTCGTGTTGCCTGCAGGGAACGTCATTTTCCTCGCATACTTGAGTGAAGTCACCCAGCCCCTCCGAGCCACGCGCGACACAGCAGAAATCCTCAGTGTCGACGAAACTCGGGGAGCCGAAAATCCAGAATTTCGGTCGGGCAGTGGTTTTACCCACCAGTTCTCTGCGGCAAATCATGGCCGCCTGACGGCCTACCGATCGGTCAGATCGATCAAAGGCGTGTTCGCCACCCCGATTCAGTCGGCACTCGATCGACCCGAACTGGTGCTGTACGTCGTCGTTCCCGTTGCGACGATCATCACGATGTATCGGTTTCCTCCAGTCATCGCCGACGGCTCGATCGACTACCGAATGCTCGACGATCACATCGTACAGGCGGTGGTGTTCGTCTTCGCGGTGTACGGACTCGTATACGAAATAAGTCAACGCCGACTCAGGCGGCTTGAGGAGACCGTCCCGGACTTCCTCGAACGTCTTGCAAGTCTCAACGAAGCCGGCATCTCCATCGTTTCCTCCTTCGATCGCGTTCGGCGGAGCGATGTCGGTCGGCTTGATACGGAAATCAATCGAATCTGGCGAGACATTGAACTCGGGGCGAGCGTCTCGGAGGCATTGACCAGGTTTGAAAGTCGCGTCCGAACGCCGTCGATTACTCGCGTGGTCACGCTCCTGACGAACGCAATGCACGCGTCCAACGAAATTGCTCCAGTGTTGCGCATCGCGGCCGACCAGGCCCGCTCGGACAGGAGATTGGCGAGGCTCCGCCGACAGGAAATGATGACATACCTGGTTGTCATATACGTTTCTTTCTTCGTGTTTCTTGTCGTCATCGTTTCGTTGGATTCGGTCCTCATCCCGAATCTCCCACAGTCAGGGGTGGAAGCGGGAGCTGTCAATGGCGCCGCGGAAACGCCCGGATTCCTGCAATTCGACGCAAGTGACGCAGATTCCTATCAGCTGGTATTCTTTCATGCGGCACTCCTTCAATCGACCCTTTCCGGTCTCGTCGCGGGGATGATGAGTCGCGGCACGATCAAGGCGGGCGTCAAACATTCGACGATCATGCTCGTCGTCACGTACGCCATCCTGACGGTGCTCTGATGGTGAATCGATCCGACGTCCGTAGAACGTATCAGGAGATTGCCCATCACTTCGCCGAAACTCGAGCCTACCCCTGGCCCGAGGTCGAGTCGTTCTGCGAGGGCCGCCACGTGGATACGGCCCTGGATGTCGGGTGTGGGAACGGTCGACACGTAGAGCTGCTGGTCGACCATGCGGACTTCGTCATCGGCATTGACGCAAGTTCGAGGCTCTGTACGCTCGCACGTGGACGAGTGCCAACGGCGGGGTACGTGGTCGGCGACGCATCGAACCTCCCGCTGGCTGACCATCGGGTGTCGCTGGCGCTGTACGTAGCCACGATCCACCACCTTCCATCCAGGGAGCTTCGGATTCGGAGCCTTGACGAACTCGCACGGGTGCTCGATTCGGCGGGTACAGGACTCGTAAGTTCGTGGAGTACCGCTCACGACCGATTCGAGGTAGATACCGACGCCGAGACAGGATTTGACACGACCATCGACTGGACCCTCCCGGATGGCGAAACCGTTCCGCGGTACTATCACATCTATTCCCCCAGTGAATTCGATAGTGACCTTGCAGCCAGCGATCTTGAGGTCGTTTCATCGCGGATTTCGAGCGGGAACTGCTATGCAGTCGTCGAAGGGACTGAGTAGCGACCCGAAAGCGAACGGAAAGGCCCTTATTAGGCTAGTTCCAACAACGACTTGGACGCCGTCATCGGTGTATTCGTCGGTGAAACGTCCGAGCGCCGATGGTCTAGTGGTAGGACCTGAGCCTTCCAAGCTCATGGCCCGGGTTCAAATCCCGGTCGGCGCATTTTGCTGCGAGCAATTCCTCGAATCAAGGGAAGCGACCGCTCGTGCTGAACTCGCAGTTACACGCCCCGCAGGAGTGTCCACTCGCAACTGTAGATCGAGTACTTACCGATATATCCGTCGCACCGTTCATTCTGTGTTGGATTTCGGGGAATCCTCCCAGGTAGAGGAATCGAAGAACGTCTGGAGGGCCATCAGAACGCCGATGTAGATTCCCAGTGCGATGACCAACATGATGAGGACCATTCCCAGGATCTGATCGCCGAGCGGGTTGATGCCGAACAGCTGGAGAGCGACCATATTAATGGTCTGGTTACAGGTTTGGAAAAGCCGTTCGTTTTCAACGTGGATCGCCGGGTTCGAGGTTGATCGAATTCGGATGAAATACCGTCTACTCTGGCCGGTGGTGCAACCTCGTTCTCACTCAATGAGAACAACGGGTTCGGTCTTTGCCAGTCGGAGCGTACTTAACGGTGTAATGTACACAATACTTCTTCCGGTTGATCGTGACGTTGATCGTGCCATAAGCCAGGCTGAATACGTCGAACGCCTCACCGATGTGGATGGCGAATACAAGGTAACGGTACTCCACGTTAGCTCTTTGGGAGCAATATCCGACGAAGACGAGGAATTCTCGAACGTCGACTCGGCCGTCGCAGTCGTAGACCTCCTCGAGGAGATTGAACTCGACGTTACCCGGTCCGTCGAGGGCGGCCCCGTAGCTGAAACAATATCCGAGGTAGCAGACAACCTGGATGTCGACGAAATCGTCATGGGTGGCCGGAAACGATCGGGAATGGCGCAGGTGTTGCTCGGGAGTACGGTGTACGAGGTAATGATCTCGACCGACAAACCCGTCACCATTACTGGAAAAGAGGTCACCTTGGGAACTGGATCGTACGAAGTTCTCGTATCCGTCGATCGGGATGTCGATCGTGCTCTCGCCCAGGCCAGATACGTGACTACCCTTCCCAACGCGGCAGCAGAGGTTTCCGCGACCGTGTTATACGTGTTTCCCCACCTCGATTACAAAGGTGCACCACCCCACGAATTCGACGAGATCGACGCGGCCGTCCAGGCCGCCGATTCCCTCGAAGACGCCGGAGTTTCGGTCGAACGAGTCGCGATCGGTGGCGAAGTCGAACGTAAAATCCTCGAAACCGGCGACGATCTTGACGTAGATACGATCGTTATGGGCGGTCGAAAGCGGTCGTCAGTCCGGAAAGTCCTCCTTGGGAGCACCGTCCGGGACGTCATGCTTTCCGCCGACCGTCCGATTACCCTCGTCGGATGACCGGTTCGGAGTTCCGACACTGGCCCAGCGTCCAACCTGGTTGGCCAACCCCGAACCCTCTAGGCAATTTCTCCTCAACAATCGTTGCAGACCCCAATTCGAACGAATAGCTTTGTGTCACGTGGTACCACTGTGAGGTATGGCATCCGAAAGGCGGACCGCTGCAGGGCCGATCGACGCGTTTCGGCAGTTCTTCGCGCTCCAACGCGACGTACTCGTCCTGTCGATTGCGATGTTCGCCTTCAGTCTCTCCTTTCAGATGACCAACCGATTCCTCCCCGAATACATGGTCGCCCTGGGAGCGACCGGATTCGTCGTCGGACTATTCGGGACGTTTGGGAACGTCCTAGCGGCTGCGTTTCCCTACCCAGGTGGCGCGATCTCTGATCGTGTCGGATCGCGATATGCCCTGACGGTGTTCGGATTGCTCTCGACGCTCGGGTTTATCATCTGGCTCGTTGCACCCGGAATCGGACGGATCGAGATTGCGGGTATCGCTATCCAGCCGTGGGTGTGGATTTTTGTCGGCCTGGTGCTCGCACAGGCCTGGAAATCCTTTGGCCTGGGGGCCTCGTATGCGATTGTTAAGCAGGCCACCGTTCCGTCGAGACTCGCTACGGGATTCGCCACGACCGAAACGTTTCGCCGGATTGCCTTTCTGGTCGGTCCCGTTCTTGCCGCAATCCTGATCGGCCTGCGTACGGATTTTACGGTCAGCTTCCAGTTCGTCCTCCTCGTCGCCGTCATCTTCGGGGTCATCGGGACGGCCGTTCAACATCTCCTCTACGATAGCTCGATGGACACGTTTGGAGACACGTTCGGGGGCGTCGATGCTATCCGCCAGGACCTTCGAGATATGCCTGATCCCCTACGCCCGCTTCTGATCGGGGATACACTCGTTCGATTTGCGAACGGGATGGTGTACGTGTTCTTCGTGCTGGTGGTCACCCGGTTCCTGCAGGTCGGTTTCGACGCGACGATTTCCCTGGGTGCGTTCTCCTACGATGTTACGCTATCACCGGCGTCCTTTTTCGGATACCTCCTCGGCGTGGAAATGCTCGTGGCGTTACTCGTGATGGCCCCTGCAGCGAAACTCGCAGAGTACGTGGGTCTCAAACCGGTCGTTGCACTCGGATTTGCCGTGTATGCAATCTTCCCGATTCTTCTAATCAATGCACCCGCAAACGCGGCCGCACTGGTGATGGTATTCGCATTTTCTGGAGTACGTTTTGCTGGGCTCCCCACCCATAAGGCGCTGATCGTTGGACCAGCGGAACGAGGAGCCGGTGGACGAGTGACTGGTACGTACTATCTCGTACGGAATACGATCGTCATCCCGAGTGCGGCCATTGGTGGTGCACTCTGGGAGTTCGCGAGTCCGGAAGTCGCATTCTCCATCGCAGCCCTTGTGGGAACGATCGGGACGGTGTATTTCCTGCGGTACGGCATCGAGTTCGAGGCGTATCGACGGTAACCTCATCATTCCAGCTGCACGTCGGTCGAAAAAACTTTCCGGACGGTTGTTCGAATCGAGATCGCAGAAATCGTGTGCTATCAGTGGATGTGGTGAAATTACACGGACCGTGTTGACAGGGGTCAATGAATCGGTAGAACGGTGCGTTTATCAGGCAGGTATAGGAAGCAAAACCATGATACGGAGACGGTATTTGACGATCGCTGGTACCGCAGTTGCGACGACCCTGGCAGGATGTTCCCAAGGTGACGACAACGATGGGGATACGAATGGAGATTCCGATGCCGCTGATGACGGACGCGGAGCGTTTCGAGACGATCTGATCGAACGACTTGAGGTGGGTATGGTTACAATCGAGACTCTCGAGTGGAATGAGGAGGTCCTTGAACTCGAATACACAACTGAAGCCGAAACCGAGGACGACCTCGTCGACGACGTAGCGGTAATCGCCGGGTCCTTTGCTGGCATATACGACGAACATGACATCGATATTGAACGATTTGAGTCGTTCGCCAACACCGAGGACGGCGATCCATTCGGGTCCTTTTACGTCGACCCGGAGTGGGCCGAACAGTTCAAGTCCGACGAGATAACTGATATCGAATACGTCGAGTTGATTTCCGAAACCATCGAACTCGCGTGAGGGCGTTCGACCCGGCTCGAATCGGTGGTGACCAAACCACGAAAAGGCCTATACACGATTGGGACCCAGGGCTGATATGAGCGACCGTCACGATTCTATCGTGGACCTCGAGTTCGATTCGGCAGGCTTACTTCCGGCCATCGCACAGGATTACGATTCCAAACGGGTGTTGATGCTCGGGTACGCGAACAGGGAGGCCGTCGATCGGACCCGCGAAACAGGGGTGGCCCATTATTACTCCCGCAGCAGACAGGAGCTCTGGAAGAAAGGCGGGACGAGCGGTCACATTCAGGAGATTCGAGAAATTCGAGTCGACTGTGACGCCGATACGCTCCTGTACCTCGTCGACCAAGAAGGGGGGGCCTGCCACAAGGGATATGAGTCCTGTTTCTTTCGCACGATCGAGGGCGACGTGATCGACGATCCGGTCTTTGACCCAGATGACATCTACGACGAGTGAGGATCCGGTCGACAGGCTCGAAGAAGCCCGAAAAACGGTCGAAGACGTACGGGAAAACGCCGAACCCGACGTCGAATCCCTCACGACTGTTGCCGAGGCCTACCGGAAGATAACCACGGTTTTCGACCGCTGGGAGGACCGGGCCACTGACTTCGACGACTTCGAGGGGTACGTCAAATTCCGCGATGACCTGGCCGAAACGCTGTCGGCGATCCCTGATAGCGTCCCACACGCGTCGACCATCGAGGAAGCTGCTGAGACGGTCAAAACTGATAGCGTGACGAGTTCGCTCTCGAAGCGGGATTTCGAGGCTGCCAGGGACGAACTCGAGCCGCTCCGGACGGATACGGAACGATACGAGATTCTGCAGTCGGCGCGGGAGTCATACCGGACGGCGTATCGCGACCTTCGCAGACGGCTCGAAGAACTAGACACGAAGCGTGATGATCTCCGTCGACTGCGGCGATTCGCAGAGGCGGATCTCGACGCGCCCGTTGAAGTTCTCCGCGATCCGATTGAGACATACAATCATGCGGTCGAGGATTCGTTCGCTTCTTTTCGTCGAGAATCGCCGGCGCGACGGGTCCTGACCTTCATCGAGACGACGGAACAGTATCCGCTCGTCCCGTTCGATTCTCCCCCCGAAGATCTGCTCGAATACGTCCGGACGGAGGCCGCCGGGGAGCATACGCTCGACGAACTCGTAGAGTTTTCCGAGTACACGCGTTCGAAACTCGACCACTATGTAGACGATGCCGATCTTCTGAAGCGTCGCATCGCGACCAATCGAACGTACGTCGATCGCCTCACTGCAGAGCCGCTTACGATTGAGTGGCCGCCACCACCCGCAGCTGAGCTCCGATTTTTGGTGAATGAACTCGTTTCGATCGTGGATCGGTTTGCGGAGGACGAAACGGTCGCGACTCTCCGGACGGTTCGTCAGCTGGCCAATCGGGACGAGTACGAACAACTCCGTACCGCCGCAGTTGCACGTGACCAATTGACGGACGCTGAGCGAGCCCGCATCGAAGAAGGTACGCTCGAAGCGGACCTCGAATCCGTCGGACGCTCCATCGACCGGCTCGAACGCGTTCTCGAGTCCGCTCCGGCCCCCAACGACCTGTAAGCCGACCTACGGCGACGGGTTACTCACCCGGATCGATTTCGTGCCGATTCGACGGGCTCGCGCAACTTTTCGATAACCGCACGCGCCCGATCGATGTCCCGGGCTTCCGAGTACAATCGGACCAGCGGTTCCGTTCCGCTCGGACGGACCAGCACCCACGCGTCCCCGTAATCGATGCGAAAGCCGTCGATAGTAGTGAGTTCTCCCGACGCCTCCGTTGCATATTCGGCTGCCGCATCCAACATTACGTCTCGCTGTCTCTTCGATCGGTACGGTAGGTTGATCTGGACGTTCGCGTACTCCTCATGAGGCCCGACTACCTCGCTTGCGGGACGGTCGGCGACCAGCGCCAGGAACCGAGCTGCCGTATACGCGCCGTCACGGGCGATTCGGTACTCGGGAAAGAGAATACCGCCGTTGCCTTCGCCTGCGATTGTGACAGCTTCTCCATCTCGTTCCAGTTCACGGATCCTCGAGATGATGTAGCTGCTTCCGATGGGAGTCAACTCGAGCGTCGCATCTGCCGCATTTGCAACGTCTACTAATCGTTGTGACACGTTGACGGCGCCGACGGCCGTATCCCCCTCTTGGAGGGTGGCCTCGGCAAGTGCCGCGAGTGAGGCGTCACCGTCGATGTGCGAACCGGTTTCGTCGACGAACATCGATCGATCGGCGTCCCCGTCGTGTGCGATACCGAGGTCCGCTCCCGTTGTACGGACCAGCCGTCGGAGGTCTGCGAGTGAGTCGGCTACTGGTTCGGGATTTCGACCCGGAAAGTGGCCGTCGGGAGTGGCGTTGACCGTGACGACGTCGCAGCCGAGGTTCCGGAAGAAGGTCGGGCTCGTGAGACAGCCGGCACCGTGACCGGGATCCAACGCGACGGTCAGGTCGGCCGCCCGGATCGCCCGACGCGTCTCGCCGTCAAAAGAATCGAGGACGGTTTTGACGTATGCGTCCGTTACGCCCTCGATCGACAGGGTCTCCCCTACCCGGTCGTACCCGACGAGCGTAACGTCGTCACCGAGCAATCGAGATTCGATGCGTTCGAGTCGATCGGTGGTGAGTTCCACGCCGTCGCGCCCGACGACCTTCATACCGTTGTAGGACGGCGGATTGTGACTAGCCGTGATCACGAGCGCCGGCATGCCGTGACGGGCGGCGTAGGCCTGAACGCCGGGCGTGGGAACGACACCAAGTCGGTGGACGTCGCACCCGATGGCCGCGAGCGCACTCGCTGCGGCATCCGCAAACAGACGTCCGGTCGTTCGGGTATCCCGGGCGAGGATCACCGACTCGACGTCCAGGACCGTCCCTGCAGCGGCAGCGACCCGCCAGACGAAGCGTGGTGTGAGCTCTTCGCCGGCGATACCGCGGATGCCGCTGGAACCGAACACCTGCATGTCCGAGCACTGACGGGCCAGAAGGAAAGTGATTGCGGGACGACTCGGTTGGAGGGCACTCTCAAACCGGAGCGGAACCCTTTCACCGTCCGCAAGTCTGCATCGCACATGGCCGGCAACGGGAACAGTATCGACGAAAAACGCGTCTTTTCCGAACGGGTGGGCAAAACAAGAGTGTTCGTCGCCACCGAGGTGGGCCTCGTCAGCGTTGCCGTCGCGGGAGACGCCGTCGGCGAGTTCCGTCTCGACCGACAGGGAGCGGTTGTGGACATCTCGTGCGATGGGAAACGCGTTGCAGTCGCCACGGATCAAGACGTCTATCTCGCGAAGTCGGAGGCAGTTTCCAGAGAAACCCGTCCAGAGGCCTACGAACCCACCGGATTCGGTCCAGCCACCGGAGTCGACTTGGGGAGCGACGGGCTCGTGGCCGCCGGCCACGGACGCGTCGCCCGGTTCGACGGCGAATGGACCACGCTCGGGTCCATCCGGGAGGTCCGAACTCTCGACGCCGATGTGGGGCTGGTCGCTGCTCGGTCGGGCGTTCACAGCCTCGATGGCAAACACGTCGGCCTTGAGAACGCGTTCGACGTTGCCGTGGGTCCAACGATAGCGACCAATGCAGGGCTCTACCGGCTTGCAAATGGGTGGGTGTCATCCATCGGGGAGCCCGTCCGAACTGTTGCTATCGGCGATGAGGCCGGATTCGCAGGGGGTGAGGAGTTGTACGAGCAACGGGGCGAGGGGTGGGTCGTCGCTGACGGATTCCCGACCTCGGAACGTATTGCGGACGTGGCAGTGGGTCCTGCCACATACGTCGTGACCGAGCCCGGCACGTTCCTGATAAACGATGGCGACGGATGGCGTAAGCGTTCGCTCGGCACACCCGGCGTCAATGCCATCGCAATTCGTCCGTGAACTGCCGGGGGGAGGGGGGTCGATCAGAGGGATGGTAAGCCTTTCACCCCTATGCCGTCGGTCTCGTACCACGTGTATACCGCTGTTCTGCGACTGCGAACGCGAGCGTACTTGCGAGGCCGAGCAGGGTCCCGGTGGTGAGCGTTACGGCGAGATACGACAGCGTGGCGAATGGCAGCGAGAGGAAGTACGCGCTCGTTCCGTGCAGAACGATTGCGATCGAAAGGACGTAAAATGGGGCATTGAGGTGTCGCCATCGAAACGATCCGTCAAGATAAGCGTCCGTTATGTGTCCGATTGCGGCGACGACGCCGGCGGCTGCGCCCCACTGCACGGCACCGAAGACGAACCCAGCGGCCGTTTCCACCACCGTCGGATCCGAGATTGTCTCGATAACCTCAATGCCGCCGACACCGCCGACGACAATCAACGCCAGGGCCACGATGTACGTGATGACCTGGACCCGGCCGCCGAAGAGACCCACCCGAATTTGCTCGACGGTTTCGTCGACCGTTTCCTCGAGACCGAGGCCCCTGAAGAGGACGTACAAGCCCAGCAGCGCAGACGTCAACCCGAGAGCGGACCCGGGGAGCCCGAGCTGCTCGACGAAAATCGCTGCAGGGTATATCAATAGAAGAATACCGAGCGGGACGAGAATCGTTCCGCGGGTCTCGGGATCCGCAAGGAGCTGTTTAAACGTGTAGTACATCGACTCGAGATCCTGTGCCTGACGCACCACGACTCGGCGAACGCCGTCGATCGGGACGCGAGAGCGGATGACTGGGAGTACTGACTCGTCCTGGGCGCCGTCCGTCAGGACCAGCGCTTTGACGTCTTCCCCCGTCGACAGTGACGCGAGTACGGTATCCACCTCCTCGCCTACCTTCCGGTTTGCGGCGACGTCGGCCCGTTCGGACCCCGTGACGACCGCCACCTCGACGGACTCGTCTTCGATGGTGTCGTAGAGGTGGACGCCCTGAAAACAAACGTTGACGTCGGAATCCTCGGGATCCGAGTTCGCGAGGGAGACGGCTGCCGCCTCGACTTCGTCCCGGCCGATGACAGGGGTGTCGAACCCAGTCTTTCGTCCGAGATCGTCGTCGAGGTCGACACACAGTATCAACAGCATCAGTTGGTGGTGTCAGTTGGCAGTCAGGGGTTAAGTTCCTTCTCCCCACAACGATCCGTAGACCAACGACTCTGTGCGCCGTCCTCGTCGTTCGTCACACTTTAGCGCTCAGACGAACTGAATCAACGTAATGAGTACCACAACCGCCGCAACGCGGGATCTTGAGACGGTTATCGGTCTCGAGGTGCACGTCCAGCTCGAGACGGCGACAAAAATCTTCTGTGGGTGCTCGACGGCGTCAGCCGAGAACGAGGAGCCGAACACGCGCACCTGCCCCGTCTGCCTCGGCCTCCCGGGTGCGCTCCCCGTGCTCAACGAATCGGCCGTAGAGGCGGCAGTGAAGGTCGGCAAGGCACTCGGTTCGTCGATCCCGGAGCAAACCCGATTTCACCGGAAGAACTACTACTACCCCGACCTCCCCAAGAACTTCCAGATAACCCAATACGACGCCCCTATCTGTGACGGGGGTGAGCTGGAGTTTCGGGTCGCCGACGACAACCGAACCGTAGAGATAGAACGTGCACACCTCGAGGAGGATCCCGGAAGCCTCTCGCACGCCGGCGGTGCAATCGATACGGCCGAATACACCTTGATCGATTACAACCGGGCCGGGACGCCACTCATGGAGATCGTCACCGCACCGGACTTTCGCGGCCCGGACGAGGTTCGAGCATTCCTTTCGAAACTCGAGGAGGTGCTCGAATACCTTGGCGTCTTCGACGCGACGAGGGACGGGAGCCTCCGTGTAGACGCCAACCTCTCGATCGTCGACGCGACGAAGGTAAATGACGACGGGAGCCTCGACGACGACATCCTCGCGGGAGCCAACCGCACCGAAGTCAAGAATATATCGAGTCACAAGGGGGCACAGAAAGCGCTCGCCTACGAGGAAACGAGACAGCGGAACGCCATCGAACGGGGCCGAGAGGTCGAACAGGAAACCAGGCACTGGGACGAATCTCGGGGTATCACGGTTTCGATGCGGTCGAAGGAAGCAGAAAAGGACTACCGGTACTTCCCTGAGGCCGATCTGCCCCCGCTTCGCGTTCGTCACTGGAAGGAAGAAATAGACATACCCGAGCTTCCGGACGCGCGACGGGAACGATTTCGCACCGAGTACGGCCTCGATGCGGAATCCGCCTCGAAACTCACATCGCGTAAACAAGTCGCCGATTTCTTCGAACATATCGCCGCGACGTTCGATCCCGACCTCGCGGCAACGTGGGTAGCCGACAATCTGCTCGGTGAGCTCAACTACCGGGACCGGACCATCGACGACGTCGAGGACCGTCTTGAGGAGTTCGTTCGACTCGTCGAACTCGTCGCCAAGGAGGAAATAACTGTAAAAAACGCCGAGGAGGTCGTCCTCCGCCGAATGCTCGACGATGGACTCGATCCTGACACGATCGTCGACGACGAAGACCTGGGGAAGACCGACGGTGGCGAGGTCGAGGCAGCTGTCGAAAAAACGATCGAGGAGAACCCCGACGCTGTTGAAGACTATCACGCCGGTGAATCCGGGGCGCTAAACTTTCTCGTCGGCCAAGTGATGCAGGCCACGGGCGGCAGCGCTGATCCGGGTACCGTTAATGAACTCCTCGAGGAACGACTGTCGGAATCCTGACTAGACTTGCTATCAATTGACGGTCCGCACCGATCGGTCCGATCGGTGACGGTCTGACAGTCGGACTGTTCTCACCTGGTCGATTCCAACGATGTCGACCCGCGACGATTCAGTCGTGGGTCTCGTCGGGCTCGATACGGTCGAGTTCGGGTCTCGCCACGCCGTCGACGTCCGACCCGTTCGGTTGCTCCGTTTCACCGGGGGTCGATCGTTCGATAACGCCTTCCGTCCAGGTGCCGCGGAGAAACCACACCACCCCCACCAGGAACGAGCCGACAGCGCCGACAGCATACGACCACCACAGGCCTTCGACTCCCCAATCCAGTGCCGAAACCGTGACGCCGACGACGGGGACGGTAACCGTCCAGCCGAAGGCTAGAACGACCGCGAGCGGCACCCGGAAGATCCACCGCGAGAGCAACGAGAGCACCATTGCGATCTTCGTACTTCCAGCCCCCCGAAACGACCCCTGAATGACCATCAGCCCGCCGAAGAACGCCCACGTCAGGGCAACGATTTTGAGAAAGACGACCCCTTCGGTGACGACTGCCGGATCGGCGATAAAAATCCGCATTGCAACGTCGGGGAACACCCAGACCAGGCCACCGATCCCGAAGAGTATCGACATCGTTCCGCCCGTCCCCTTCCAGTTCACCTCGGCGGCTCGATCAGGCATCTTTGCGCCGAGGTTCTGCCCGACCCCAGTTGCGGCAGCTTGCCCGATAGCCCCAGAAATCGTCCACGACGTCGACATGAGTCTGACGCCGATTCCGAAGGCGGCGATCGGTGCCGTTCCGAATGGCGCCACGAGTGCTGCCATCACGACGGCTGCGAGAGATCGTGCCCAACCGTCCAGCGTTGCCGGATATCCAACCGCAAACAGTTGGCGCAGGACGCCTGGATCGGGCCGGAGATCTCCAACGTGGAGCTGGATGCCCCAGTCGCCTCGGAGCAATATGTACAGGCCGACCACGGTTGCGAGGAGCCTGGAGACGAACGTCGCGATGGCCGCACCACGGGTCCCCCACGCGAGAAACGGTCCCCAGCCGAGAATGAGGAATGGATCGAGTATCACGTTGAATCCTGCGGAGATGACCATGAGCCACATGGCCGTTTTTGTATCACCGGCCGCGCGCAGCGACGACCGAAACGCGAAGAACAGAAAGGTAAGCGGGAGTGAGGCGAATATCACTTCGATGTAGACGAGGGCCTCAACGAACACCTGTCCACGCGCGCCGATCGTCTCGAGTATCCAGTGTCTGCCGAGAAATCCGCCGATGGCGAGAATCAGCGAAATCACGATGGCAAACAGGAGCGTTTGAGCGACGACTTTGTCCGCTAATCGGTCGTTGTTCGCTCCTACGTGCTGGGAAATGAGCGCGACCGTGGCGGCCGACAGACCCATCGCAGTCGAAATGAAGAGATAGGTCAGCGGAAACATGAGGGACACGCCAGCGACGGCTTCCGCACTCACGCGACCGACCCAGAACATGTCGGCCAGGTTGTACAGCGTCTGTAACAGGTTACCGACGACGAGTGGCCACGCCAGATGAAACAGTTTTGGCGTGATCGATCCCGCGGTCATATCGATGCGGGCGTCCCGGTTTGCCACTCGAACTCCTCCTCGTGGGTGGAGGTATTCCAGCGGTGTAGGCTTTGCGACATCGGGGGTTTTCGTCGGACGACGCAGTCATTCGACTCGTCACAGTCGACGAAAGGTTGAAAAACTGAGTCGACCTAGTCCTGCCCAACGTGGAACTTATCGTCACCGAGAAGGACAACGCCGCCCGTCGCATCGCAGACATCCTGAGTGACGGACGTGCTTCGGTCGAGCGTCGAAACGGTGTCAACATCTATCGCTGGGGCGATACCAGGTGTGTCGGTCTCTCCGGGCACGTCGTCGGCGTCGACTTTCCGTCGGAATACGGGGACTGGCGGGACGTCGAACCCGTTGAACTGGTCGACGCCGAGGTCGTCAAAACGCCAACCCAGGAAAACATCGTCCGAACGCTCCGTTCGCTGGCGATGGAAGCCGACGAGGCGGTAATCGCAACCGATTACGATCGGGAAGGCGAACTTATCGGGAAAGAAGCCTACGAACTCATCGACGAGGTGACGGACGTGCCTATTCAGCGCGTGCGGTTTTCGTCGATCACGGAAAACGAGGTGAAAAACGCCTTCGCAGACCCAGATGATCTCGACTTCCAGCTTGCGGCGGCAGGCGAGGCACGGCAGATCGTCGATCTCCTGTGGGGTGCGGCCCTGACTCGATTTCTGTCACTGTCGGCGAAGCAACTCGGTGAAGATTTTATCTCGGTCGGACGTGTCCAGTCGCCGACGCTAAAAATCATCGTCGATCTCGAACGCGAAATTCAGGCGTTCGAACCCGATCCATACTGGGAACTCTTCGCCGAACTGTTGGCCGACGGGTCGACATTCGATGCCCAGTACTTCTATCGCGAAGACGGCAAAGAGCACGAACGGATCTGGGAGGAAGCGGCCGCAACGGAAACGTACGACCAACTCGAGGGTGCGCGCGAAGCGATCGTCGAAACCGTCACACGCCGGACTCGGACCGACGATCCGCCCGCGCCGTTCGATACGACGCAATACATCCGTGCCGCCGGATCTATCGGGTACTCGGCACAGCGAGCCATGAGTATCGCCGAAGAACTGTACACCGCCGGCTATATCACTTATCCACGCACGGACAACACCGTCTATCCCGACGATCTAGATCCCGAAGCCCTCCTCGAGGAATTCCTCGGGCATCCGCCGTTCGACGAACCGGCGCAGACGGTGCTCGACCTTGAGACCATCGAACCGACTGCGGGGGACGAAGAGACGACAGACCACCCACCGATCCACCCGACCGGCGAAATCCCGGGACGAGCAGACCTCTCTGCCGACGAGTGGGAGGTTTACGAACTTGTAGTCAGGCGCTTTTTCGCGACGGTCGCCGAACCCGCCACGTGGGAACACCTCCGGGTCGTCGTCGATGCCAACGGGTGTCTCCTCAAGGCCAACGGGAAACGGCTCGTCGACCCCGGATATCACGAAGTGTATCCGTATTTCTCCGCGACCGAAACGCAGGTTCCGGACGTCGAGGAAGGACAGGTTCTCGACGTCGTCGAAACCGATATCGAGGCCAAGGAGACCCAACCACCCCGTCGGTACGGGCAGTCGCGTCTCATCGAACTTATGGCCGACCTTGGACTGGGGACGAAATCGACACGCCACAACACGCTCCAGAAACTCTACGACCGGGGCTACATCGAGGGGGACCCACCGAGACCGACCAAACTGGCAATGGCCGTGGTCGACGCGGCGGAACGGTTTGCCGACCGCATAGTCGACGACGAAATGACCGCCCAGCTCGAAGCAGACATGCAGGCCATCGCGGACGGCGAATCCTCGCTCGACGACGTGACGGCAGAGTCGCGAGAGATGCTCGCCGAAATTTTCGACGAACTCCACGATTCACGCGACGATATCGGGGAACACCTTCGCGAATCCATGAAGGCCGATCGGACACTCGGCCCATGCCCGGAGTGCGGGAACGATCTTCTTATCCGACAGTCTAGGCGGGGATCCTATTTCGTCGGGTGTGATGGCTTTCCGGATTGTGAGTATACGCTCCCGTTGCCGAGTCAGGGTGAACCGACCGTCATCGACGAGGTGTGCGAGGAGCACGATCTGCGGTCAGTGAAGATGCTCGCCGGGCGGAATTCGTACGTCCACGGGTGTCCACTCTGCAAGGCCGAGGAAGCCGACGAAACGGACGACGAAGTTATCGGCGCGTGTCCGGAATGCGGATCCGACGAGGGCGGCGAACTGGCGATCAAACGCCTTCGATCCGGCTCGCGGCTGGTCGGATGTACCAGATACCCCGAGTGCGAGTACTCGTTGCCGTTGCCCCGGCGGGGCGAGATCAAGGTTCTTGAGGAGACGTGTGACGACCATGACCTCCCACACCTGGTCGTGCGTGACGACGAGGACGACGACAATCCATGGGAACTCGGCTGTCCGATCTGTAACTACGCCGAGTATCGAAAGCAGCAGGCGGCCTCGGAAATTTCGGATCTCGACGGCATCGGTGAGAAGACGTCTGAGAAGCTCGCCACCGCCGGCATCGAAACGCTCGAGGACCTTCGCACCGCGGACGCCGATACGGTTGCCGGACAGGTCCAGGGAGTGTCTGCAGATCGTATCAGGGAGTGGCAGGCACAGGTCAACGCCGAAAGCGCGGCCGCCGATTGAACCCCGGACGATGAGTCGAAGCGGTTTTGAGGGCCGGCGGGCTTCGAGGCTGTATGAGCGCGCCCTTCGAAACGTGGGCCCACGTCGTCAAGATCGATCCCGACAAGACGCTCCACGAGGACGACACGTTCGAGGACGTCTGCGAAACCGGGACCGATGCCATAGAAATCGGTGGGACGACAGGCATGACCGAATCGAAGATGGCCCGGGTCGTGGACGCCTGTAGTGCGTACGATGTCCCGGTCTACATCGAACCCTCGAACATCGATTCGGTGCTGCATCGAACCGACATCGACGGGTATCTCGTGCCCGTCGTCTTCAACGCAGGGGACGTCTTCTGGACGACCGGGGCTCACAAGGAGTGGGCGCTGATCGACGGAGACATCGACTGGGCCCGAACGTTTACCGAGGCGTACGTCGTCTTGAATCCGGATTCCGACGTCGCCCGTTACACTGACGCCGACTGCGAAATCGACGCAGCGGAAGTGGCTGCCTACGCACAGATCGCAGAACAGCTGTTCGGACAAGACATTTTCTACGTCGAATACTCGGGGACGTACGGCGATCCAGCTGTTGTTCAAAAAGCGAGTGGGGCCCTTGACGACACGACCTTGTTCTACGGCGGAGGGATCGCAGATTACGAACGCGCTTACGAGATGGGCCAATACGCCGATACCATCGTTGTAGGGGATCTGGTGCACGACGAGGGCGTCGACGCCGTCGCCGAAACCGTCAATGGCGTTCGTGACGCACACGACGAGTGATCGGCGGACGGGTCGTCGTCGAACGAAAGGGACAGCTTGTAATCGATCGTGTAGGATAGTTGTTCGTCAGACGAGTCCGTCGATGCCGCATACGGGAGACTAATGGTCCGTCGTCACTGTCGGATCGATCCGAAAAGCCGCTCTTAAGTCGTTCCCCACAGAATCGGTGGCATGGAAAACCGAACGTACGTGACGGACGCGTCCGCCGGCGAAGAAGTGACGCTCGCCGGGTGGGTTCACGAACTACGAGACCTCGGCGGCATCGCATTTTTGCTCCTCCGCGACAGGACCGGTCGAATCCAGGTCAAATTCGAAAAGGACGACATGGAGGACGATCTGGTGGAGACCGGTCTCTCCGTCCCCCGAGAATCCGTCATCTCGGTAACGGGCGTCGTTGAGGAGGAGCCTCGGGCACCGACGGGTGTGGAGGTCGTCCCCCGACAGCTCGAGGTGATCGCCGAGGCGGACACCGAACTTCCGCTCGATCCGTCGGGGAAGGTCGGATCCGAACTGTCTACGCGCCTCGACAACCGGACGCTGGACCTGCGACGGCCCGAAGCGAAGGCCGTCTTCGAGATCCGATCGGAAGTTCTCCGCGCCGTACGGAGCGCATTCCGTGACGCCGACGCGACCGAGATAAACACCCCGAAAATCGTCGCGACGGGGACCGAAGGCGGGACCGAACTCTTTCCCATCACGTACTTCGGGCGAGAGGCGTTCATGAACCAAAGTCCCCAACTGTTCAAACAGCTCGTCGCGGGGTCGGGCATCGAACGCGTCTTCGAAATCGGACCGATCTTCCGCGCCGAAGAACACAACACGCCGCGGCACCTGAACGAGGCGACATCGATCGACTTCGAGGGCGCCTTCGTCGACGAGAGCGAGGCGATGGACGTCTGCGAGGCCGTCGTCGTATCTGTGTACGAGGCCGTGGCAGAGAACTGTCAGGGACAGCTCGAAGACCTGGGTATTGCCGAGACATTCGGTTCGCTCGATAGACCCTTCCCACGACTGACCTACGAGGAGGCAATTGAGAAGATCAACGCCACAGGCGAACTGGACAACCAGCTTGTGTGGGGCGACGACCTACCGACGGAGGGAGAAAAAGCACTTGGCGACGCGATCGGCGGGCACTACTTCATCACCGAGTGGCCGTCGGAGATCAAACCTTTCTACATCATGGACCTCGAAACCGACGACGACCTCTCGACGGGATTCGACCTGATGCATCCCCGGATGGAACTCGTCTCGGGTGGCCAACGCGAGCACCGACACGAGCGGCTTATAGAGGGATTCGAACAGCAGGGGCTCGATCCCGAGGCGTTCGAGTACTACACGAAGATGTTCAGGTACGGTATGCCACCACACGCGGGCTGGGGGCTGGGTGCGGAACGGCTGTTGATGACGATGCTCGAGCTTTCGAACATTCGGGAAGCCGTGTTGTTCCCGCGGGACCGACAGCGACTGAGCCCGTAGGCGAAGCCCCATCGGTCGATCGGGTGCGTGCCAGTCAATTGCTGAAACAATACCCGGAAGACTACAGAATCAACAGTGCGATGGCGAGGGTCAATATCACGACGAGCAAGAAGACCCCAGTCCCAATCGACGTCTGCAGGTGAATCTCGCCAGTGTCGTCTAGGTCAGCGGTATCACCGCGTTCAAATGCGGGGATCCGTCGGACGGCGTCCGTCGCATACCGCTGTGGATCGGCACCGACCCGCATCGCACCTGTCGCGGTGGCCACGGCAAGGCGGTCGGCCATCGCCCACGTTTCTGTCACACCGCGTACGAGCACGCGTCCACCGTAGAATACCGCGGGGTTTAGGACCCGGTCGACGTCCGGGAGCCAGGTCAACCGAGAGAGTGGTTCTTTGAGGGCGAAAAAGCCGACGAATCCCGCGACGCCGAGTGCGACCCCTTCGGTAACGTGGCCCACCGTGTACGTGTGAACCTCGGCGAAGAGGACGTTCGAATGGGGGAGGAGTTCGAACAGGACAGCCGGAAGCAGCCCGAACGCGAGACAGAGCCCGCCCACCGTCAGCATCGGCACCGATTGTCCGATTTTGGCGTCGTGGGGATCGATTGTGGCCTGTCCGTGGAAGAAGACGTAGTAGCCGAGTTTGATGAACGACATGAACGTCCCGACGCCGCCGAGGATGAGGAGCCACCACAGAAGGTCCTCGCCGCCCAGCGGGATGCGCTCTGATCCGAGGACGACCGTGTCCATTGCGTAGTGGGCCTGGTCGATAACGATCCCCTTACTGACGAAACCGTTGAACCCGGGGACGCCAGCGATGGCGGCCGCGCCCAGCAGGTACGCGAGGAAGGTGGCAGGCATGACACGCCAGAGCCCGCCGAGTTCCGTGATGTCCTCGACGCCGGTTCGATAAATCACCACGCCGATCGACATGAACAACAGCGCCTTGTACAGGATGTGGTTGAACACGTGACCGAACGCTCCCGCCGTCGCGAGCGTCGTCCCGATACCCACGCCTGCTACCATGTAACCGACCTGGGAGATGATGTGATAGGACAGGAGCCGACGCATATCTACCTGTAGCAGGGCCATCGACGCGCCGAAGACGGCCATCGCACCACCCATGTACGCGATCCAAAGGTGTCCATCGGGGAACGCACGATACAGGGCATAAACGCCGGTTTTCGTCGTGTAGACACATAGGAAGACTGATGCGGCCACGTGGGGGCGTGGATAGGTGTCCGGCAACCAGGTGTGGAGACCGATGAAACCCACGTTGACGCCGATGCCGAGAGCCATGAGTACCGACGCGATTGGACCGACCATTCCCGTAGCGTCGGTGAAGAGGAACGAACCGGTCTCGACGTACTGCCAGACGACGGCCCCGAGCACCAGACTGCCACCGATGCCGTGTGCGAGGGCGTAGCGGAATCCGGGCCGAATTGCCTCACCCCCGTGGTGCCACACGAGCAGCGTACTCGTCACGGCCATGAGTTCCCAAAAGAATACGAGGGTGAGCCAGTCACCGGCGAAGACGGCCCCGAGGCTCGTTCCCACGTACGATAGAGCGAATGCCGTCTGCGTCGACTCTGCGTCGCTCGCGTACGAGTAGAGCACGGCTGCGGCACCGATGAGCCCGAATATGAGTCCCATCAACCGCGAGAAATCGTCGACGGCGTAGAGGACGGTCTCGAAGCCGAACAGCCGCATCGGGATCAGGACGCCGTCGGGGACCACCAGTGATCCGATGGCGACGCCGCCCGTCGCGACGACGCCGAGTGCGTGTCCGAGGCGGCGTGGGAAGATCGCGACTAGCCCGGCCACGAGCAGGACAACGGCAAACGGGGGAACTGACGCGAGGATCGAACCGGTCGTCATCCAATCACCCCCGTCCCGAGCGTGGCCCTGACGACGACATCGACCAGCCGGAGGAACGCGGCCTGGTATGGCACGAGACCGAGGATAACGGAACCCGCCATCGCTACGAGGATAGGACCGAGCATGAACCAGGTGCTCTCGTCACCGAACGGTCGACGGCGATCCCATCCTCCCGGTGGCGGTCCCCCGTGGTGGCCGTGGTCGTCGTGGTGAGCCAGCCCTGAATCCTGATATCTGTCATCACCCTCGTTATCGACGTCCTGTTGGATTTCGTGATTGCGTGGTCCCTCGTCACCGACTCCACCTGTGGCACCGGGTTCTCCGCCGTCAGGAGAAACCATCGTTGAACGGGGTTCACCACCCAGCGGATGTTCGACGAGGGGCTTGGCGTCGTGGACGTCTTCGGTCTCGAAGAACGCCTGGTAGACGATCGGCCAGAAGTACGCAACGTTGAGTACGCCCGAGAGGAGTAACGCGCCGACGAAGACGTACTCGCCGGTCGAAACCGTCCCGACGAGGAGGTAGAACTTGCTGACGAACCCGGCAACAAGCGGAATCCCCGCCATACCGGCTGCTGCAATCGCGAAGGCAATCATGGTGAGTGGCATTCGTTTGCCAATACCCGCCATCTGGCTGATATCGTCGGTGTGGGTTTCGACGTGGATGATCCCGGCGCAAAAGAACAGGGTGAGCTTCATGAAGGCGTGCGCCGGAATGTGAAGGAGCCCACCCGTGATCGATGCGGGACTGAGGACGGCAAGTCCAAGCACGATGTAGGAGAGCTGGCTCACCGTGGAATAGGCCAACCGTCGTTTGAGGTTGTCCTTACGGAGTGCGATCACGCTGGCGGTGACGAGGGTGAACGCAGCAACAGCAGCGAGCGCCACCCCGACGCCAAGGTCGGAAACGACCTCCGGGCCGAACACTTCGAGTACGAGACGGGCGATTCCGAAGACACCGCTTTTGACCACCGCAACGGCGTGAAGGAGTCCGGAAACGGGCGTCGGCGCGACCATTGCGTCGGGAAGCCAGGAGTGAATCGGCATCAGGGCCGCTTTCACACCGAAGCCCCCCGCGAGCAGGGCGAATGCAGCTCGAGCCAACGCCGGGTCGGCCGTGGCGAGTCCCTCGATGCCTCCGGGGGCAAACGAGACCGTTCCGGCGAGCAGGGAGACTAGGATCGTCCCCGTGAGCACAGCGACCCCGCCGCCGAACGTATACAGGAGATACTTCCGACCAGCAGCCCGTGCCTCTCGTGTTTCATCATGGGTGACGAGGGGATAGGTCGCCACCGTCAACAACTCGTAAAAGACGAACAACACGAGCAGGTTCGAGGCAAACGCGATGCCGACGGCTGCGCTGAGGCTCATTGCGAACGAGGCGAAGTACCGCGTCTGGGCGTGTTCGTCGAGGCCGCGCATGTACCCAACACTGTAGAGCGAGGTTACGATCCACAGGAGACTCGCAAGCGTCGCAAACAGCATCCCGAGCGGATCCGCGCGAAGTGAAAACTCGATTCCGGCAACGAACGTTCCGAGCGAGGAGACGTAGACGTCGCCCTCAAGAACGCCGGGGAGCATGCTGGCGACGATACCGAACTTTCCAACGGCAACGACGAGCGTGATCGCCTCGCGAATGTTCGGACGTCCCCTGGCGGCGAAGATACCGAGCATCCCGACCACTGAAATCAACACGGCCGCGATCGGCCGAGGATCCACAAATTCAGTCACGAGAGCACCTCCACGACAAACGGATCGACCAGAGCCTGGAACGCATCGGTTGCAAATCCGAGTCCAACGACGACGGCAACCACGACCACGACCAGGGCAATCATGCCGCCAGAGATTTCGGCGGGCGCTTGCGTGTCGGGCCTCAAGGACTCCTGCCCGGCATCCGACGTGCCGCCGTCGGTCCGGGAAGCTGTGGAATCTGTCCCGGACGGGTGGGCATCATCGGATACGGATGGATCTTCCGGGTCTGCAAAGTAGAGCCGTTCGAGCAAACGAGCGACGTAGGCGAGCGAAAGCAGGGTACTGAGAAGAACGACGACAGCGACTGGCCACGACGAGGCGCGAATTGCTCCGAGAGCGATGTACCACTTCCCGAGAAACCCGATCGACGGGGGGACGCCCACGA
>JBKGZK010000019.1:0-33300 GCA_046545615.1 Natronomonas sp.
GACATCCGCGAATGGTCCGACTACTTCATCCACGGCGACCTCTTCGAGGTGCTGCCGGCGATGATCGAAGCAGTCGAAAGCGGCGATGTCGAGTCGGTGCTTGCAGACGTTGCAACTCCCCAGGGAGGAAACGATGACTGATACAGAATACGAACACTACGAGGCGGTAGTTGTGGGTGCAGGACCGGGTGGTGCCGCAGCTGCCGCGACGCTCGCAAACAATGGCGTAGAGACGCTCGTCCTCGAACGAGGCGTCGAAGCGGGGTCGAAGAACGTATCAGGCGGACTGATATATACCGAGGAATCCGCACCTTATACGATCGACACGCTCTTCGAAGGATTCCGAGAGGAAGCTTCGGAACGAGCAGTCGACCAAAACTACATCCACAACATTTCGGGTGACAGGGTCAAGACGTTCGACCTGAGTGGCGTTCACGAACACGATACCGCGTGGGTGGATTCGGTATTGCGCCGAAAGATGGATTCGTGGCTGGCCGAACAGGTCCACGAGAAGTGTCGCGAAACCGGTGGTGGCCTGTTGACCGACGTTCGAGTCAACGGACTGCTCCGCGAGAACGGCGAGATCGTCGGGGTGACCTGCGACGAACTCGACCCAATCACCGCCGACGTGATAATCGCGGCCGATGGCGTCAACTCCGAACTCGCCCGAGACGCGGGCTTGATGGACTGGGACGACCCCGAAGAGTGGTTCCAGGGGGTCAAAGCGGTCGTGCAGATGGATTCCGACGACATCGAAGAGCGTTTCGACATCGACGGGGACGGCGGTGCCGCCCATCTGTTCTCCGGTGACCTCTTCGACGGCGTCCGCGGTGGTGGCTTCCTGTACACCAACGAAGATTCGCTCTCGATCGGGACGGTGTTCCACCTCGATTCGATCGCCGCCGAACGCGCCGAGCCGCAGGAGCTTTTGGATTCGCTCCTGACGCACCCCATGATGGATCAGTGGTTCCAGGGCGAATACGAGGAACTCGAATATTCCGCAAAATTAGTTCCGGACTCGAAG
The DNA here is from genome assembly GCA_046545615.1 of Natronomonas sp. GTDB lineage: Archaea > Halobacteriota > Halobacteria > Halobacteriales > Haloarculaceae > Natronomonas. The sequence goes on from JBKGZK010000019.1 coordinate 1,025, forward strand.
AAGGTCGCCCATCCGTCACCACATCGTGACCGCTTGCTCCTGGTTGGCGATGCAGCCGGTCAGATGCAGGCACAGGGTCCGATCATCAAGGGCATGAACCACGCCGTCTCCGCCGGTGGCCTGGCCGCCGAGGCGTTCCAAGAGGCTAAGAGTCGGGGTGACACCGACGATGCCGGACGGCTCTACGAGGAAAAACTCCAGAGCTCAGGTGTGATGGACAAACTTCGACCGCCGCGCTACCGGATGACCCGTGCAATATCCGAAAGCAACGTCGTCTCAAAGGTCGGCGGGGGTCTGGTGGAATCCGCCGTCGGTCGTGCTGGAATTCGCGTCTTCGGTGGTCTCATCGAACGGGCGTTCAACTCCCCGTACGTCCTCGGCATGATCCCGGATACGAAGCTGTCCTACGTCACCGTGCCGACGGTAATCGGAGACGTTCTGGGATCGCCAGTCGTCGCCGACAACGACATCGAGCCGCCCGAACTTTCGGATCGAATCGGTGACCTCACCTACAACGTCGGCGATCCCCACATCGAGGTGCTCGACAACTCCTTCGAGGCCAGCGGTACGGCCGTCACGGCCTGTCCGGTCTCGGCAGAGGGCTTCGGTGGCGGCTGTTATCGCTCCGAGACCGTCTCGACGAACGGCGGCGAAGAACGTGTCGTCAGTCTCGATACCCAGCCCTGCGTCGAATGCGGCACCTGTGCCGTTGTGGCCGACACTCACTGGGAGCACCCAGCTGGTGGGAAAGGCGTCGAGTACGAGCAAGGATAGTCTGGAGCCGTGGGCGCGTATTCAGATCGAATCGAGACACTCTCAACCCACGTCCGCGCCCAGCGCGAGTCGTTCGATCCGCCGAAAGATATCCCCGACGAGGACGCGGCCGTCGAATACCTTCGCGAGGGTGCAGGCGAGGCAACCGCAATATACATCGAGGCCCGCACGGGAGGTTTCGAACATATTGACCCCGATGAGTTCGATCGACTCGAAACTGCTCTCAACGAATCGTTGAATCTGTATGCCGCCTGTTACGGCGTCGACATCGACGCAGACGCATCGATCAGGGAAGCTGCCGAGCTCGTTCTTCAAACCCACAGCATTCTGGAGACGGCCGAGCTGTTGACGGGCGTCCCGGACCGGGACACGGACGAGGCCTGGATCGGCCGGGAGTAACCGTTTTTTAGCCCGGAGTTCGACGTTCGGCTCCACCAACGTTTATATGAGAACTCTCGGTATCATTCCACATGGAATTTTCCCACGATCTCGACTTCGACCACCGCGACCGCAAGGATATCTACGAATATGTCGAGCGGTTTGGCGTCGTGGATCCGACCGAGGCCAGGCGGGTCCTGGCGATGAATGAGGAAGCGTTCGGTCACCACGTTGCGGTACTCAAACGCGATGGAATACTCGCACGAACCGACGACGGCGAACTTCGGATCGCCTTCGAAGACGACGAACTGGACGTCTTCTCGCTCGACGAGATCGAAGTGACGATCAGACAGGCCACCGAGGACGACCTGACCGGACTCGTTGGTGCGATTCGGTCAGCCCTGTCGGATCGAACCTACGTCGACGGTGAAGCTATCGCGGACGTCGTCGATTACGAGAACGTTCTCCTGCGACACAACGACCTCAAATCGCGAATCTTCTTCGTGGCGTCCGTCCGTGGCGACGTCGTCGGATGGGTACACATCGATGCGCCCGAAATTGAAACGCTGTCTCACACCGCCCAGCTCACCGTCGGTGTGATCGAGGCGTACCGAGGACGCGGGATCGGGAGCAAGTTACACGAACGCGGCGTCGCGTGGGCCGACGAACACGGCTTCGAGAAGCTCTACAACAGCGTGCCATCTACCAACGAGGCCGCAATCGAATTCCTTAGAGCCCGGGGCTGGGATGTCGAGGCAATCCGCGAGGATCACTACCGGATCGACGACGAATACGTCGACGAAGTGATGATGGCGAACGTACGCTGAGACGACTCGTCCAATTTACTCCCGAATCGGATTACGGCCATTCGTCGGCGGCATCCTCGAGTGGTTCGGCGACGACACCGTCTTTCCGTGCCAAAACGCGCGCGTGTGGTGGGCAAACGACGCAATCCTCCCCCCAAGCGACGTGCAACCGGACCGCTGCGGTCCGGTCGCAGTCCTCTCGGTCGCAGATCATGGGCAACACCCCATCAGGATACGAGTACCATCGAGAGTAGTCCGCATACGCGATTGAAGAACTATCATCGGTATCGATCCGCCTCCGCCAAGGCCCCGCCTGTTCCGTATCGATCCACGAGTGGCTGATACGCGGCTCCCAGCGAGCGCATGCATTCCCGTTTCGAAACGTAGCCGAGATCGTCCACGACTTCTTGCCAGGGACGCGCCTGCAACGCCTTTCGGACGAGCAGTCGTTCGGTCGCGGGATCGTCGAACGCGCCTTCTACGAGCGCATGGAGGGCGAGCCGACGGAACGGCCCGGGAGCGACGTCGTACAGTCCGGGCCCGTACGCAGCACTGGCTACGGTACGCCACTCCGTCGGCGACAGTGACACATCAGGGTCGCAACGTGCGGCCCGGAGCGTTAGCCGCACAACGTCAGGATCAGCGTCCGATAGGGGTCCGCCCAGAACGTCGAGAATTCGCGCACAGAACCACTGCCCGTGGCGATCGAGAAGATCCCGTCCCGAATCTGATTGCGGCAACAGCATCAGAACGGAGTACTCGCCGCTCGATTCGTTTCGCGTCGTCGAGAGGTGGATGGGTGCGTACCCACTCGACGTCCAAAACGATAGGAGTCCGGGAGTCGCCCCGTACCCCGTACCCAGCCAGTCGACCGGGGAATCGATACCATCGAAATCGATCGGTGGGTCTCCCTCGGTTGCGACCTCCCGGCGGATCGCTTCGAGGAGCTTCGATCCGAGTCCTCTGGACCGAACCGCGTCGTGAGTTGCGATGCGAACGATTCGAATCCCAGTCGGCACCCCACCCGCCGGGTCCCGGAGCTGGCTCGTCAGGACGTCAGGGAGCATGTGTCCCCTGATTCGCTTGCCCTCATAGACGCGTCGACGAGATTCTTCGTCGAGTCCACCCTCGCGAGCGCACATCGCCACGGCGACGACGTGGTCGTCTGCGAGGAGGGCGCGGGTCTCGACGTTCGGGGCGTCGAGGAGCCGAGCCAGGTCGTTCGGTTCGGTTCGGTAGTGGGCCGAAACCAGGAGCCCAATTACTTCCCGGAGCCGATGTTCGTCCGCCGCGAGCGTGATCGAATCGAGCCGCACGTATTCCGCCGTCGTCGATGTCGCCCCGGCGACGAGCTGATCCACGGCGGGGCGGGCGTCGAGCAACAGTGCCCTAAACTGCCATACCTCGATCGGATCACCCGCAGCATACCGAATCGGCTCGTCGAGCGAGACGGTTTCGACCGTGCGGACGTCCTCGAGACGCGCTCGAAATCGAACGTCGAATCCCCGACCGGCACCCTCGTATCCGTGGATCGTGGTCGCAAAGCAACACCGGGGAGCGACCTCTAGGAGTCCCTCTAGAACCCGGACGGGAAGTCCAGCAGCCTCGTCGACGAAAAGTACGTCCGCCGTATCATCGAGGGCGTCCACCGGCGACGAAAAGCGGATGCGTCCTCCAGATCGGGCGGAAACCGTGGGGCTGACCTCCCCATCCCGGTCGTCGGCAGCGAGTTCGTCGAGTTCCGAGAGTCGGTCGACGGCACGCGAGAACAGCTCGACGACGTTACGATACCCGGGTGCAGTAACGAGAACGTCCCGACCCTCGATGGCAAAGCCAGCCGCTGCGAGTCCAGCGGCACTGGATTTGCCTCGACCTCGGTCCGCCTCGAGCACGACCGCCTCTCCGTCGCTAATCATTTCACACGCGTATACGGCATCGTACTGGTCGCGCGTAAGGCAGTCTCGGTAAATCGCGTCGGGGAACGTCGTCTCCGGCGGCGAGTGATCGAATGAGGGTTCATCGATACGTTGGGGGGCAGGATTCGTGAGGCCGTTGTCGACCACCCGATCGTCGTCCACGTCGACGATGGCGATGCCGCGATGGCGCCTGAGAGTTCGAACCAGCCGCGCCCTGAAGTGACCGGACACGTCGTCGAGGTCGAACGGGGCCACGGCGAGGGTTTCGTCGAACGAATCACGGCCGTGTGGCCACCGATCGAGGTCGGGCACGACTAGTACCAGCAGTCCGCCTCCGTCGACGGTCCCGACCGCCCTGCCCAGGGCATTCGGCCGGCACGCGTCGTGACAGTCCACCACGACACATTCGATCGTCCGACCGAGGAGTTCGTCGGCACGTCTCGGATCCACGCGGTCGCCGACGATTTTGTGTTCGGAGATGGTCGTCGGCTGTGTCGAGATAGATTTAGCGGCTATTCTGGCGGCCTTGTACCCGGCCGTCCGCCTCCCGGAGAGAACCAGCATCCGCCGTTCGTTCGTCCGTGTGGCTTCGGCCACGAGGGCCTCCGCAGTCTCGCGGACGAGCTCCATGCAGAGTCACAGAGCGCGCGTGCAAAGGCTCCACCGGTCTCGAAACTCTCCGGGGTGCCAACGCTCTTGTCGGATCGCTGCATGAACCCGGACATGGCAGACCAAAATAGGCAGTGGGTGCTCGCGAGTCGACCGACCGGCGAACCGACGATGGACAACTTCGAGATGGAGACGGTGGACGTCCCAGAGCCTGGCCCAAAGGAAGTCCTCGTCAGGACGCTGTACATGTCGGTAGATCCGTACATGCGGGGTCGGATGCGAGATGCGGAATCGTATGCCGAACCGTGGGACGTCGGCGATCCGATGAAAGCCCGCGTCGTCGCGGAGGTCGAACGATCAAACCACCCGAAGTACGAGACCGGGGAAATTGTTTCGGGGGACCTCCTGTGGTCGGAGTACGCAGTAGCGGAGGCCGACGAGCTCCGGAAAATCGACCCCGACCGCGGTCCGATCGAGGCGTCACTTGGAGTCCTGGGCATGCCTGGCGTGACCGCCTACTTCGGACTCTTAGACGTCGGCGAACCGACTCCGGGCGAAACGGTCGTGGTATCGGCCGCTGCCGGGGCTGTCGGGAGCGTCGTCGGGCAGATCGCGAAACTCGCCGGGTGTCGCGTGGTCGGGACCGCGGGTAGCGACGAAAAGGTCGAATGGATCGAATCGATCGGCTTCGACGTGGGGATCAATTATAAAGAAGAAAACGTCAGTGACGCACTCGAGGCTGCCTGTCCCGAGGGGATCGACGTGTACTTCGACAACGTCGGCGGCCCGATCACCGACGCTGTCTGGCCGCTATTGAACGTTCGTGCACGGGTGCCGATCTGCGGCCAGATCTCGTTGTACAACGAAACGAGCGTACCCACAGGGCCACGAAAGCTCGGACAGCTAATTACCGTCCGTGCCCGCGTCGAGGGACTCCTCGTCAGCGATTACATCACACAGTGGGGTGAGGCGCTCGATCAACTGGGGAAGTGGGTCCAGTCCGGAGACGTCGAGTACGAGCAGACGGTCGTCGATGGTATCGAGAACGCGCCCGACGCCTTCCTCGGGCTGTTCGAGGGAGAAAACATCGGCAAGCAACTCGTAAAAGTCGACGACACATCGAACTGAGCGGTTCCATGACTCGGCGCGCTTGACAAGGGTTAAATGGCGCGCAATCGGAATTCAAGCCATGAGCGAGAGTAGCCAACGGAGTGTGCGAAAGTGCATCTCCTGTGGCATCAACATCTCGGGGACGAATGCGGCGTCCTTCGACTGCCCGGAATGCGGGGCCGAGATTTACCGATGTGCGACGTGCCGAAAGCAGAGTACCCTCTACGAATGCAAGCAGTGTGGATTCACGGGACCATAACAATGGGCAAAGTCGCTGCGAGAATGAAGGTCATGCCGGAAAGTCCCGACGTGGACCTAGACGACCTTGAAGCGCGGCTCGAAGCGTCGCTTCCCGAGGAGGCAGACGTCAGTCGAACCGACCGCGAGGACGTCGCCTTTGGCCTCGTCGCACTATATCCAACGGTTATCATCCCCGATGACGCGGGTGGTACGACCGCGGTGGAAGAGGCCTTTGAGGGCGTCGACGGCGTCGAAAGCGTCGACGTCGACGAGGTCGGTCGAATCTAACTATTATCGGCTAAGTCCCCGTCCTCAAGGAGCGAACGGCACACGCCGTGAGCGAGTAGGTAGGAGTAGTTTGCCTTGCGGCCGATCCATACTTGTATACCGCAACCCCCCCAGAGGGATCTTTGTATCCGATAAATTAAATATCATCCCGGACACACCGGTCGATCGTGGCGGCAATTCCTCGTACGGCTCGGGGAGCAGGGAAGGAGCGCCGCCGGAACGTACCTTTTATAACTTCGAGAAGACAATCACGGGTACGAATGCCTAGTTCCAAGGGTCCACGCCAGGCGACGCGAGATAAGCTCAAGAACAAACCACGAAACCGCGGCACATCCCCGCCACAGCAATCGGTGGAAACATTCGAAAACGGCGAGCGCGTCCACCTCAAGATCGACCCGTCAGTCCCCAAGGGACAGTTCCACCCCCGCTTCAACGGGCGGACGGGAACGATTGTCGGGAGTCAAGGTCGAGCGTACAAGGTCGAAATTCAGGATGGCGGGGTGACGAAGACGCTCATTGCCGTTCCCGCCCACCTCCGTCGACAGACGACATGACGATATTCAAAGAAATCGTCGACGAGGAGTACCTCACCGTCTCGGAAGCCAAAGCCCTGCTTTCGGAGGTCGAGGACGAACGGGCCCTCGAAGAGGACCGCGAAATGCGCTACGAACTCGCACGCGCCATCGAACACGTCAACCGGTTCGCCACTCTCGACGCCGAGGAGGCACTAGAGTTCGTCGAGGAACTCGAAGCGTTCGAGAAGGTCGACGAACCGACTGCGTACAAGATCGTGGACCTGCTCCCGCAGGACCGAGACGAGATGCGGTCGGTGTTCGCCCAGGAACGATACTCGCTGTCCGGTGAGGAACTCGACGAAATCCTCGATGTCGTCGCGAAATACGTCTGATTCGACGCGACGACGACGTATTCGCACCACTATTTAAATATTGTCTGTACGTACCGGCGATCATGAGTACCGATGGCGGCGAAGTGGCGTCCCGACGCGCTATCGTGTTGGACTACATGCCGCGTGGACGCCCGGACGACGACCGTCCCCAGTACGAGAAGTCGCCGATCGCTTACGTCCTCGAGACGACAGAATTCGGGTTGTTCGAGGTAACACTCTCCGACGACGCGAAGGTCAATATCGGCGATCGGGTCGTCATCGATCCGCCCGAAGACGCCGTCATCGCCAAACGAGACATCGATTACGAAACGCTCTCGTCCACTGCACGTTCCGAACTTGAACACGCGATCAACGACATTATCGACGAAAACGAATCTCGATTCGTCGACTTTTACACCGAAGCCCAGCCCATTACCACCAGACTCCACGTCCTAAACCTCCTTCCCGGAATCGGCGAAAAACTCCGGAACAATATCCTCGATGAACGAAAGCGGGGACCCTTCGAAGACTTCGACGATGTCGAAAACCGCGTGAGCGGATTGCATCGACCACGAGAGATACTCATCGAGCGAATTCTCGAAGAAATCCAAGAGGAGGACCTCAAGTACCGAATCTTCGCACGCAACAAAGAGTGAAGGATTTACGGCCCGATACCCTATCGATGGTATGCGCGACCCCGACGCCCTCCGGTATCGGGCCGGTGTGCGAGGCGACCCCGATCGCGATCAACATTTCCTGGTCGACGATCGAGTACTTGATCGCCTCCCCGGCTACCTTCCCGAGAACGCAGACCGGAGCCACGTCCTCGAAATCGGTGCCGGAACCGGGGCGTTGACCGACCGTCTCCTCACCGAGTCAGAATTCGTGACCGCGATCGAACGCGATCCAGAACTTGCGGCGTTTCTTCGCGATGAGTTTGCACACGCCATCGCGGAGGGTCGACTCTCTATCGTCGAGGGCGACGCACTCGAGGTCGAACTCCCCGAGATCTCTGCGTCGGTCTCAAATCTGCCGTACGGGGCGTCATCCGAGTTCATATTTCGGCTGCTTCCACTGAACCGACCGCTGGTCCTGATGGTCCAGCTCGAATTTGCCGAACGGATGGCGGCGAAGCCCGGGACCGACGACTACGGTCGGCTGTCGGTCACCGCCGGTCACTACGCGAACGTCGAGATCGTCGAAACCGTTCCACCCGAGGCGTTTTCCCCCAAGCCAGCCGTCGACAGTGCGATCGTCCGCGCGACGCCGAGCGACCCCCCATACGACCTCGACGATCAGGACCTGTTCTTCTCGTTCGTCCGCGCCGTGTTTACCCAGCGTCGAAAGACGATGCGGAACGCGATTCGAAACACGACCCACATTTCGGGGATAGACGACGCGGATGCCGTCGTCGATGCGGCCCCCTCCGCGCTTCTCGATAAACGAGCGGGTGCTGTTACGCCCGGGGAGTACGCCAGTCTGACTGCCCTCGCCGCTGACGTCGGCGTTGACTGATGAAGCTCGCCAACCGACGCGAGATGCCCTCGGTCTACCAACCAGCCGAAGACTCGCACCTACTCGCCATCGCCGCGGCCGAACGGATCGATGCGGCAGAGTTCGTGCTCGAGGTCGGCATCGGCACTGGATACGTCGCCGAGTACGTGCGCGACCGAACCGGTGCGAACGTCGTCGGGTCCGACGTGAATCCCGAGGCGTGCCGGATCGCCAGAACCGACCGTCACGTTCCCACCGTCCGGGGGAACTTGGTCGAACCGTTTCAGGCAGATTGCTTCGACGTGGTCCTGTTCAATCCGCCGTATCTGCCGACGGACCCCGAAGACGAGTGGGCCGATCCGCTTGAATGCGCGCTCTCTGGTGGGCCGGATGGACGTCGGGCGATCAGGCCGTTTCTCAAAACCGTCGGGCGAGTACTGGTTCCTGAAGGTCGGGTCTACCTGCTCTTGTCGACGCTCACGGGGATCGATGCTGTCGAGTCGCTCGCCAGAGACGCTAGCTTTGGTGTCGACGAAGTTGCATCCGAACCGTACCCCTTCGAACGACTGGTTGTCCTCGAGCTGCGATTACTCTGAAACATTCATGAGTAGGAAATATTAAAGGCCGTCATTACGTATCGAAAGCCAATGACGGAGATACTCGCGACGACTCCGGGACTGTTCCCGCTGCCCGACTGGGCGAAGGACGACCTCTCGGATCTCAAGGGACACCAGAAACACGATCTCATCTCGGGAGATGAATCCGACGAGATAGTCGACGCATATGAAGACGCACGCGACGAAGTAGTCGTGACACAACGCGACGCCGGTCTCGATCGAATCGTCGAGGGACAGCTGCGGTGGGACGACATGCTCGCCCATCCCCTCTGCGTCCACGACGCCGTCGACACGCGGGGAATCGTCCGGTACTACGACAACAACAACTTCTATCGGGAACCCGTGGTGGAGGGCGAGCTAACCTTCGACGGCGACGTTGCCGCCGAACTCGAGTCGATCCCGGACGTCGATCAGGCCGTCCTCCCCGGACCCTATTCGCTTGCGGACCTCGCAACGGACGAATACTACGACGACGGGGCAGCCTTTCTGGACGCCGTAGCGACGTTCCTCGCGGGGGAAGCCGAGGCGTTCCCAGAGGTCGAGACGCTGTTTCTCCTCGAACCGTCACTCGTCGAGCATCCGCCGGAGGACGGCGAAGACGAACGCGCCAGTGAGGCCATCGATACGGTCGCGGGCGCTGTCGACTGTGACGTCGTGGTTCACACGTACTGGGGTGCGATTCCCGAGAAGCCCTACGCGCACCTCATGGACGCCGACGTCGACGCGATCGGGTTCGACGTCATCGCCGATCATGAGGCGAGCCTCTACAACGTCCAGGAGTTCGGGACGAAATCCTCCATCGCTCTCGGCGTCGTCGACGGCCAGAACACGCTCGTCGAAACGCCGGCGGAGATCCGCGAACGGATCGAGTGGGTCAGCGAACAGCTCCCGAACGAGTCCTTCGAGACGATTTATGCGACATCGAACACCGAACTGTTCTACCTCCCGGTTAACCGTTTCGAGGAGAAGCTCGACGCTCTCGGGTCCGTCGCCCGGGAGGAGGTGATCGCATGAGTCTCGAGATTCGCGATCTCGCCAACACGCGGTCGCAGTTTCGCCCGGCGGACCACCCGACCGAGCACTTTATCCTGACGACCGTCGTCGGGTCCTATCCGAAGCCGAAATGGCTCAATCGGTCGAAGGACCTTCTCGACGACGACCGATACGACTTTGAGAAACTGCACTACGAGGAGGCCCTCGACGACGCCGCACGGGTCATCACCGACGAGCACGTTCGCGCCGGTGTCGACGTCGTCTGCGACGGCGAGATGCGACGAAACGAGATGGTCGAGTACTTCGCCCACCGGATCGACGGCTACGAGTTCAACGGTCCCGTGAAGGTGTGGGGACACAATTACTTCGACAAGCCGAGCGTGACGGAGTCGGTAAAGTATGACGAACCGTGGCTCATCGACGAATTCGAGTTTACGACCGGGGTGACTAACCGTCCAGTCAAGGTCCCGATCACCGGTCCGTACACGCTTGCGTCGTGGTCGTTCAACGAAGCCTACGACAGTGTTGCCGACCTCGCTTACGATCTAGCCGAACTCGTCAATGAGGAGATCAACCGGCTGGTCGACGCCGGCGCTCGGTACATCCAGATCGACGAACCGGCACTCGCGACCACCCCAGACGACCACGCCATCGTTGGCCAGTGCCTCGAACACATCGCTAACGGGATCCCCGAGGACGTCCGGCTCGGACTCCACGTCTGCTACGGCGACTACTCGCGAATCTATCCGGAAATGCTCGAATTCCCGGTCCATGAGTACGACCTGGAGCTTGCAAACGGCGACTTTGAGCAGGTCGACGTGTTCACTGATCCGACGTTCGAAAAGGATCTCGCCCTGGGCGTCGTCGACGTTCACACTGCGGACGTCGAACCCGTCGAACGGATCAAAGAGAACATCAAGAAAGGATTCGAGATCGTCCCGCCAGAACGGCTGACCGTGTCGCCGGACTGCGGATTGAAGCTGTTGCCCCGGGAGTCCGCCTTCGGCAAGATGAAGAACATGGTAACTGCTGCCCGGGAGATCGAGGTGGAGCTGGACGCCGGGGAGATCGACATTGGATACGCCGCCGAGAGCGAATAAGACAGCCTGGTAGACAGTTCTCTCACGTTACGGGACTAAAAGACCTCTCGCATGTCACCCGACGAAGACATCCCTCACACCTCAACAATCGAAATCGCCTTTCGCACATCACCCGACGAAGATGTCTCACATGCGTCAGTGATCGACGACTCCGGTTCCGCCTCACCGAACCAGGCGGATGATCGAATTTAACCGCGATTCACCGCTGGAGGAGTCAGCGTCCTCCGGTTCCTCCGGTCGTTCGAGGACGGTCGAGAGTATGAGGCTCACGACCGCCGCAATCGAGAGTAGTATTCCCTTGAGTCTGACGACCGAGACGAACCACGGTGAAGGTTCGAGATCTTCGGGATTCTCAAAGCAGCCAAGCAGGGCTCGCACCAGGTAGTCTATCGACCGTCGGGGAAACAGGGCGACGAAACTCCCGATCACGAAGGCGAGGACTTTCCAGAACATACGATACACTATGAGTTCGACCGCAATAAAATCCGACGGCCCAACGCGGTGATTACTCGTAGAGCCAGGCTTCGTCGACCCGATCGTAGGCGACTAGTTCGTCGGTGTCGAAAAACAGGTCGATCTCGCGCTCGTTTGAACCCGGATCTTCGTGATCGGAGGCGTGGATGACGTTCCGACCGAGGTCCAGGCCGAAGTCGCCACGGATCGTCCCCGGTGACGATTCCGCGGGGTCGGTTTCGCCGACCATCGCCCGGACCTGACGTGTCGCATCCTGGCCCTCCCAGACCATCGCGAAGACGGGACCCGAGGTGATGAAGGACACGAGGTCGTTGAAGAACGGTTTGTCCGCGTGTTCGCCGTAGTGGTCCCGGGCGAGGTCGTCGTCGATCACCATGAACTTACTACCGACGAGTTTGAGCCCGCGGGCTTCGAACCGGGAGACAATCTCTCCGATCAGGCCCCGCTGAACGCCGTCGGGTTTAACCATCACGAACGTCCGCTCGGTCATTTACGCCTCAGCCTCCTCGGTCTCGTCGTCCGTGTCGTCCGCCTCGTCGGTTACCGCGTCGCCGTCCGACGATTCGGCGTCTCCCGATTCGTCCTCGCCGTCTGGTTCCTCGTCACCGGGAGCCTCCTCCGCGTCCGGTTCGTCGAGAGGTTCGGCAGGAGACTCGTCGTCGGAGTCAGCTTCGGTGTCCTCATCGAGAGATTCCTCGGCATCGTCTTCGACCGTCTCGGGTTCGTCCTCGGACTCGGGTTCGGCATCCAGGTCGAGGGGTTCCTCGTCACCTTCTTCGACCGATTCGAGTTCGTCCTCGATTTCCGGTTCGGGGGCTTCCTCCGCCTCCGGTTCGACTGCCTCCTCGGGAACGGCTGTGCCCTCGGTCTCGATCCATTCGAGGTCCCGAGACTCCCGACCGAGGAGGTAGTTCTTCTCGCACTTCGCATCGGCAAAGTGCAGGACAGTTCCATCGTTCTTAACGAACATCGTGCCCGTGCCTGGTTCGATCTCCTGGCCGGAGTAGTCACACGTGCGTTTCTGAACCATTATTGGCCTCCGATAGCGTCTGCTTCGCGGGCCGTCTCACGGAGCTGGAGCACGTCGCCCACGCGCACCGGTCCGAGCACGTTCCGTGCTATGATTCGGCCCTGGTTTTCGCCCTCCTTGATCCGACATTTGACCTGCATGGCCTCGCCGTGCATGCCAGTCTTGCCAACGATCTCGATTACTTCGGCGGGTGTTGCGCCGGATGCTTCGTTTTCGGCACTCATCGTCCTACCGGAGTTCCTCAATCTTGCCGGCGATGTCCTCGAGCTGGTCGGTGGCATCGCCCGCGTCGACGATCGCGGCAGCGGCGCTGCCGACCTCGAGCCCGGCCGCGTGGCCCACGTCGTCCTGCGTTTCAACGAAGATGTACGGAATGTCCTTTTCGTCGGCGATCTCAGGGAGGTGCATAACGATCTCCTCGGGGCTGACATCCTCCGCAATGAAGACGAGGGTGGCATTCCCCCGCTCGATGGCCTTCGTCGTCTCGTTCGTCCCTTTTCGAACCGATCCGGTGTCCCGGGCGACCTCGAGGGTTTCGATTGCGTCGTCTTCGAGATCGGCGGGTACGTCGAAATCTACGTATACTGACATGGTTGTGAGTTTCCTCCCATCCGTGGGCTCGCGCTCCCCCGCCGTCGAACCGCCGACACGACGTCCGTCGCGCCGCGGTTCTCACACCCCGAAGGATGCGTACGATCCTGTACGGCTAGGAGCATCACAGCCCCGCACGGGTTGTACACGTTCGTACTGCACGGCTGCATAAAAGCCCTTATGAACGAGTTCAGCCGTGCGAACGGTGCGCTAGGCAATCCGGGGCAATCGTCAATCGTTGGGGTCGTCGACACATTTGTCCATCTTTTAACCCCGCCAGACCGGAAGGCTCGTTGCAATCGACGACGGCGATGGTATCATTTCACCCTTTCCTGCTTTACGGATGACGATCCTCGGAGTTGCAATATTGTGGCTATTTTGCAAACACTTTTATCGGTCCCTCGGTATACTTGCATACGATGGCAGACTCGATGAGCGAGTACCTCAGACAGGACATGCAGTGCGAGGGGCTCCTCGAATGCGTGCATGGGCTGAAGGATCTCGACAAGGAGATATTCGAGTTGCTCGCCGAACAACCCGAACCGATGACGGTCGACGACATCGCCGAGGAAGTCGAACGCGAACGATCTACGGCGTACCGATCGATTCAACGGCTGGTCCAAAGCGGCTTCGTCCAGAAGGAGCAGGTCAACTACGATCAGGGTGGGTACTATCACGTCTTTTATCCCACCGATCCCGACGAGATCGCAGACGACATGCAACGCATGCTCAACGACTGGTACGCCAAGATGGGTCAGTTAATCGGCGAGTTTCGGGAAAAATACGAAGCCCCGGAACCGATCTCCCTTGAGAACTGATCGGTTCGATTATTCGATGAAATCGGCGACGACGAGAAACGTCTCCGGTCGCGGGCTGGCGGAAACGATTTCAAATCCGTGGTCGGTTAAGCTTTCGACCACCTCACTCGCGGAGAATCGCTCGGTAACAGGCGGTCCTGCCGCGCCCTCTCCGTCGGCTGTCCAGTCGGCGATAACCAGGCGGCTACCGGGTGCGAGGGAGTGTGCAATTCTGGTGAGCGCGTCCTCGGTGGCGAATTCGTGGTAGGTCATCGTAGAGAATGCGCCATCCAGTTGGTTTTCCCCGAACGGCATCTCGGCCACTGTACTCGTGACTAACTCAACGTTCTCGGGGACACCTTTGTCGCGGTAGAACTCGTGCATCGATTCCTGGACGTCAACGGCGTACACTCGATCGACGTATGGTGCCACGTCATCGGTGTAAAAACCCGTTCCGCTCCCGAGGTCGACGATAGCCGATCGTTCGGACACGTTCAGGGGCTCGACGAGTTCCTCGCGGGACAGGTACCGGTAGCGACTCCCGGCTTTCTCCAGTCGTTGTGCGTCTTCGGCGTCGAATGTGTGATACCCCATTATGCATGCAGTCGTGTACTGGACGTAAAATACATTGGGACGGCGGTTTCGATCCCGGGGCGGTGGCTTCAGTCCTCAGATGGTGGCGTCGGCATAGGTATTGTGTGTTCGCTTTAAGCATAGCGACTGTAGTCACCCTCTCTCATCCCAAGTATGGGGTACGGTGCCAGAGCCATCGATATATGACAGACCAACCATAGATAATCATCCGAAGTAATATTGTATATTTTTTCCAAAACTATTATCAGTCCCTCCCGCATACCAATTCGTGATGGAATCCAACACCGAAGCCGTTTCACCGAGCGAACCGATCGAAATCGACGCGGAAAGCGATTTGGCGTCGTCCGTCTCCAAATACGACGTCGTACTCGTCGATTTCTACGCCGACTGGTGTGGGCCCTGCAAGATGATGGAGCCAGCCGTCCAGGCAGTCGCGAACGATACCGACGCAGCGATCGTGAAAGTCGACGTCGATCGGTTCCAAAATCTCGCCGCCCAGTACGGCGTCCAGGGCATTCCGACCTCGGTCCTGTTCGCCGGTGGCGAGCCCGTCGAGCGAATGGTGGGCATGCAGACCGAGGACCGACTCACCGACGTTATCGCCTCACACTCGAACTAACGCCCCACCTCGCCCCTAGACGGTTCGACCGAGCAGTCGGATCCGTTCTGGTGCGTCCAACCACCGTCGAAGCATAGTCCTCATCGCCGGGATCGAGGACCGTCGGCGGTCCAGTCTCCGACTTGAAGATCCCGAGGCCCGGATCAAAAGAACAAATGACGGTACCGTCTATTCCCGACACATGATCGATCGACCCGTCACCGGACCGAACCTTGGCCGATGTCCCACGAGCATGGAATGACACCAACAGAACTCCGCGCGGACGTTCCCGCCCTGGAAGAGACGACATATCTCAACTTCGGTGCCCACGGCCCGAGCCCGCGGTACGTCGTCGATGCGGCGACCTCGTTTCTCGAAACGCACGAATACGATTCCGCAGGCAGCAATCCCTACCAGACTGCCTACGACGAGTACGACCGCGCTCGAGCGAAAATTGCGGACCTGCTCGGTTCTCAGCCGTCCGAGATTGCGCTCACCGAGTCGACCACTGACGGTATCAACCGATTTGCGGGGGCGATCAAGTTCGAACCCGACGACGTGGTCGTCCGAACCGATCTTGAGCACCCGGCCGGAATCCTGCCCTGGAAACGACTCGAAGCCCGCGGCGTCGAGGTCCGCGTGGTCGAGAGTACGGCAGGTCGGATCGACACGGAGGCCTTCGCAGACGCCGTCGACGGAGCGACGCTCGCCTGTTTCAGCGCGATCACCTGGACTCACGGAACGCGACTCCCGGTCGAGGAACTTTCTGATATTGCGCGCGACGCGGGAACCATTTCTCTCGTCGACGCCGTCCAGGTGCCTGGACAGACCCCGATCGACGTCACAGATTGGGGAGCCGACGTGGTCGTCGGTGCAGGACACAAGTGGCTCCTGGGTCCGTGGGGTGCGGGCTTCATGTACATCGACCGGGAGTTCGCTGACGATCTCGTTCCGGGGTCGATCGGGTACCGGAGCGTCGAAACCCCGAATGATTCGGAAATCACGTACAAACCAGGAGCGCCACGTTTCGAGATCGGATCGAGTTCTCCAATGCCACATGCAGGCCTCGTCGAGGCAATCGAAGCGATCGAGGACGTCGGCATAAGTCGGATCGAAGAACGAATCGAGCGTCTCACGCATCGGCTCAAGGACGGCATCGACGACGAACGGCTTCTCAGCCCCCGACAGTTCGAGTCGGGACTTGTCACCATCGACGTCGAAGATCCGGAAGCAACCGTCGAACGATTCGCCGAACGTGGGATCGTCATCCGATCACTTCCGACTCCCGACGCGGTTCGCGTCTCGGTACACGCGGTTTCCACCGGTCGGGAGATCGATGCGGTGCTCGACGCACTCGAAAACGAGTCCTGACGACACCTCACTGGGAGTTGTTCTCGGACGAAACTCGATACCAATCCTCGGATGCCGTTCGTTGGCTGCTCGAAGACCGAGACCCCGGAGAACAGCGGCGCGGACCGTCAGTCGAGCTGCCCTTCGAGCACCCTGGCTGCCGTTAGCACGGGGTCCCAGACTGGACTGAACGGTGGCGCGTAGGCGAGATCCAGATTCTGCAGTTCCGAAACGGACAGCCCAGAGTGAAGCGCCGTCGCAACGGTGTCGATTCGCTTTACGCCTTCCCGACCGACCACGCTCGCTCCCAGCACGCGACCGGTTTCCCGGTCCGCGACGAGGGTCACCGTCAGTTGCTCGGCACCGGGATAATAGTGTGCGCGCGTGGGCGCGTCGATCGTCACCGAAACCGGATCGAAGCCGGCCTCGCGGGCGGTCTCCTCGTCCAAGATCCCCGTCCGGGCGGCCCCCAGGTCGAACGCCTTGACGATGGCGGTGCCGGCGATCGGTCCGACGGGAGTCGGATCGTCCGTGAGCGTCCGGGCGATCGCCCGTCCGGATCGGTTCGCAGTTAGGGCCAGTGGGACGTGATCGGGGTCCCCCGTAACGCTGTTCGTTGCCTCCGCGCAGTCACCGGCGGCGAACACGTCCTCGTAATTCGTTCGTCCGTATTCGTCGGTCGAGATGGCGCCCGTCTCGCCAACCTCGATTCCGGCATCGTCTGCGAGTTCGGCGTTCGGGCGGACCCCGACGCCCACAATGACGAGATCCGTCGGCCGCGTCTCGTCGTCGAGTGCGACGCCTTCGACCCCGTCCTCACCGACGAATCCCTCGACGGTGGTCTCGAGGTGGAGAGTCACGCCGCGGTCTCTGAGTTCCTCTTCGACACGTTCGGCCACGGCGTCGCCGAAGGGAGCGAGAATGTGCGGGAGCATTTCATAGAGTTCGACATCGATGTCGCGCTCGGCGAGCGCTTCCGCCATCTCGATGCCGACGTAGCCGCCGCCGACGATAGCAGCTCGTTCGAGGTTCCCCTCGTCGACGAACTCGCGGATCGCGCCGGCCTCGTCCATGTCGTGCATCGTGAACACGCCGTCGAGGTCCATGCCGTCGAACGGTGGAACGATGGCCCGAGCGCCCGTCGCAATCAGGAGGGTGTCGTAATCCTGTTCGAAGGTCTCGGTATTGGATTCGACGGTGACCGTGCGGTTGTCCGGGTCGATTTCCACCACCTCGTGACCGGTCCGGAGATCCACATCCCGTTGTTCCCTGAACTCCTCAGCCGTCACCTGAACCAGGTCGTCGAGCGATTCGATGTCACCCTTGACGTAGTAGGGCATCCCGCAGGCTGCGTACGATACCCATTGGCCTTTCTCAAACACGATGACGTCCATGTCGGGATCTTCGCGTTTTACCTTGCTCGCCGCACTCATTCCCGCTGCGTCACCGCCGACGACGACGAAGGTCTCGGTCATGGTAGAAATGTCGACTGCATTGACCAAAAGTATTGCCAAAGAGGAACAATATTGTGGTCGAATGAACTGCCGCAATCCCTCACACCGTGATCATAAACACAGGTGAAAGCAGATCGGGTCCAACTTCCTCCCCCTTCGAGTCTCGACCCACTCCTGCGGTACGCCGAATCGGCGGGCCACTACCCATTCAGTTGAGGAGAATAATCAACCCAACAATAAAGCAGATTACATACAATATTGTGGCGAAACAACTGGTGGTGGATATTAGACTGCCGATCAGGCCGTCTTAAGACCGTGGAGACGGTGGAATTGCGGACTCGCCGTCCCGCTATCCTCCGTGTATTGCCGGCACAATATATTTATCCGGCGGGTGGGTCGTGCGAATCGATTACACACGATGGAGTTTGGAATCTTTTACGAACATCAACTCCCCCGCCCGTGGGAGGACGACTCGGAGCACCGGCTATACCGTGATGCCCTCGACCAGATCGAACTCGCCGACCGCCTCGGCTATGACTACGTCTGGGAGGTCGAACACCACTTCCTCGAGGAGTATTCTCACTCCTCTGCCCCAGAAGTATTCCTGGCGGCGGCCGCCGAACGCACCGAGCAAATCAAGATCGGACACGGGATCAAGCTAATGCCGCCGGAGTACAACCATCCAGCTCGCGTGGCCGAGCAGGTCGCCACCCTCGACCTCGTCTCGGACGGTCGGGTGCAGTTTGGAACCGGCGAATCGGCCTCGAAAATCGAACTCGGCGGCTTCGACATCGATCCGGACGAAAAGAAGGCGATGTGGAGGGAGACGACCGAACAGGTCGCGAACATGATGACGATGGAGCCATATCCGGGTTACGAGGGCGAGTACTTCGAGATGCCCACGCGCAACGTCGTCCCGAAGCCCGTTCAGGATCCACATCCGCCGCTGTGGGTTGCCTGCTCGCAGATGGAGTCGCTCGAATACGCCGCGAGAAACGGTATGGGAGCCCTGTGTTTCTCCTTCCAGTCGCCTGCCGACGCCGAGAAGTGGGTCGATCGGTACTACGAAATCTTCAAAGAGGAGTGCGTACCGATCGGGCACGCGGTCAATCCGAACGTCGCCATGGTGACCGGATTCTCTTGTCACCCCGACCACGAGGAGGCACGGCGACGCGGGCTGAAGGGATTCAACTTCTTCCGATACGCCCTGGCCTACTACTACGTGTTTGGCGAACACGTCCCGGGCGTGTCCGACCTCTGGAACCGCTTCAAACGGGAAGCCGACGAGGAGTTCACGATCCAGGACGTCGCCGAGGACGCCGATCGAACCCTGCTCGAAAACGCCATCGGCACGCCCGAAGAGATTCGGAAACTTCTCGAAGCCTACCAAGACGCGGGCGTCGATCAGATTATTTTCGTCCAGCAGGGCGGGAACAACCGTCACGAACACATCTGTGAATCGCTGGAACTCTTTGC
This sequence comes from Natronomonas sp., assembly GCA_046545615.1. Lineage (GTDB taxonomy): Archaea > Halobacteriota > Halobacteria > Halobacteriales > Haloarculaceae > Natronomonas. The sequence goes on from JBKGZK010000019.1 coordinate 20,600, forward strand.
AGAGGAGGTCATGCCCGCATTTCACGACGGCGAAGCATCCAGACAGGCCGCAAAGCGCGAGGAACTCGAGCCATACGTCGAGGCAGCCTTCGACCGGAAGGAGTCGATGGACGCACCGGACAACGACGAGTTGACCGAAGTACGTGCCTATCCCCTCGACGAGACGTCGGGCGAAGCGGAGGCTGACGATTGACCATGGGCGAACCGCATCCCCAGGTCCAGGCCGTCCTGGCCCAACTCGCCGAGGCCGAGACCCCACCGACGTTCGCCGTCCGCCCGGAGACCGCCCGCGAGCAGTTCGCCGCTCTGCTGGCAACCGAGGATCCCGAACCCGTCGGGTCGGTCCAGGAAACCCGCATCGACGGTCCCGATGGGCCCCTCCCGCTCCGGATATATCACCCCGATGGAAACGGTCCATTCCCTATCGTCGTATACTTCCATGGAGGTGGGTGGGTAATCGGCGACCTGGATACCCACGACGACGTGTGCCGTCGCCTCACGAACCTGACCGATTCGCTCGTGATCTCCGTCGACTATCGACTGGCCCCAGAACATCCCTTCCCGGCCGCGGTCGAGGATGCCTACGCGGCGACCGAATGGGCTGCAACGTACGGCGACCGCGTCGGTGGGGACCCGGATCAAATCGCCCTCGCCGGAGATAGTGCGGGCGGAAACCTCGCAGCCGCCGTCTCGCTCCGGGCACGCGATATGGACGGCCCCACGGTGGATCACCAGGCGTTGTTCTATCCAGCCGTGAACGCTCCGGACCTCGAAACGTTCGAGAGTTACCACGAGAACGCCGAGGGCTACCTGCTTGAATACGCCACGATGGAGTGGTTTTACGACCAGTACGTGGCAGACCCCTACGATCTACGAAACGCGTACCTCGCACCCCTACAGGCACGGGACCTGTCCGACCTTCCACCGGCAACGATCGTTACTGCAGAGTTCGATCCGCTCAGAGACGAAGGACGTGCCTATGCCGAGCGCCTCTCCGGTGCGGGGATCGACGTCGAGCACGAAGAGTTCGAGGGGATGATTCATGCGTTCGTCAACCTGTTTGAGGTAATCGACCGGGCAAACGACGCAATCGACCTGGTCACCGATCGGCTCACCGAGTCCTTCGACGGCTGAACTGGGAGTCTTCGAGGACTGATTCCGGACTCTATGACGGATAACGCTGTATGTACGTCTTGCGCATGTCTGACGTGAGTATAAGGCACGTAGGTGAGACAGCAATATATAAGGAAACTACCGATTCACCCGACAATGACGACCAAAGAATATCTGCTCGGCTGCTGTCCCAACTGCGGAGAAGAAATCTCTGACGTGTTCAAGATGATCGAATACACTCGCGAGGACGGGTCGATTGGAGTCTACGCCGACTGTCCGGTTTGCCGTGAGATTGTGACCCCTCACTGACGTCACCACCCGTCACGTCTGTTGTTCCGACCAAGATCGCTCGGTGACTACGAAGACAGGAGCGACCGCTTCGTCCAGAAGCCGTTCCGTGGTGCTGCCGAGGAGTGCCCGTTTGAAGTCGGACTTACCGCGAGCGCCGGCGACGAGGACGTCGATGTCGTGTTCTGAGGCGTACTCGAGAAGTACCTCGGCAGGGATTCCTTCGCGAATGGACGTCGTGGTCTCGACGCCAGCCTCGTTCGCTGATTCCTCGATCGACCGAAGTGCCTCCCGACCGTCCTCCCGGAGATTCGCTCTGACCGAGTCGGGATCTACGATGGCATTGTCGTAGGCGGTTCGGGTTTCGATCACGTACACGGCGTGGACTCGACCGCCGGCAAGTCGTGCCAGTTCTATCCCGTGGTCAGCTGCGGCCGCGGCGAACTCACTCGCGTCCGTCGCCACCAGTATTTCATCGTACATGGCTTCCCGTAGGATCGCCCGACACATAATCCCGTCCCGTTCCCGCCTCCGGCGACTCCCGAACGGGTGTCGTATCGGAGGTGTGGTCGTCCGACACGAGCGGTCGCGCCGAGTTCAAAACGACAATGAGGCTACTCGAGGCCATCGCGACTGCGGCGAAAAGTGGGTTCAGGAGTCCGGCGACCGCAATCGGAATCGCGATCACGTTGTACATGAACGCCCACGCGAGATTACTCCGAATGCGTCCTCTCGTTGCCGTCGCGACGTCGAACGCAACCGGTATCGATCCGAGGTCGTCGTCGACGATGATGGCATCGGCCGCATCGGTTGCTAGTTTGGTCCCACCCGCGAGTGCGATGCCGATATCGGCCGCGGCCAGCGCCGGTGCATCGTTCGTTCCGTCGCCGATCATGGCCACCGTATCCCCCGCCGAAAGCCGCCGGATCGTCTCGGCTTTCGCTTCCGGGATGACGCCCTCAAACACCCGATCGACGTCCGGGTCCGACCGAAATCGATCGGCTGCCGCTCCTTCGTCGCCCGTGAGGACGATAACGTCCACCTGGGAGTCGAATGAGGCTGCCACCGCTCGCCATTCGGATCGGGTTCGATCGCCGATGGCGACGATACCCCGGGCGCGTCCTTCTCGACCGATCACGACGGGGATCGCACCGTCGGCCCGTATTGCTCGGACCTGCTTGAGTACCGAGCGTGGCAAGGTCCACTCCATCGCCTCGAACAGTTGGGGATGACCGACAAGAACGTCCGATTCGTCGACCATGCCACGAACGCCTCGGTCGTACGTTTCGACATCGGTCGCGGCGGGCGCCTCGGGGACCGCATCCTGTATCGCGTCGGCGACCGGGTGTGCAGAGAACCGCTCGAGCGCAGCAGCCGACTCGAGGAGCCGCTCCTCGGACTCGTCGTCGACGGTATCGACGTGAAGCAGCCGCATCTCACCGTCAGTAATCGTCCCCGTCTTGTCAAAAACGACGCTGTCGACATCCGCTGCAGTCTCGAAAAGCGCCGGAGTCGAGATGACGACGCCCCGTGCGGCGGCCGTCCGGATACCCGTCGCAACCGCCAGCGGTGTCGCAAGTCCCAGCGCACACGGGCAGGCGACGATGAGTACCGTCAGTCCGTGTAACATCGCGTCCGTGGGGGAGGTCCCCATCCACAACGAGGCCCCCGCGGCGACTGCTGCCGCGACGAGCACGATCGGGACAAAAATAGTCGAGAGCCGGTCCGCGAGTCGTTGCGCCCCGGAGGAAGTACTCTGGATGCGCCAGAGTAACTCGATGAGTCGATCGAGCGTACTCGAGGCCTCCTCGCCCGCACGAACGACGAGCGGAGCGTCGGTGACCACCGTACCGCCGCGAACCGCGTCACCGGGACGTTTCTGCCGCGGGAGCGACTCGCCCGTTACGAGGGCTTCGTCGACTGCCGCGCTTCCCTCAACGACCGACCCGTCGACGGGAACCCTGTCCCCTGGTCTCACGAGAAGCTCCTCGCCGGGGTCGATCTCCGAGAGAGGAATCGACTCGCCGTCGCCATGTCGCGTGGCGGTCTCGACGCGAAGTTCTGAAAGCTCAGAAAGCAATCCTGCGGCCCGGCGCTTGATTCGGGATTCGTAGTACGTCCCCGCCGTCACGACCAGAACGATCGCCACCGTAACATCGAAGTAGAGATCGGTTCGGCCGAGAGCCATCGCAATCGTGCTGTAGGTGTACGCCCCACTAGCTGCCAGTGAAACGAGCAGGTCGGTGTTGGGCTGTCCGGCACGAAGACTGACGTATGCCCCCCGCAGCAGGGGAAATCCAGTATAAAAGAGGACGATCGAGGCAAACACCCAGATGTTCCCCGCGACATAGGCGAAATCATACGTCCCGAACTCCACCACCGGGTCGAATCCGAAGTAGGTCGGGTATAAAAAGAGCACATACCAAAGCATCGTCATCATCCCGAATAATCCCCCGCCGATAAGGAACCGTACGACCAGATCGTCGTCTTCCTCCGGCCTGTCGTCGGTTGGATAGGCCTCATACCCGTACCCGGAGAGGTCTGACGGAAGCGATCCTGGATCGACGATCTCCGGGTCGTAGACGACCCGGGCGAGTTCCGTCGCGTAACTCGCCTCGACCGACTCGACGCCTTCGACGCCGTCCGCCAGCGACTCGACGAACACCTCGCACGTCGAACAGTGCATCCCGTCCACCCCGAGGAACGATTGCTCGTATCCCTCCGGGAGGGCATCCGCGTCGACGGGGGATTCCGATGCGTCGTCTGCCTCCTCGAGTATTTCGTTGGCGCGGTCGCCGAGCTGGCGCTGGATCTCGAGACACCCCCGACAGCAAAATTCGCCTTCAACGTCGGCGTTCACGACGGGTGGATCGGGGGTCGGGAGACCACAGAGCGTACACTCGTCGTCAGTCATTGTCCATCCCTTTCGGAACCTCCGATCCGGGTTCCGACGGAAGTGTTCGTCGACAGTGACCGTAAATGGTTCATTCCGAAATCCGCCATTCGTCGACCGCAGGATCGTCCGGGTGGAGTTGTGGGAGGTGAGTCATAACGCGAAGATACCTGGGATGTTCGCCAGGTGGAAACAGTTCGTCTCGTCGGACACATTCGGGGGTTAGGTAGCGGTTTCGGAGCCGTTTTCGGCGGCGTGTAGGGGTGAAAACGCGACGTAGAGACTCCCGACGATCAGGCAAACGTTGACGATGGAAATCGCGGCAAAGTAATCCGCGTTGACGACGGTGTAGGTGACGACCGGTACCAATGCCAGGAGTCCGGCCACGAGTCCTAGACGTGGTGTCAGTTCCATACCCCCCGAATGAAGGGAGAGAAATAAAATCCTCCGGCGGGTTCCCAGTCGCTGGGAACCGTCGATACCTTTAGAGGGGGTCCCGCAAAAACGCCCCATTATATATGAGTTCAGACGCGAACTCGACGAAAATGGAAATCGGACACGACGAGTTCGATCCGGTCGGAACGCTCGTACTCATCGCGATGTACTTCCTGATTTTGATCGTGATGTGGACGTTTACGTATTTCGTGGAGTTTCTCGGCGGCGGACCAACGGTGGTGGGATAATGAACATCCACACCTTCGAGAAAATTTGGCTCGTGATGGCACTGGTGCTTATCGTCGCCTTCATCGGCACAATAACATATGGGGCAGTCGGTGCGGGGGTAGTGATGGTCTCCGACTCCGGCGGTACCGTCGATCCCTCTGCGCTTGGTGACGACGATCGATTCGACGATCCACGCGTTGAGCAGGTCGGCGAAAACGAATACGAGGCGTACGTCGTTGCCAGACAGTTCGTCTTCCAACCCGGGACGATCGAGGTGCCCGAAAACAGCGAGGTGACGTTCTACGTTACCTCTGCCGACGTGATTCACGGCTTCGACGTAATCGGGACCAATATCAACATCATGGCGATTCCCGGGCAGGTCGCCGAAGTGACTGTCGAGTTCGACGAACCCGACGAATACGGCATCATCTGTCACGAATACTGCGGGGATGGCCATCACGACATGGAGGGCAAGCTCGTGGTCGTGCCGGATGAGGAATTTGGAGGTGATGACGAATGAGCACCACTGACGCTCCCTATCTCGATCGATTCCCGGAGGAAGCCCAGGTTGTACGCACGGCTTTGTGGAGTGCGTTTATTTCACTTGGACTCGGCGGGCTGTTCGGTATCATTCAGACGTTACACCGAGTAGATTACGTTCGGTTCATCGATTCTGCCGATTACTACGCCGTGCTTACGCTCCACGGCGTGTTAATGGTGATTACGTTCACGATTTTCTTCCTCGTGGGAATTTTCACCTGGGCCGTGACCCGGAGCCTGGATCGACCGCTCGAAAGTATTCGGTTCACCCGGGGATGGCTCATTACAATGATCGTCGGCGGAATTCTCGCTGCGATCCCCATGTTGAGTAGTTTCTTCGACTCAATTCCCCTCTCGGCCGCGGTTCTGTTTACCTTCTATGCACCGATACAAGCGCACCCTCTCTTTTACATCGGCCTCGCCGTGTTCATCGTCGGTACTTGGCTCGCCGGGTTTGACTGGTTCCGAACATGGTGGAACTGGCGCACGGAGAATCCTGACGAACGCATCCCGTTACAGGCGTTCATGGTACTCGTGACCATGTTGATGTGGTACATCGCCACGCTCGGTGTCGTCGTCTCGGTGCTGGTCTTCCTGTTGCCCTGGTCGCTCGGAATCTTCGACAACGTCAACGCACTCCTGACCCGAACGTTATTCTGGTACTTCGGACACCCCGTGGTGTACTTCTGGCTGATGCCGGCCTACATGATGTGGTACACCGTTTTGCCGAAAATTTCCGGTGGTCGACTCTTCAGCGATCCGCTGGCACGGGTCGTGTTCGTTCTGTTTTTACTACTTTCGACGCCCGTCGGTATCCACCACCAGTACGTGGATCCGGGTATCGCAGAAGGGTTCAAGTTTCTCGCGATGACGAATACGATGTTTCTTTTGTTGCCGAGTCTGTTGACCGCCTTTACCGTCGTCGCAAGCATCGAACACGGAGCTCGACAGCGCGGCGGAACGGGATATCTGTCGTGGCTCAGTGCACTACCGTGGCGAGACCCGGCCTTTACCGGCATGGCACTCGCCGGACTGATGTTCGCCGCTGCAGGCTTCTCCGGGATGGTCAACGCCGGAATGAACCTGAATTACCTCGTCCACAACACCCTGTGGGTGCCGGGACACTTCCACCTGACCGTAGGGACGGCAGTTGCGCTCACCTTCATGGCGACAACGTACTGGATCCTGCCACAGTTGACGCGGCGTCGGGTATACAGTCGACCGATAGCCCTCCTTCAAGTCGTGATGTGGTTTGTCGGCATGGTCTTCATGTCGAACGCGATGCATCGAGCCGGATTGCTCGGGATCCCGCGGCGTACGGCAGAGCCCCAGTACACCGGATTCGCCTTCGATGCGGGCGTTACGAGCGTCGGGGAACTCAACGCCCAGATCGCCATCGGGGGTACTTTACTGTTCACATCGCTCGTGTTGTTCATCGCGAACCTCATCGTCTCTCTGCTGGACGACCCGATAGAAGGACCGATCGACGACTCGCTCCCGCCGGCACTTTCGGGACCGGAGCATTCTCCGCGCGTGCTCGATAACCTCCTGCTGTGGACGGTCATCGCGCTCGTGTTGGTCGTGCTCGCGTACTCGCTCCCGCTTGCCTCCATAATCTCCGACGGCGGATTGTTCGGCCCCGGATCGGGCGGATCTTACCCGATGTGGCTTGCGGAGGTATTGCTATGAGTCGGCCGATTCCACGGAGTGCAATACTCATCATCATGGCGTTCCTGATTGCCTTGATCGTCGAGTTGCGGACGGTGGCAGGCTTCGTCGGGATCGAACTCTCGCTCAACCAGTACCTCCTCGTTTCGGCGATTCTTGTGGCCCTCGTCGTGGGAGCAATCTGGGTGTGGAACATTCGAGCAGCAGCGGTCGAGAACGGCACAGGGGCAACCCGGGAGGCGTGATTGTGGCCGTGGGCGAGGGCTATCGACCGTCGATTCCGGTTTCGACAATGACGGCTCTCGCTTTTGTCGTCTCGCTTTTCGTCCTCCAGGTCGTTGCGATCGTCGTCTACTTCTCGCAATCGGGCACCCGACTACTTGCGATCCGATACACGGTGTACCCCATCGTGTGGATTACCATCGGCGCCTGGGTCTTCGTCCGGCGACCGCGCGTTCCGACATCGACGTCTCGGCGATTCGGGGCCGCGATAGTTGCAGTGGGTTATTTTCTGCTTCTTTCGAATCTCGGCGGACTCCTTCAGCTTTCGTCGACGCCCGCCTCGATTCGCCTTGCGATGCTATCGCCGGGGTGGGGTCCCGCCATCTTTTATTCCAACGAGTGGATTCAGCTATCCGTCATTCCATTCGAGGTCGTCGGGTATGCCGCACTGGCCGCGCTTGTTTACACCGTAGTGCTATTAGGGACGAAGAGCGCGTTCGCAGGCGTGTTCGGACTCGCCACTTGCGTGGGGTGCATCTGGCCTCTGGGTGTTGCCACCGTGGCCGCGTTCGGGGGCACACTTTCACCGCTCGGTGCGACCGCGCCCGGGTACGCCTACGACCTCTCGACGGTGCTGTTCGTCGGGACGACGGGCATGTTGTACTGGGCTGCGTGGCGGACTGTCGGTGGCGAGTACGGGCAGTAGCTGTTTTCGGGACGGGTGCGATTTCGACGCGTTCGGTGACGACCGACCCGTGCCGGAGGGATCGGGGCCGGTCGATTGCCCCGGAGGTTACACTTAGGAGTCTCGAATGCGATAATGGAATGATGGGACAGGGCATCCGCGCGGAGATACGGGTCGACCCCGAGGGTTCCTGTCAGGTGGCGCGAGCTTCAAGCGAAGCCTCGGGAGCGACGGTTTCCATCTCGCGAAGCGTCGGGATGTCCGACCCTTCGCGGATGACGGGCGAGTTCATACTCGATGTCGAAAACGGCGTGCCCGAGACGGACGACAACCTCCGGGAGGTGTTCGACTACGGCTCGAAACGCGTGTATCGCTTCGATCGTTCCAGGGGGACGGGCTGTCCGTGTGAACTCATCGAGGACCACGACGTCCCAGTCGTCGACGTCCTCGCGGACGATGGGATTCTCTCTTTGGTCTTTCACGCCGAAGACATGGTCCAGCTCAGGGACGTCATTACCTCCCTCAGGGACCACTATTCGACAGTCGACGTGCGTCGGTTACTTAGGTCCCACGAGGACCTGACCGCACCGCACGTCGTGTTCGTCGACCGCGGACGGCTCACGGACCGACAGCGCGAGGTCCTCGAGACCGCACACCGAATGGGGTATTTCGACCATCCGAAGGGAGCAAACGCTGGGGACGTGGCATCGGAACTGGACATCGGGACGTCGACGTTCGTCGAACACCTTGCCGCCGCCCAGCGGAAACTCCTCGATTCGATACTCGATGCCGGATGAGTATCCCTCCGAGTCGACAGAATACGTCCGCGAAACACACCTCGTCGACCGGTTAACGCCGCTCGATGTCGGCGAGTAATTGTTGGAAGGCGTCATCCGCTCCCGAACGGACGTTCGATCCGTGCGTCAACAGCGCTGACTCGAACTCGTACGCCGAGAGAATGGAGAGATTTTCGATCGCGGCCTCGTGATCGGCGTTGTACCTGGCTGCCGGGGGTGCGAACGGTCCCGACCACTCGCCCTCGAGTGCGACGTCACTGTCGCTCCCCACGAACGTGTCGCCGACGTATAGAATCCCCTTCTCTGCGTCGAGAAACGACATGTTTCCGCGAGTGTGGCCAGGAACGGCGATCGCATCGAGACCGAACACGGAATCGCCGTCGACGAGTTCCCTGTCGACGGACACTTCGGCATAAATCCGAACGATCGATCCGACATCCTCAGCCGGCATGGCGATCGTGACGTCTCCGAAGCGCTCCTGAAGCTGTGGGAGAGCACCGTAGTGATCGGAATCGCCGTGTTCGACGATCACTCCATTGAGGTCGTCGACGACCGATTCGATCGATTCGACGAGCGATGCCGCACTCAGGGCGTAGCCGGTTCCGAGGAGGACACGAGTTTCGCCGTCAATCAGGTGACACGAGATGGGTTCGTCGCGGGAGACCACGAGATGTTCGGGGAGATCCGGCCGGGGCATTTGCAGTTCGTAGACGTCGTCGAGTACTTCCTCCATACTCGAGCGTTCCGCCGGATAGTATTTAAACACGGCCACGAATGCCGGACGGTCGCGCCATCCAGATCGAGCTTGCTACCGCGAACAGCGTCCGAGTTGGGATGAGTCAGTTTCGGGCCTTAGATCGCAGAACGTGGATTCGATTCAGCCACGGAAGGAATCGACCTCGCCGCCAACCGGAAGTCGAACCGATCAACGGAGTGGCAGTCAGGACAGCTCCGGGGTAGCGAGCTTACCGTCGACGAGTTCACGCGAGAAACGAGTCGTTAGTGTGGACCCTTCAGCGGCGTTTTCGAGGAGCACCGTTTCGCTCGGGAACAGTTGTTCGCCGACTCGGAGTCCGTGTTCTCGGGCCGTTCCCCCTGTCACCGTGAGGTACACCCCGATTCCGACAGCCGCGATGGCTGCCTCCTCTTTGTCACTTCCCACTGCCGTCGACTCGGTATCGGGCTCGGTCGAGCTGGTGTACCGAAATTCGATGCCCTCGGTAGTGTCCGTTCCAAGGACGGCCTCGACGAGCCGTTCGTACCGTGGCGAGATGCAAAGCGGCCCTTCGTAGTCTTCGAGAAACTCTCTCGTGGGATTCTCGGTCACGTTCGGATGCGAAAGCAGCGTGTGGTGGACCCGATCGCCGAGTCCGCCTGCGACCCGTACGTCCGTATCACGTGGATCGATTCGATCGTTGAGTTCGGCGAGATTCGATAGTGGTTCCGGAGAGAACGAGACGACCTCCTCGAGGACGAGGTCGGCGCTGTCGAAGCCCAGCGCGAACTCGTGTTTTCTGAGCGCGCGAAATGGTTCCTCCCGACCGACGAGGTGGAGGTCGACGCCGCCCCATTCGACTTCGAGGCTATCGAAGACGATCCGGCGGGGCATCCCTTGTCGGGAATCACGCAGGATCGTGTACTCGGGAGCGTATGGGTTCGATGCGTCGCTGTATGCCGCGAGCCGTTCGTACACGGAGAGTTCTGGCGACTGTGTTCCCTTCGTGACGGCCTTCTCGTACCGGAGCGTGGACGCAACCTCGTCCGCCACGTCTTCGATCCCAGCCCGAGTTGCAATTTGATCGAGGACAGCCTCCAGGGGTCGCCCCTTGCGAGGAACCGCTAGACGGATCGTAGTCATCATCTGTGGTCCGACATGGGGAAACTAAACCCGTCCGATTTCGATCGGTGCTTGCGTGCGGGATGTCGGCAGTCTCGCCGGATACCACTACTCGCCTCCCTTGCACAAATCGTAACGGGCTGTATCCTACACGTCTTCGGCGTCGGTCCCGCCGAAAACCCGATTGAGTTGCTCCCGCATCGCCGACAGCTCGGCCAGCTGTTCGTCGATCCGACCGACGTCCTCGGCCACCGCGTCAAACTCGCGTTCCAGTTCATCGACGGCTTCGATGGCGTCTGCGAACTCGCCGACCGTGTCTTCGAGGGTTTCGTTTTCCGCCTCGAGATCTGCGATAGCTGACTGGGCGATATCGAGGTCCTCCCACAGTGCATCGAACTCCGTGTCGATCTCCCCCGTCGCTTCCTCGAGTCGCTCGTGAGTGGCCGTTTCGACCTCGTCGATGCGATCCTCGACGGACAAAATCCGACCGTCGAGTTCTCGGATGTCGGTCCGGAGATCCGACAGCAACGTCTGGGCGTCGCCGTTCTCGTCGAGGAACTCCTCCAGCGCGTCGACGTACGCATCGAAGTCAGCGATTCGAGTCTGGAGATGTTTAACGCGAGCATCGACGCTCCCCGTTGGCTCGCCGGATTCAGACCCTGCGTCCACTGGCATCACCAGGGCCGACTGGATCGTTTCGAGATCGCGATCGTCGACCGCGCCATCTCGAATCTCGCGTGCGAGCACGGCTGCAACCGTGTTCGACCCGTTGCCGTCGACCACACTTGGTCGGTCGACCGGATCGACTAATTCGATCTCCTCCTCGCGCCCGGTCCGGTCACCGTCCGATGAGTCTGTCGACGCTTCATCCGGGGGCTCGTCCGACCCAGTTTCCACGCCCGACTCGACACCATCTTGCGACCCGTCAGAGGCAGGCATTGCTCCCGAGGTCATCGACTCAGTGTCGTGGTCTGCATCGGAAGTGTCGTCCGATTCGATCGTATCGGAGTCCCCCTCGTCTTCGACCGGATCGGTCAAATCGGGGACGTCGTCACCTGCACCATCATCGACCGCATCCGCCTCGGTGGCATCGGATGCATCCTCGTCCTCGCCATCCTTGGATGTCTCGGGCGTCGAGGCACCGCTCTCGATCGGTTCCGTATCCGAGTCACTGGCGGCGTCGGACCTTGCCCCGGGCAATCCATCGGTAGAGTCGGTCTCCGCGACACGATCCGCATCCCTCGAACGAACTGCGTCGGCAGCAAACGAGGGTTTGTCTGCCCCAGGGACGACACTCTCGTCTGACGACGCATCGGTTACAGACATGTCGGTATCCCGATGCACCGACGATGGGGCCGGTTCAATTCTCTCCGTTTCTTCAACTGATCCAGAATCGGTGACTGCAGTCTCGGTCGGTCCGCCTTCGGTCGCCGAACCCTCGTTATCAGACTCCATGAATCGGGCTTCCGCGGAATCGGCATAGGACGGATCGACCCGTTCAATCAGGGGCTCGCTCATGAGCCGTTCCGGCTCGACCACGTCTTTGCCCCGAAGCCCGTACACGGTCGTGAACTCATCCTCGGGGTCCATCGATCGTTCGAACGCGATATCCTCGCCCTCGATGGACCAGTGCTCGGATCCGAAACGAGGATGGAATCCGACACCCTCGAGTGCGACGTCGTCAGGAACCGGATCCACGAACCTGACGTCGACCGGTTCAGTTCGGTCCGATCGAATCACGAAAGTTATCGTGGGTATCGGGAAATCGTCCGATCCAAAGGTTTTCTCGACGGTGACACCGTCTCGCGAGACGACGACCGAGGACGGCGTTCCGGAACTGTAGCTCGCCATGGTTTTCCGTTTTGATGATGAGTACTATAAATGTTCGGCGCGCAGTTTCGATTCTGATAACCGGTCCGCGAAAGTTTCGAAAATCGGCCCGCTGCGGTGGTTGTGGTCGGCTGCCGGAGCCAAAGTGAACTACCCCTGCCTACT
>JBKGZK010000020.1:0-32699 GCA_046545615.1 Natronomonas sp.
GATTCCGCCGGGCTCATAACCCGGAGATCGGTAGTTCAAATCTACCTCCCGCTATTTTTCCGGTCGATTTTTCGCCGAATAGCCTCGGGGCTGCGAGGCGATTGGGTCGTGAGGAAATAGTCGAAGATATTCCAACCCCGGCCAGTCGCAGAGCGAACGGAGTGAGCGACCGTCTGGACTCGATTCAAATCTACCTCCCACGATATTTTCGGATCCAATGACGAACGAGGAGCAACGTGACGAGTGAGTCCGGGACCATTCTGAAGAGCAAAATGTGAGCAAAAAGGAAAAACCAAGTCCGACGAGCGTCACAGTCTCACCATGACCGCAGATACTCCCACCACAGTAGGAGACGTAATGACGACACCCATGGAAACCGTCTCGGCGACGGCAACGATCCGGACGGCTGCAAGCACCATGCGAAACCGCGAGATCAATGCCCTCCTCGTTCCCGGCGGGGAGACGGGCATCGTCACGAGTACCGACGTTCTCGACGCCGTAGCGGCGGGACGAGACCCAGAGTCGGCCACCGTCGGCGACGTGATGACGCTCCCCGTCGAATCGGTGACGGTCGACCTGCAACTTTCTGAAGCCGCGGCCATGTTGACGAACTACTGTATCAATCACCTTCCCGTCCGAGACTCTAGCGGCGACTACGTGGGCATGGTTTCCTCGACGGATATGCGAGAGACCCTCATCGAATCGTAGCGAGAAGTAGCGCCGGGAACTACCGTGCCAATCGCGGTGCCGGCCATTCGTTGATTTTAGCTGAAAAGGCCACGCAGGTTCCTGTGGACGTCCGTCAATTCGACACTGTATTTCATTAGTGAGCGAAAAAGCTCGCATAGCGCCGGAGTCCAAACAGCTTTATCGATTCCTCTAGAGAATCGGAACCATGGAGGAACTCCCAGAGGAGGCGACAGACGCCGTACTCCGTCAGATGGGATACGGATTTCTGGGACTTGCAACAGGTGATCGCCCATACGTCATCCCGATGTCGTTCGGATACGACGGGACCGAGCTCTTCTTTCAGATGAACGCGGAGGGTCGAAAATACGACTTTATCGAGTCGCGGACGCTGGCCTGTTTTACCGTCTTTTCGTTCGAGCCGGAAACGGGTCGCTCTCGATCGATCATCGTGGACGGAATCATGGAGGAAATTCCAGAGGACGAAACGTCTGCGGCATACGAGGCACTCGCCGACAACGCGAACTTCGGGACCGACCTCGACATCTGGGGAAAACCGCTCGAATCCTCCACGCCAATCCTGTTTGTGCTTCGTCCGGACGAAATCACGGGCCGCGCGTTCGGTACGTAGACCCGTTCCCGGGAGTCAGTCGGGAAACAGCGATTCCGGAAGGTATGCCGACACCGTCCAGTTCGGGGCGTCGACCACCTGGTTGACCTTCAGGTCCATCGCGACCGAACAGAGGATGTATGCGTCCTCGCGGGCGATCCCGCGTTCTGTGTGGAGGTGGTCGATCATCGCCTCGGTTGCCCGTTTCGTTGCCGCCATAAGGTCGTCGGCGATACCCATTGTTCCGTACATCGGCTCGTCGACCCCGGTCGCCGTGAAGGGCCCGGTAGTTTCGAATTGGGGTTGGTCGATGGTCAAGTCAGATCGAACGCCGAAACGGGCGGTGACGTTCATTGGTGCTTCGATTCCGGTTACACAGACCTCGCCGTCGCCCTGCGCTCCATGACAATCGCCGATGCTGAACAGCGCTCCGTCGACTGCGACTGGAAGGTAGAGCGTCGATCCCGCGGTCAGCTGCTTGACGTCGACGTTTCCGCCGACCGACCGAGGTGGCACGGTGCTGTGATCGCCGGCTTCTGCAGGGGCGACGCCAGCGATCCCAGGAAATGGATCGAGAGGGACCTCGATGCCATCGACGAACCGGCCCACGTCCCTGTCGAGCTCCCACACGTGAAGCCCGGGATCATCGAACGACTCGGGCAGCAGTCCCATCCCGGCAGTGCCCGGATAGAAGTAGCTCACGCCAAAGCCGTGATGATCGAACTCGAGAAGATCCACGACGAGTACGTCGCCGGGCGACGCATCCTCCACGTACACCGGGCCGGTGAGCGGGTGACCGTCGTCCGGTTTGTCCGCTAGTTCGTCAGCCGTCGAGGACTCGTCGAAGTACGTATTTGCGGCATCCCGACACTCGAACTGGACGACATCGCCCGGGGAGATGCTGCACACGGAATCGAGAGCGTTGTTCCAGACGCCCAGGTGGACGTGGTCGTCCCGATCGTCCACGTAATGGTCGACGGAGTACACTGACGTCATACCACCTTGACATCCTCCGCGCGCTAAAGCGCGAGGGTTTGCGCCTGTCCAGCAAATAAACCACCAGCTTCAGTATAGGAAAACTCGCGTGGTTCTCAGTAAAAGTGAACCACCACGTTCGGGCGGTGTCCCGACTACGCTTCGAACGGCCGGATGAATTTATATAATATAAATATATATTAGAATTGATAAATTGTCGTCCCCGGTGGAGTCTCCAAATCGTTTGTTACGAAACGTGTGCCCGCGCAGTGACCCCTTGGCAGCGACGAATAACCTCCTGAACCGTGTCGACGTCCGTACCGTGGGTCCCGAAGATGATGTCGTCCGCGTGGGGTTCCACCTGCCGTGTCAGATCCACGAGTCGATCCGGGTCGATTCCCGCGGTCGAAAGCTGGACCGCAAGCGACGTATCGTACGATTCGAGTGTCCGGGCAAATCCGCGAGCCAGCGTTTCGACCCAGTAGACCGTCTCGTACCCGATGCCGCACAGGGGGACCAGAAATCCGTCCACGTGAGGGGCGAGTTCGTGGGGATCGACGCCGGTTCGTTCCCGAAGGTTCCCTGGATACGGGTCCGGATACAAAGTGACAATCAGATCGCCATCGATTCGATCCGCCGCGTCCGACACGAAGTCGGTGATGACGTCCACCCGCCACGCCTCTCGCTCTTCGAACCGGCTCACTTCGAATCGGCGGTTGCATCGGGGACATCTGCAGAATCCGTCGCCGGGGAACCCGATCGTGGACAGTCGGACATCACCGACCCGACCGACCGCCTCGAGTCGATCCAGAAGCTCGTCGCGATACGATGGGTCGGTCGGACACACGGTTGCCCAGTGGTGGCCATCAGTTGCGGACGTGGCTCGGTTCCCGTCGGTATCGACCGCGGCACGATCGGCGTCGTCCCGAACCGTCGCTGAGTCGCCCCAGCACGCCACAGCGTTGTAAACACCTTCCATGGGCGGGCGTCGACCGCCACTCACGTCGTCGACGAGGTAATGTGTAACCTGGCCAACCCCTGTCCGCGCGAGGGCGCTCTCGTCGGTGAGAACTCCGAACATACCCCATTCTCCACCGGGGCGACACATTAAAACCAACCTTTCGTTTCCGGTTCGAACCCGGCCCCCAATCGATACGGTCAGTGAACGCGACTCAATCGTCGCCTTTGGGATCTACGATCACTACCGATTCGTCGACCACGTCGACGTTTATGAGCGTCTTTGCCGAGTGCCGTGACGAATCGAGTTCGTTCGGCCCACCAACCTTCTTGATCACCGCCACAATATCGACGATCTCCGCCCCGATGTCCTCGAGGGCGTCACAGATCGCAGACAGGGTGCCGCCGGTCGAAAGGACGTCGTCGAGAACCAGTACGCGATCTCCGGCCTCGACGTCGTTGATGTACATCTGGCTCTCGGAGTACCCCGTCTGCTGGAACAAGGGCGTCTCGCCTTTCAATCCGTACTCCCGCTTGCGTATGACCACGAGCGGGATGTCCGTCATAAGCGAGACGGCCGTGGAAATATGAATGCCCATCGCGGCCGGCGTCACGATCTTGTCAACATCCTGGAGGTCGGCCTTGCGAATGATCTTGATCACGATTTCGCGCAAGAGTCCCGGTTCGAGCATCGGGACGCCGTCACTGATCGGGTGGACGAAGTAGTGATACCCCTCCTTTTCGATGATCGGCGCCTCCAGCAACGACTGCTGAAGCTGGTCCATGCGCCGGGTACACGAAGCCGTGGGTAAAACCTGACGGTCGGGGGCGGTCGACCGACCCACACCCAGAGGAGTCCACGCCGTAATCAGTACCCGAAACGATGCGGGACCGAAAACGAAAAGACAGGCCACCCAAAAGGTATGCCCAACGACGCGCACATGGAGCAGTTCACGTGAATACTGAAACTGGGATAATCGCAGGCGTCAGCGTTTCACACGCCACATCCAGCGTCGGGTCGATCGAATTGGCATCCGACACCAATCAGCGGGATGCGGTCACCGCGTTGCTCGACGAAGATGGCGTCGACGAAGCGTTCGTCCTCCAGACCTGCAATCGCGCGGAGGGCTACGTGGTGGCCTCGGACGAAGAGACCGGACACGAAGCTCTCGAGGACTACGTTTCGGCAGTCGATAGTGCCGACGTCGAGTGGTTCGATCACGAAGAGAGCATCCGACATCTATTGCGAGTCGCGTGTGGACTCGAGTCGCTCGTACTAGGCGAAGACCAGATTCTCGGACAGGTTCGAACCGCCTACGAGGATGCCCGAACCTGTGGCGGGATTGGAACGACGTTTGACGATGCCATACTGAAGGCGCTCCACGTCGGCGAACGAGTTCGAGCAGAGACACAAATCAACGAAGGAGTGGTTTCGCTCGGCTCCGCAGCCGTACAACTCGCCGAAACGGAACGCGAGCTCGACGGTGCGACCGCCGTCGTCGTCGGTGCCGGAGAGATGGCGACGCTCGCCGCCCGGGCACTCGAAGATCGAGTCGGGAACGTCGTGATCGCCAACCGGACGAAATCCCACGCAGCACACGTAGCCGCTGACCTGGACGTCGACGCCACCGCGGTCGGACTCGACACACTTTCGAGCGCTGTGCGCGATGCGGACGTGCTGGTATCGGCGACCGGAAGCGAAGAGCCAGTTATCGACGAATCGGTGCTCGAGGGAGTAGACGATGTCTTCGTCGTCGATCTCGCACAACCACGGGACGTGGATCCGACGGTCGCAGCACGCATCGACGGCGTCGACGTACGCGACCTCGATGACCTCGAATCGATCGCATACCAGACCCGACGCAAACGACGAAAGGCAGCCGAAGCTGTCGAGGAGATCATCGACGAGGAGTTTGACCACCTCGTCACACAGTACAAACGAAAACGGGCCGACAGGGTCATCGCCTCGATGTATGAGGGCGCGGAACGAATGAAATCCCGTGAACTCGAACGAGCGATTTCCAGACTCGAAGCCGACGGAACCCTGTCGGACGACCAGCGCGAGGTGCTCGAATCGCTGGTCGATTCGCTCGTCAACCAGCTCCTTGCGGCCCCGACGAAGAGCCTCCGTGACGCCGCAGAAAGCGACGACTGGTCGACCATCAACACGGCGCTACAGCTGTTCGATCCCGACTTTCACCCGGATCCCGCGTCACTGCCGTCACTTCCCGATCGGTTCGAACGGGCATCGATCGACGACCGACAGGTCGACGTTCTTGGAGAGTCACACGACGGGTGAGAACGCGTCACCCGGTCAACGCATTCCAGATCGGATACGTGTACGTGAGGGCGTGTTACCTGCGTAGCGCCACCGAATGAGTGCTTACTATCAGTCACTCGCGGATTCGTCGAAGGTTCCTCGATCGGCCAGTTCGGATCGTTGACGGTCCGCGCGCGACGGCGGCGGATACACCCCGTCTCCGGGGGATCGATCCCCATTCTTCGACTGTCTACGGTCGGATTCCCCGTGAACGTGTTCGTACTGTTCGGGTGTGTTGGCCAACGGATGGGCCGGATTCTCGTCGCTATCGATCCTGGCAGCCCGTACCTCCGCGAACCCGGCGACTCGAGCACGGATCCCCCGCCAGTGGTTCGCCGTCGTCCGGGGAATCCGAACGGGATGTGGCGGCTCGGAATCGGGCGTCCGAGTAGCAATTGTCGCACGATTGACGTTTGCGGCCAAGTCGTCGTGATCGAGTAACACGCCGACACGAACGTTCGACGGCGTCCGTGCTGCCAGCACGTCGAGACCGAGGTGGAGGGCACGATACTCGGCCACGTTGTTGTCGGGCACTACGTCGGGAACTGCGAGCCTGGCGACGCGACCGCCGTCGTTCGATTCGATGACGACGCCGAGTCCACCGGTACCGTCACTGTAGTACGAGCCGTCCGTGGCGACGTAAAAGTCACGTCGGTGAGTTTTGGGTGGATGGGCGATGTGCGGCGTCGGTGAATCGTCGAACAGATTTCGCAAGACTCGCCGGCGGTAAGCCGCCATACATTCACTCGTCGGTCGTGATATTTAAGGATTTGGCAGCGACTGAACGTAAATCGCGACTCCGCAACACATAATCGACGGGCTAGTGTAGCGTGAGTATGCAGGCCCGCGACATCATGACGCACGACGTCGAAACCGTCGATCCGGACGACGACGTCAGCGAAGTCCTGACCCGACTCGCACGGGCGGAATTCAACGGCTTCCCGGTGACCGACCAGGGCATCGTCGTCGGGATCGTCACACAGGGGGACCTCGTCGACCTGTTTCAACCCTCCGATCGGACGCTGTGGATCCCGGTCGGCTTTCCACCGTTTCTCGAGTCTCTCACCTACGGTATCGACCTCTCGTGGGACGAACTCGACGTTGGAATCGACCTCGTGCGAAACGCCAACCGCCCCGTCAGCGAGGTGATGACCACGGAGGTCGTGACCGTCGGCCCCGACGCCACCGTCGACGAGTTGCTCGAACTTCTCGCGGACGAAAGTCGGGACATCAATCGTCTTCCGGTCGTCGACGAGGCCGGTGCAATCCTGGGCATCGTTGCAAGGGAGGACCTTCTCAGGGCCATCCGGGACGAACGGCAGGGATCCGACAGTTCCGTGGACGCGTCGGATTCGAAACGATAATCCCCGTTCCCTACACCGTTTCGCCGTGCGCTATCGTAATCTCCTGTTGTTTTGTTCGCTAGCTGCCATCTGGGGATCCGCGTTCGTGGCGATCAAGGCCGGACTCGGGACGCCCACGAATCCGGCGTACTTCTATGATGCCCCAGTGCTATTCGCCGCCGTCCGATACGACGTTGCTGGCGTGTTGATGTTCGCGTACGCCGCATGGGCCACTGAACGGGTCCTGCCCCGGGGACGAACCGAGTGGCTCCTCGTCGGCATCGGGGCGGTCTTTCTCATCGCTGGGTATCACACGTTCCTGTTCGTCGGCGAACGAGGAACGACAAGCGCGGCAGCCGCCGTCATCGTGTCGCTATCGCCGGTTCTCACGACGGCGTTCGCACGGGTCTTACTGCCCGGCGAACGACTCACCGTCATCGGACTCGTGGGAATGATACTCGGATTGCTGGGCGTGGGCATCCTGTCGAGTCCCGATCCGTCGAACCTCGTCGGATCCCGGTTCGAACTCCTGGTCTTCGGGGCGGCAATCAGCTTCGCGCTGGGAAGCGTCCTGGCGCGTCGATTCGAAGGGACCCTCCCGATCGAAACCATGGAAGCGTGGTCGATGTTAGGAGGAGGGGTATTGATGCACGTCGTGAGCGCAACGAGAGGGGAGTCGGTGGTGGGCGTGCCACCCGTCGAGGAAGCACTCGCGCTCGCATACCTGGCGATCGCCGCAAGCGCTGTGGGCTTTCTGATTTACTTCCGGTTGCTTGGACGGCTCGGACCCATCGAGATCAATCTCGTCTCGTACGTCGCGCCGGTTGCGGCCGCTATCGTCGGATTTCTCTGGCTGGGGGAGGTCATCGACGCTAACACCGTAATCGGATTTTTCGTCATCGTCGTCGGCTTCGTCCTGATCAAGCGAGGGGCGATACGGGCGGAAATTTCCAGGTACCACACCCGGGGGTAAGGACCCGAAAACGCGGGCTTCTACGGTGGTCATCCGAGCGCTACTATATCGACATCGATCGGCTCTTTGGCGGTCTCAATTGTACAGCGCTCGACCAACGAATTGCGGATCGCCGCACGCCAACACTGTACGCGACGTTCGTGTCGCTTCCGATGTCGTTCGTGCGTGTACGCGGTTGCCGGATCCGACCGAAGCTCGTCTTCGGTATCGTCTGGCGACGGAAAGGAGGGGACCTCCTCGAGGAGTTTCAAAGGCGCAACGTGGATCGGGGTAGGTCGATCGTACTCACCCTCCTTCCCCTCGATGTGGAGTCTGGCGCGCATCCGACCACTGAATGGTGGCGTTGCTCGAAGGACTGCGTCCGCGTCACGACGTTCGTTTGCCTCGAGTGCCGCCACCACGTCGTCGACCGTCACAGCAAGAACCCGAACCACCGTCGGATCGTCCGATTCCATCGTGCGACATATTGTCGAAGGGGGTCGTAGGTGTACCGGAGCCAGCCGATCGTCGTCCCGACAAATACGGGTGGGTTACCGGTCTCGCTCGAGTTGCGTTTCGAGTTCACGCATTGCCGATGACCGAACGTCAACGAACAGAGGGCATTCTCGCTGATCGCCGGATAGCTCGTGGATGATGGCCTGGCTGAGGGGATGCGAACACCTGCTGTGAAATTGGTTTCGGTGGGAACACAGGGTACATGATTGCGAAATTGACGAATGGGCGCGCATCGGATACTCTCGCATCGGGGATCGTGCTACTTAACACCTGACCCATGTTACCATGGGGGTATTATGCATCGTGTCTGGACGGAGCGTCCAAAAGGCGGCGTCGCGTCAGGCAGGAGCCTGTGCGACCTGTCGAGCGACCGCCTCGACGGCGGCTTCGATGACAGCATCTCGCTCTCCGACGAGGAACTCGAGCTTTTCTTGGCGCGCGCCGGGGTCGGTGACGCCGGCAGTCGGGACGTCAGCCCGCAACGATTCTACAAGGGCTGAAATATCGAGGCCAGCGGACGATCGAATCTCGAGTTCGTCGCTTCCCACCCCAATCACCGCGTCCGTCTCCAGACGCCGGTCGAGTTCATCGAGGAGAAGGCGCGTCGACGGGAAGTCGAATCGGTGCGTGAACGCGTCCGTATCCAGGATGCTCACGATTACGCCGTCGACATCGCGCTCTTCGAGGTTTGCGAGCGCCGTTTCGACTTCGGCGTCGAGTTTGTGACGGAACTGTTCGGAAACCTGCGATGCGAGACCGATCCGTCGCTCGAAGAGCAGATCGTCCACGAGTTCGCGTTTGTCCTCGTAGGACTGGTAGTACGCCTCGAGCGCTATCGCCTCGCGGATCTCTCGAATCGTTTCCGCGTCGTCGTCTGCGACGAGTTCGGCATACGGTGCCGGGGTTGAACCCCAGTAACTAATTGCTGGAAGCTGGACGAGATCGTCGCGTGCATCGTCGTTGACGGCGGCCGCCACGGTCGCGGCAATCGTGGTCGCGGTGCGTCCGGAAACAGTCAGTGCATAATCGACAGCTGCGTCGATCGCATCGTCTCCCGCACGACCGTCGATGACGATTCTCGGGGCCTCATACACGTCGAGGAGTTCCAGTCCGTCGAGGGATGCAGACGTCGATCCGGCTGCGGCGAAGATGAACAGTGGGAGTTTTTCCTCGTGACGTTCGCGATCGCCGAGCATTCTGGTAACGTCCCGCGTTGCGTCGTTCATGTCGTATACGCCGTCTTCGAGCGGTCGCCGGTCGAAATAATGATAGACAGCGTCCGCGGTTGCGTGGTGGTCTTCGATGAGTGGCAATACGGCGCGTTCGATTGCCGCTCCGGCGACGTAGCCGTCGGTCGTTGCGTCGTGACGAATCACGACGGGACGCGACTCGAGAATGGCACGACGGATTTCGGTGGCGACGTCCGCGACCTCGTCGAGCACGGCTTCAACTACCTCATCTTCGGCCAGAAGTTCGACCGTTTCCGGACGGGCTCGCTCGTCTAGCACTCGCTCCATTCGATCGAGAACCGCCTGTCGGTCCTCGTCGTCGAGTACAGCGATCGTCTCGCTTTCGACCTGGATTTCGTCGCGTCGGCGTCGAACCTCCCCTAAAATACCCACGATGTCGTCGGCGTCGACGTCAGGAAACGCTCGAACGCCGGGTTCGACGAACGCGGCAGCATCGACGACGCCGGTTTCGTCCCGGAGTTCGAATACGGTCGGTCCGGAAGTCTGCCTCACGCTTTCGATTTCACCTTCGAGCCGAACGGTGTCACTTACACGATCCGAAAGGTTCTCGACGGGCACGCGTTCGACGTCCGCTGCTTCTTCAAGTCGTTCGTCCGGTTTGGCCTTTTCGCGGGTCGATTCCGCTGGTTCCGAAACGGATACGGATTCGGAAACCGATTCGGACTCGACATCCGTCGACGAACCTGCGGATTCGGGATCGGGTGCCCGCGTCGATTCGACAGGTGGTTCGCTGCGTGCCTCCGATGCCTGTTCGGCCTCGGCTTCGACTTCGGCTTCGGCTTCGGCATCGTGCATGAGACGATCGCCGTCCGGTGCGTCGATGAGGACACCACGAAACTCCGAATCCGACTGTCGAATCGACCAGGCGAGGTCGATATCGCCGTTATCCCGGATGTTCTCTACCTGGACATATACCGTATCGCCCACCTCCCAGTCGAGACTATCGAGCCGTCTGTCGAGCTTGCTCCGGTGGAGGAGCCCGGTTACAGTCCCCACGTTGACGAAGACGCCGAACTCGGCGTAGCCGTCGACCGTCCCGCGATAAAATCGGCCGGGGGTGAGCTGTGCTGGTGTATTACCTTTGAATTCGAAAACTACGTCCTCCTGGTGGATGTCGCAAATCGGCCCATCGGTGGACGTGCCGCAAATGATGCAGTTTCCCATTACTGGAAACGAACAGTCCGGGGGTAAAACGGTTGTCGGAATCTATGTGCCGGCCAATCCCCCGTCGTTGCCGATCGAAACCAGCGCCGAGGCGGCATCGAATCCCCCGAAGGCGAACCCGAAAATGATTGCTGCGGGGACGACAGCTGAAAGGATGGCCCGAACAGTCGTGGTATCGTGTCGCACTCGTAAACCGATAGCAAGGAGCACGGCAGCGTAGGCGGTCGACGCGACCCGAACCGGCATGAGTGGAATCGAGGCGAACACACAGGGTGCCGAGGCGTACGCGAGGACCTGCACCGTTTCGCCGATACCGGCTCGTTCGCGAACGAGTGGGACAAGTGCGACGGTCTGGATTGCCGCGAGGAGATGCAAGGATAGGGGCGTCAGGAGCAGACTAACAGCAGTGAGTACAATGGTTGCCGAAACGACACCACCATCTCCAATCTCGGGAACAGCCCCTGGGTCGAGTGCGAGAAGTCCCGACACGTACAGGAATGAGACGACGACGGCGAATACGAGACCAGGGGCCTGATCGGCGGGTGCCACACCGTTTTCGAAGAATCGACCTGGGCGAACCATCACCTCGACCCACGCGCGGGCGATCCCGCGCGGTCCGCGATCGCGTCCACCCGCCGGTGCCTCGACCCATTCGGTCACGTCCAACGGTAGGATCCCAGTTGGGTATGAGCGTTCCGACACTCTATCCATCAGTATCCGACACGAATTCGGCTCGCCCCCGACCCACTCCCATCGATCACTTTCGGGGCGAGGTGCGAAGGTTCATATTGGGGTGGGCAGTAACCAATCCCGTCTCGATGGCACGCGCCGAGGATACCCAGGTAATCGACAGATTCGAGCAGTTCTATCGGGAGTACTACCGGAACGAGATCGGAGAGCTCGCCCAGAAGTACCCGAATGAGAAGCGCTCGCTGTACGTCGACTGGAACAGCCTCTACCGGTTCGATCCGGATCTCGCCGACGACTTCGTCGCCCAGCCAGGTCAGATGCGGGAGTACGCCGAGGAGGCGCTCAGACTCTACGACCTCCCGATCGACGTCAAACTCGGTCAGGCTCACGTCCGTATCGAGAATCTCCGAACCATAACAGAAATACGAGAAATACGCGCGCGCCACCGCGGGCAGCTCGTGTCCGTAAGCGGCATCATCAGAAAAGCGACCGACGTACGGCCAAAAATCACACAGGCAGCATTCGAGTGTCAGCGGTGCGGGACGCTCTCGCGGATTCCACAGACGGGGGGAGAGTTTCACGAGCCCCACGAATGCCAGGGTTGTGAACGACAGGGGCCCTTCACGATCAACTTCGATCAGTCGGAGTTTGTCGACGCCCAGAAGCTCCGCGTCCAGGAGTCGCCAGAAGGGCTCCGTGGCGGGGAGACACCACAGAGTATCGATGTCCACATCGAGGACGACATCACCGGCGAAGTGACCGCGGGAGATCACGTCCGTGTCACCGGGATCCTGCACCTCGACCAGCAGGGCACTCAACAGGAATCCTCGCCAATCTTCGACGTTTTCATGGAGGGACTATCGGTCTCCGTTGAGGACGAGCAGTTCGAGGACATGGAGATCACTGACGAGGACAAACGCCAGATCATCGAACTCTCCGAGGATCCCGACATTTACGACAAGATGGTCGGCTCGATGGCGCCCTCCATTTACGGATACGAAGAACAGAAGCTCGCCATCATCATGCAGCTTTTCTCCGGGGTCACGAAGGACCTCCCTGACGGCTCCAGAATCAGGGGCGACCTTCACATGCTGCTTATCGGTGACCCCGGAACGGGGAAGTGCGTCGCGGGTGACACGAAAGTCACACTCGCGAACGGCCGAGAAATACCGATACGCGAACTCGTAGAATCCAAAATCGATGACCCAAAACCAGTTGACGACGGTGTGTACGAGGACGTCGACTTCGAAGTTCCCTCGATAGGACACGACGGGACCGTCGTAAATGGACGCGCAAAGCGAGTCTGGAAACGCGAGGCACCTGAACGCATGGTCCAGATTCACACAAAAAGCGGGCGAGAGATAGAGGTGACGCCGAGCCATCCACTGTTCGTCAGTGAGGATGGTGGACTCGGGGCGCGGACTGCGAATGATCTGACTGAAGGCGAGTTTATTGCGATTCCACGTCGGCTTGCCTCCGATAATGTGGGTGCAGAAAATTCACGGAACGCCAAAAATTCGGCCACCCGAAAGAACACACCGGGCAATACAAATAGAAGCGTCGTCCCGGCGGTCGGCCAAACGCTCAAGTCGATAAGGCAAACACTCGGGTTGACACAGCACGACTGCGGATTGCCGAAATCTACGTACAAGCACTACGAACGCGGCGTCCGGAATCCAAGTCACAACTCCCTTATAAAAGTCGTAGATGCGTTTGCCGACGCAACTGACAATGGACTTTCCGCCGACGGGGGAGTCGGCATTGAATCCACTATAGCCTCACTCCGGGCGATGGCGGATGCTGACATCGGATGGGATTCGATCGAATCGATAGAATACATCAGGCCCGAGTACGAGTGGGTGTACGACCTCGAAGTGAGTGGGACTCACAGTTACATCGCGAACAATATCTTCTCCCACAACTCCCAGCTCCTCCAGTACATCCGCAACCTCGCTCCGCGATCGGTCTACACCTCCGGGAAGGGATCTTCCACGGCAGGGCTCACGGCAGCTGCCGTCCGTGACGACTTCGGCGACGGCCAGCAGTGGACCCTCGAAGCCGGTGCGCTCGTCCTCGCCGACCAAGGCATTGCGGCGATAGACGAGCTGGACAAGATGGCTGCAGAGGACAGGTCGGCGATGCACCAGGCCCTCGAACAGCAGGAGATCAGCATCTCTAAGGCGGGCATCAACGCAACCTTGAAATCGCGATGTTCGCTACTCGGCGCGGCAAACCCGAAATACGGCCGCTTCGACCAGTACGAGCCGATCGGTGAACAGATCGAACTCGAACCCGCTCTCATTTCGCGCTTCGACCTGATCTTTACCGTAACCGACCAGCCCGACGCGGAGGCCGACCGTAATCTCGCCGAACACATCATCAAAACGAACTACGCGGGCGAACTCAACACGCATCGCGAGCAGACGACCACGTCGAACGTCTCGGAAGCCGAGGTGGCGGAGGTAACCGAGAACGTCGAACCTGTAATCGAACCCGAACTCTTGCGAAAGTTCGTCGCCTACGCCAAGCGAAACTGTTACCCGACGATGTCCGACGAGGCGAAAGAGGCAATTCGAGAGTTCTACGTCGACCTCCGGGCCCGGGGACAGGACGCTGATTCGCCCGTCCCCGTGACCGCGCGAAAACTTGAAGCACTCGTGCGGCTCTCCGAAGCGTCGGCCAGGATGCGCCTTTCGGATACCGTCGACGAGACAGACGCCGAACGCGTCATCAAGATCGTCCGCTCTTCGCTTCGCGATATCGGCGTCGATCCGGAAACGGGTGAGTTTGACGCCGACGTCGTGGAGACGGGGACCTCGAAGAGCCAGCGAGACCGCATCAAGAGCATCAAGGCCCTCATCGACGAACTCGAGGACGAATACGACGAGGGCGCGCCGATCGAGGAAATCCTTGATCGGGCCGAATCGATGGGCATGGAACGATCCAAGGCCGAACACGAAATCGAAAAGCTCCGCAGGCAGGGCGACGTCTACGAGCCGCAGACGGACCACCTCCGAACGGTCTGACATGGATCGAATCGCCACGTTGCGATAGGTCGAGGACGCGCGCGGATTTTGAAGCCGACCACCCGGACCTTGAAACCTGTGAGCGACGGGTTCTTGCCACGGTCCGTACCTTCGCTGCAGAATTCGACGACGAGTTCGGCTGCTACCGCGGGAATTCGGGTACCGTCGTCCTCGCCCGGTCGGGCGAGGAACCTCGCGAACGTCTTCACGAGCTGACCGGAACTCCACCACCATCGGTGGACCCGTCACAGCAACACGTCATATTTATTAGTTATAAAATTATCACGTACTAGTGTGCTACTCGTAGTTACGTACTCCCAGTCGGCTCGTAGCTCGCTCCGGAACGTATGCAGAACCCATCCGGAGTGCGTGATTCGTCAATTCGGTCGCGCAGCGTTGCTGGCGGCCACGGAATACGGCGCCTTCCTCGCGCTTCGATTGCGTGAGAAACATCCCGACGATATCCAGGTCGAACGAACCGAGCCGTTCAACGAATTTCGAGATGTTCGCACTGCCGTCCGCGATGCGGCCATAGCCTACGAACGACGATCAAATCCCAACACGCCATATGCCAAATTCGCCGTGGATTCGCCACATCCCGGTCCAGGGGAGCTCAAAGGAGCGGAGCTATGAACGCCGAGTGCGTGGGATCCACCCCGGACGAAATAGTTCACATACTTCGCCAATCGGCGATATCCGATACCGAAGCTGATCATCGGCTCCACGAACTCCTCGGTCACGTGAGTGAGACGATGGAATTCGATCGCCAATCGGCAATGGTTGCAGCCGCACGCTCTTGCGGGATGAAGACATCCGTCGACAACGACCTGACTCGAACGCGAAAGCTACTCGCCGAACGAGAGCCGAAACAAACCGAGGTCGACCTGGAAGCCGACAGACATCGGGTCGCCGAAACTGCACGGGAGATCGATAGCCTTCGCGAACGGGTCGCCACATACCGGGGACGACTGCAAGCGATGCGCGAACGGGGAGAATCCGAAGGAGCTGAATCCGCTTACCACGACGCGATTCGGAAGCTTTCGGAGGCCGAAACCGAGCACGTGGCAGCGCTCGAACGACTCAACCGCGATCGATTACTTGCCCGGCGGGTGCGAAACGATCGAGAGCAATGGCTCCGCCTGACCGACCGTCTCGACAATCTCGAACGGGCCGCGCGGCGGGAACTCCACACCTCCATCGAACCGATCCTTGAGCGTGCGGTCACGGAGGTGCCGTGGAACACGCCACCGTTATCCGAAGCGGACGATACGACTACCGCACTTGCCATTCTCAGGGTTTCCGCATGTACCCTGCCCGTAGTCCTGTCGTGTCAGCGCTTTCCCTCTGTGAAAGCCGCGAGGGAGTACCTCCGAACGCCCGTCCTCCAGCTGTAATTTATCCAAAAAAGGGGACAAGATATGGTATGCCAACGCTTTCCGTCCAATGTCGTCGATCCGGTGCGTTCACGCTCGTCCACTGCGCCTTCAGACCGATCGACCCTGTCGAGTTCATGTCGAAGCCCCGCCCGAGGTAATCGTGTGGTCCCGCGACGTCGGGGAGACCCGAATCCGGCTGGAACCGAGATGGATTCATCGGCCTCGCCGACAGAGGAACGACGGGCCTCGGGTTTGCGACGCCGGACGGAATCGATTCATCGTCGATCGATCTCGTCGAAATCGAGCCCGTCCGATCCGCGTCGACTCCCGAGGGTGTCGATACCTGGTTTGACCGGATCGAAACTCGAATACGGCGAGCTGAGTCTCTCTAGGGGCCGAGTCAGTCCAGGAATTTTCCGACGCAATCGCTACGCTTGAGGGATTGTCCCCCACAAGGGATCTGGTCGACGCGATCGACCGTGACCGACGTCTGCTCGCGAGACTGGACACGGTGCCAGGAACGTTACGCCGATGGCTCAAGGCAATCGATAATGAGATGGAATCGTAGGAGAAACTGTCCTGATCACTCGCGAATTTCGTGATAGGTACTTCGGATCGTCACGGCGGAGACGTTAGCGACCCCCGCAGCAGTTGCCTGGGTGAGATCGTATCCGAGCTCTTCGGCGGCGGTATACAGGCATGCCGCTGCCACCCCACTCGGGTTGCGGCCCGTCACGGATCCTGATTCCTGGGCCTCCGAGGCCAGTTCGCGACTCCGTCGTTCGACTTGTCGTGGAAGGTCGAGTTTTGACGCGAAGCGAGCCAGATATTCGCGGGGGTCTATGGGGCCAGTTGGGAGTCCCAGTTCCCGGTTCAAAGCGGCGTATGCCATTTTGAGTTCGCTCTCGTCCGCGGCAGCGAGGGAGATAACTTCGACAAGGGTGCGCGAGACCGAATCGGTACGACAGACCGCGTACACGCAGGCCGCCGCGAATCCTTCGATGGATCGACCTCGAAGGAGGTCCGCCTCCTGCGCAGATTCGAACAGGACACACGACCGCTGTTCCAACGCCTCCGGGAGTTCGAGCTGGCCAGTCAGTCGGTTGATTTCGGTGAAACCGCACACCAGATTCCGCGCCCGTTTCGTCGGAATCGACGCCCGGTTATGCTGGCGACGCATCCGAGCGATCCGTCGGCGTTTCCGGCCCTTGAGTCGCGTAGCGCGTCCGATCTCCGTCGAGAGACCACGGTCATGTCTCGAACGCGTCAATGGTGCGCCGGTCCGTTCCGGATTTGTCTCGTCGTCGGCGAAGGACCGCCACTCAGGACCGCGATCGATCAGATCCTCGGCCACGACGAGTCCGCACTCGCTGCAGACCCTTTCGCTGCCCGTACTCCGCAATCGTCCCGAGCATTCGGGACAGTGTTCCTGTGATACCGTACACATCACAGTCGAAATTGCTCCCGGCTCGGCCTTTAAAAGGCACCGTAATTGCCGAAGTTTCCGTGGATCGAGCGGATTGAACCTACCGGTAACCGATACCTTCCGTGGGGAATTGATTGGAGAGCGTTTTTGACGACACCCGTTGTAGACCTGAAGCATGCTCGATTACGTCGATCTGGAAGCTGACATTGGCGAGGAAGAACGGATGGTCAGAAATACCGCTCGGGAGTTCGTCGAAGACCGCGTGAAGCCGATCGTCGGCGACCACTGGATCGAGGGAACGTTCCCCGAGGAATTGATTCCCGAGATGGGCGAGCTGGGATTCTACGCCCCGAACCTCGACGGCTACGGATTGCCAAACCTCTCGGAAACCGCCTACGGGTTGTTGATGCAGGAACTCGAGGCGGGTGACTCGGGACTCCGGTCGATGGCCTCCGTGCAAGGTGCGCTCGTGATGTATCCCATTCACGCTTATGGCTCTGACGAACAGAAAGAACGGTGGCTCCCGGCACTGGGAGGCGGTGAAGCAGTCGGCTGCTTTGGACTGACCGAACCGGATCACGGATCGAATCCTGCAGGCATGGAAACATCTGCCGAACGTGACGGCGACGAGTACGTTCTCAACGGCGCGAAGACATGGATCACCAACTCGCCGATCTCCGACGTTGCCGTCGTATGGGCGAAGGACCGCTCGTACGACGACCGTGTGCGAGGGTTCGTCGTCGACACAGACATAGACGGGGTGACGACGAACAAACTCGAGGATAAACTCTCGCTTCGCGCCTCGCTCACGGGCGAGATCCACCTCGACGGTGCGCGCGTCAACGAAGCAGATGTCCTACCCGAAGTCGAGGGAATGAAGGGACCGCTCTCCTGTCTGACCCAGGCACGGTACGGCATCGCCTGGGGGGCGGTGGGTGCGGCACGCGATTGTTTCGAGACCGCGCGCGAATACGCGGGTGATCGAGACCAGTTCGGTGGTCCCATCGCCCGGTTCCAGCTCCAGCAGGAGAAGCTCGCCGAGATGGCCACGCAGATCACGCTGGGACAGCTATTGGCCTACCGACTCGCGGACCTCAAGGAACGGGGCGATCTCCGGCCACAACAGGTTTCGATGGCCAAGCGCAACAACGTCCGGATGGCCAGGAACCAGTCGCGGATCGCCCGCGAGATGCTCGGCGGCAACGGGATCACGACAGATTACCCGCCGATCCGCCACATGGCCAACCTCGAGACGGTGTACACATATGAGGGAACACACGATATTCACTCGCTGATCCTGGGCCACGACATCACCGGGATCCCGGCGTTCGAGTAATCCGGACAAAAGACCCGTCAATTTTCGTCGTCTGCGTCGCCTTCGATCGGGGCAAACGTCTTTTCGGCCCAACGAATAGCAAAGGCGGGCCCGTGAGCTTGATATGCACCGGAATCCAGTGCCGCAAACGGCGGGGGAATCTGGATCGTGTCCTCGGTCTCCGCGGTGCGGTGTTTGACGGCACTGCACGCGAATTCGGCGGCAGCAGCGAACGCCGTTCGCCCGCTGGTGATTGCCGATGGTACCTCCTCAAGTCTGGGAGTAAGACGCTCGCCGGCGTCGAGCCACGCGTCGAAGAGCCGCTCGTGGGTCTCGTCCCATGCGTCGAACTCCTCCCGGGAATAGAGACCGACGTACGCATCGAACACCGCAGCGGCGAGCTGGTAGGTTCCGACCGGATCGAGGGGGACGACGTCTGCGAACTCGAGATATCCATCCTCGAAAAAGCCCAGGAAATGTTCCGGCGTTCCGAGTCCGATCTCGACCAGTGCTTCGGCCACCAGGAAGTCGACGAAATCGTCGGGCGACCCCGTCATGCGCGGTTTGACGAACACGGTCGGTGGCTCGGTCTGTCGGGTCCAGGCGATTCCACCGTCACCGGGCGCCCCGATCGTAAACTCGGAACTTGCGAGTCGATGTAGCGCGGCCGGAGCATCAGCTGGAACCCATTCGTCGGGATACGAGTGAGGATCGAACCCGGCGACGAGTGGGGCGAGATTCTCTGCAATGTCTGGCGGGAGGATTTCGAAATCACGCGTCATGTCGAAGACGAACGCCTCCGGTGCGTACCGGGTTCGAAGCGTCGCGAGATCCGCCGGTAGTGATCTCCGTTCGAACATTCGCCGAGATCACGTCGCGAGCGCGAGGAGGAAGACGAGCGCGACGATTACTGAAACGCCGATCGTTCCAAGGACGATCCGTGTTGAAGGTCCCATAAGGTCACTTTCCGTGGGAACGATATAATGGGTTCGATGGATTCGGTGGGCCGAGTTCTATGGATTCGACGGTGTGTTCACGACGGATTCTACATGTATGGCCTCATGGAACTGTTTTGGACAATTACATCACAAATAGTGACAGTTACGTTCGCAAGTATTATCTGATTGCATACAGACCGACACGTCATTGAACGAAATTTCGGCACATATGCAAAGAAACGTCGATGGCCCCGACGACGTTTCAGTACTGGTCGTCGAAGATGAGGAGGAACTCCTCGAGATTTACGAGGGATACCTTCGGGACGAATTCACCGTCCATACGACGACAAAAGGATCCGAAGCGCTCGAACTCGTCGATGAATTCGACGTCCTGTTACTCGATCGTCGCATGCCCGAGATGGCCGGCGACGAAGTCCTCGACACGCTCAGAGAACGTGGTGACGACATCCCCGTCGCGATGGTAACGGCCGTCGACCCCGATCTCGACATCGCCCAAATGCCGTTCGACGAGTATCTCACGAAACCCGTCGACAGGAGGGCCCTCGTTGACACGGTAAAAGTCCTCGCCAACCGTCGCCGCTTCGAGGAAACGAGTCGGGAATTTTTCAGACTTGCAGCGAAACGTGCCTCGCTCGAAGAAAACGAAATCGCGTGGGCCGACGAGGAGTATACGGCGCTCCTCGAACGAATTGACGACATCCGGACGGCGCTCGACGGGACGGTTCAGGAGCTCCTCGACGACCGATCCGTGATGGCCGATTCCATTGACCCAGACCCCCAGGAAATTCGAGACCTGATGGACGAGATAAACGACCACACCCTCCCCGATGTCGTCACCCGATTGCTCGAGGAATATTTCGAGTTGAACGACGCCCGACCGCTGTTCATTTGGAAGTGGGTCCACCGGCTCGCGCCCCAGAACGAGCTCCCGTGCGTCGATGCCGAGTACGCCGACGCTGTTGCAGTCGACAAGACGCTCACGATATTGTTTATTACCTTGCTGGACGATACACTCGAAAAGCAGGGGGATCGGGCGACCTTTACGCAACTTTCGAACGTCCCGTTCGAGCACCAGTCGGTCGACACTGACGGTGTCGGCGTCAACTCCGAGGCGGTCGAACTGGCTCGACGTGTGTGGAAGACGCTCGACGAACGGCTCCGTAGCGCGCCACAGTACGCGACGTATGCGGACCTCTTCCAGTACGACCTCATACAGGCCATCAATTCGATCGAATACAGCGACATTGCGATCCGACGTCCAGATCTGGCAACGGTGGACGATCTCGAACGGTACGAATCCCACAACATGGTGATGTTCGGCTACGCCGACATCGACCTGATGCACTCCCCAGCGGACCTCCGCGATGAGCTTTCGACGATCCGGGAAGCCATCTGGACCGCCCAGCAGATGGCACGGATCGGAAACTGGGTGAGTACCTGGGAGCGCGAGATTGAGGAGGGTGACTTCGGATCGGGGCCGGTGGTGTACGCACTCGAGAACGATGTGATATCGCTTCCAGAACTCGAAGCGGTCCAAGACGATCCCGACCAACTCGCGGACGTTATCGACCGCATTCATCGATACGGGATCGAAACGGAATTTTTGTCCCGTTGGGAACGAAACTACTACCGGCTCCGGGAAATCGATGATGAACTCGAAATGATCGATCTCGAACCGTTCGTTTCGGGAACCGAAGAGATTCTGCGCTATCACCTCGCGAGTCGGGGACTCAAGTGACCGACGACTTGGAAATCACTTATAAGGATTGTGGCCATGAGTGGGGATATGCATGGGGTTTCGAGACGACGAGGTGAGTGACGTGCTCGAATTTGATACCAACGGCATCCGGGTGCTTCACGTCGACGACGAGGAAAATATTGCGGAGCTCACTGCGTTGCAGCTCGAAAAAAGCGGGGAAGAGATAGAAGTCCTCACGGAATCGAACGCCGATGCAGGGCTCGAACGCCTTGAAAACGAGTGGATCGATTGCGTCGTCAGTGATTACAACATGCCGGGAAAGGACGGACTCGAATTTCTTCGAGCCGTCCGGGAGTACGATCCAGAACTCCCGTTCATACTTTTTACTGGCCGTGGGAGCGAAGAAATTGCGAGCGAGGCGATTTCGAACGGCGTCACCGACTACCTCCAGAAGGAGGTCGGTACCGAACAGTACACCGTGCTGGCGAATCGAATCCAGAATACGGTTGAGCAGTACCGGGCCGTCAAGGAGGTGGAACGAACCAGAGAGTTTTACAGTCGCATCCTGGATCATTCCTCCGACTACGTCATTATCGTCGGCGACGACGGAACCATCGACTACGTTTCACCGGCCGTCGAACGCGTCATGGGCTACCCGCCGGATGAACTCGTCGGCACGAATTCGTTCAAGTTCGCTCACCCAGACGACCGAGAGTACGCATTCGACGCGCTGCTCGAAGTGCTCGAAAAACCCAACGAAGATGTCACGGTCGAGTTTCGTTCAAAGCACGACGACGGATCCTGGCGATGGATAGAGGTTCGTGGCGGTAACCAACTCGACGACCCGATCATCGAGGGGATCATGGTGAACGTCAGGGACGTCACCGATCGAAAACAACAGGAACAGGACCTCGAACGACAGACCGAACGAATGGAAGAGCTCACCAAATTCATGTCCCACGACGTGAAAAATCAGCTTGCGATTATCGATGGTCGGCTCGAACTTGCCTCCGACGAAGTCAAAAACGAGAACCTCGAGGCTGCACGCGGAGCGATCGACCGTGTCGACGAGATGATCGAAAAGGTCAAACAACTCGTCGAAAGTGGCGCAATACAGCTCGACGAGAATCGCGTCTCGCTGGATTCGATGGTTTCAGACTGCTGGTCGAACGTTCGAGCACCGGAATCGACGTTGAATCTGGAGTCGGACCTCGAGATCGAAGCCGACAACGAGCGACTCCGGAGCCTCCTCGAGAATCTGTTTCGAAATGCCGTCGAACACGGGGGCTCGGACGTGACGATTCGCGTTGGGTCACTCGAAGAACGAACCGGATTCTTCGTCGAAGACAATGGGGACGGCCTCGATGTCGACTCTCCCGAGCAAGTGTTCGAATCCGGTTTCACCACGAGTGACTCCGGAACAGGGCTTGGGCTCGCCATCGTCAAACAGGTGGTCGACGCTCACGACTGGTCGATAGACGTCAAAACGCCAGCGGATGGTGGCGTTCGATTCGAAATTTCTGACGTCGAGACGGTGTGAGAACCTTCACCGCCGACCGACCCGCTTCTCGATCGATACCGACGACAGCTCCGGCCACTCTTATCGCGGCCGCGGAATCAGCGATATCGAGTGTGCCGGTCGGAGTGTAATTCGCGGACGCAACTCGATCGGAGGCTCGAACGCGAGATCGAACCGGTAGGTCTGGAGGAGTGTCACGAGCACGAGTTGCATTTCCATCCACGCGAAGTGCTCGCCGACACACCGACGAGGGCCGCCGCTAAAGGGAAAATAAGCAAACGGGTGGAGATCCGCTTCCAGCCCATCTGTCCATCGGCCGGGGTCGAACCGCTCCGGGCCGTCGAAGAACCGACCGTCGCGGTGAATGCTCCACGGGTGGAGGACGAGCATCGAACCGGCAGGGATGCGATAGCCGCCTATCTCGTCGTCATCGATCGCATCGCGAACGAAGAGATACGACGGCGGAAACAGCCGAAGACTCTCCTTGATTGCCGATTCGGTCCATTCGAGTTCGCCAACGTGTTTCGGTTTCGGGGTTTCCTCGCCGACGACTCGATCGATTTCGTCGATGACGCGATTTTGTTCATCGGGATGCTCGGCGAGCAGGGAGAGTGTATACGAGAGACCGAGGGCCGTCGTATCGTGTCCGGCGAGTAACAACGTGGTTATCTCGTTTCTGATCTGTCGATCCGTCAGGCTACGTCCCTCAGACTCGCTAGCCGCAACGAGTTTCGAAATCACGGTGTCCTGTCCATCAGGATTCTCGCGATGCTCGCGGATGATATCGGCCACGATAGTGTCGAAGGTGTCCATCGCACGGTTGTACCTCACGTTGCCAGGTGTCGGGACCCACTCGGGAAACGAGAGGGGAATGCGACTTGAAGCCCGCGCGCCGTCCATGACGTCCGCCAGCGCCCGACGAATTGCAGGGGATGACGTGCCAACGTCGACGTCCATGAGGGCCTTCGAGATTACTTCGAGGGCGAGCCCCTG
Source organism: Natronomonas sp. (assembly GCA_046545615.1). Lineage (GTDB taxonomy): Archaea > Halobacteriota > Halobacteria > Halobacteriales > Haloarculaceae > Natronomonas. The sequence goes on from JBKGZK010000020.1 coordinate 23,778, forward strand.
GATCCGTTCATCGACGTCGACCGGTTCGTTCGGTGACAGGTCGTCCACCGCGCGCACGGCGTACTTGACCATGATATGTGCGTATCGTTCGATCCGGTCAGGGTGGAACATTGGCGCGATGAGCTTCCGCTGTCTGGCCCAGTGATCGCCGTCACTCACCAGGAGTCCGTCTCCCAGAAACGAGAGTTCATCGCGATACAACTCCCCCTTCTCGTAATGTTCGAAATTGTCAGCCAGTACGTGTTTAACGTGATCCGGATGGCCGAGCAGGAACGTCGGCGTACCAGCCACACGGACGGAGACTATGTCCCCGTACTCCCTGATACACCGCTCCGGGAATGAAGTCGGATTCCGGAAGAACTGCAGGCTGTTCCCCAGGACGGGGAGTCCGTCGGGACCCGGTGGTTCCGATGGAGCTCGATCTGTCATTGGGACCGATTGTCAGCGTCGGGTCTTTAACGTTCACCACTGTGCAGAAATTCCACGCCGCAGGTTCTATTCACGGCTTTCTGCGAGTTCCAGGTCGATATATCGGACGATCCCGGAAGTACCGAATCCACGAAACTGGATCAATCGGCACCGGAACTGAAAATGGACGGTCGACCGCTTTACGTTATGGTGGAAACGACTCGAGCACTTCTGCAATGATCTCCCCCGGGTCGACGTCCTCCAGGGCCGCCCGCTGACGGAGATTTCGATACGTATCCGGGGCGAGGGTAACCGTCATCGTTCCGAGTTCGATACCGTCCAGGGCCAGCGCTTCCTCCACGGTGGCACCCTCGTTGATACGTGAGGCGATCGTGCGGACCTGTCGGACTGTCAGTCCGTGATCCAAGGTCGCCCATGCGAGGAGGAATCTGGATTCGCCTTCCACCCGGGCGATGTGTTTGGCTGCGGTCGGTGCGATTTCGCCGAGGGCGACGTGTCGACGGATCGATCGGGGGAGGTCGTGTACTCGGGCCCACTTGCGGATGAACGAAACCGACGCCTCTCCATTCGTTCGTTTCGCGGCGTCCTTGTAGGATCCTTCGCCACGGACGAGTGCCGCACACGCGGCCGCACCTCGGAGCATGAACACGTTGTTCTCGTCACCGGCCGCGTTCGAGGCGAACTGGCGTACCGTCTCCGCAGCCGCTTCGAGGCTCTCAGGATCATCGGGATCGAACCTGACGGCCTCCTCGCCGGCAACGCGTGGATCCCCCCGAATGACCGGCTCACCGACCGGTGACTCCCGATCTGATTGCGGGGACTCATTCGTGCCGTCGGTCATTGCACCCCATAGACGGGAGGGAACCAAAACAGTTCGCCACCGAGGCGTTCGACCGGGAGATCCAATTTCAAGCCTGACTCACTCGTGGTCGGCCCCGTCCACGGTGAACTCGGGATAGACAGATTGAGTCGTCGTTCAATTTCAAGCCAGATTCACTCGTGGTCGGCCTCGGTCCGGTGTTCGGAGAGGTGTTCCCAGAGTTCAGTACACCCACTTCCGTCCTCGACATCGTCGAGGTGGTCCATCTCCTCGTCGTTGTAGTCGGCCGTCATCGACTGTCCTCCCGACGCAATCGCTCGCATCGAATCGACGATCTGCGTGGTGTATTCCGGATACCGTCTTCCATCATACTGGGGTACGCTACTCGCCTATTTAAACGGGAACGCTCCTGAAATCGTCTCCTCATCTCCAGCGTTTCGGCAATTATTGCCCATTTAATGATCGATCATGGTGCAATCCCGCCCGTAGGACTTGGATGCCCCGGTCCAACCGGCGAGGGGAGTGTCGAGCGGCGGCCCCGACGAACACATCGAACGGAACCAACGGTGCGGAGTATAAATGGCGGCGGATCGAACCGATCACCTGATGGATCCACGAGTACGCGAACACGCGGCCGTGTTGGTGGACTGGAGTGCACGAATCGAGCCCGGCGACAATGTCGTAGTCGACATCGACGACGGAGCCCACGAACTCGGGGTGGCCGTCACGGAACGCCTTGGGGACGTCGGCGCGAACGTGGTACACACGTACGGGTCCGGCGAACTGGATCGTGCCTACCTCACCGCTCACGACGGCGACTTCGAATCGGATCCAGCCCACGAGCGAGCCTTGCTCGAACACGCCGACGCCTATCTCAGGCTGGGCGGCGGGCGAAACACGATGGCCACTGCGGACGTCGCGGGAGAGACGCGCCAGGCGTTCTCTCGGGCCAGACGTGGGATCCGAGAAGCGCGAATGGACACCGACTGGGTCTCGACAGTACACCCGACCCGGTCGCTCGCCCAGCAGGCCGAAATGGCGTACGAGGAGTACCAGAACTTCGTTTACGACGCCATCCTCCGTGACTGGGCGTCGTTAGCTGAGGAAATGGGGACGCTCAAAGAACTTATAGACGAGGGGAGTGAGGTCCGACTCCTGAAGGCACACACCGACCTGACCATGTCGATTGACGGACGCACCGCCGTAAACTCCGCGGCGTCGGTCGCATACGATTCGCACAATCTTCCCTCCGGGGAGGTGTTTACCGCACCGTATGCCACCGAGGGGGAGGTGTACTTCGACGTCCCGATGACGATCAACGCCCGACGGGTCCGCGACGTCCGTCTCACGTTCGAGGCGGGCGAAGTCGTCGATATCTCGGCGGAAACCGGCGAAGCCGTCCTTGAGGACGTCCTCGAAACCGACCCCGGTGCGAGGCGACTCGGGGAACTTGGGATCGGAATGAATCGTGGCATCGATCGCTTCACAGACAACATCCTCTTTGACGAGAAGATGGGCGACACCGTCCACCTCGCGCTGGGTCGCGCATACGATTCGACGGTGCCCGACGACGAGTCGGCGAACGACTCAGCTGTCCACGTCGACATGATCACCGACATGAGTGAAGACTCGCGGCTGGAAATCGACGGCGAGGTCGTCCAGCGAAACGGGATATTCCGGTGGGAGAATGGATTCGAAACGGCGTAACCGGCACGGACGTACGGATCGACCCGAAATCTTCGCCTACGCTTCGCCGTATACTGGCACCGCTGCCCCGCTCGTGACGGACGCGGACTCCGAGCAGAGAAACAGCACGACACGGGCGATGTCGGCGGGATCGACCCACGTCTCGTGATCGGCGTCGGGCATCATTTCTCGGTTCATCGGCGTGTCGATCACGCTCGGCAGTACGGCGTTCGCGCGCACGCTCCCGAGATTCTCCTCGGCGATCGTCTCGGTGAGGAGCCTGACGCCCGCTTTGGACGCCCTGTAGGGACCATCGCCCGTTCCCCCCTCGAGTGACGACTTTGCCGAGACGGATACGATCGCCCCCTCCGTTTCCTGGAGGTGCGGGAGTGCATGTTTCGAGGCGAGAAACATCGTTTTGAGATTTACGTCGAAGAGTGTATCGAACTCCTTGAGGTCGGTCTCGTGAATCGGATACCCGCCTCGCCACGTCCCTGCGATGTTACAGAGGTCGTCGATACGACCGTGATCGGACGCGATCGATTCGACAGTCTCGGCCACACTCGATTCGTCCGTGAGATCGGCTTGGTAAAAGTTTACGACGTCGGGACCGACGAGGGCGTCGGCGGCGTCAGGGGCAACGATGTCGATCGCTGCGACGGTGGCATCTGCTTCGGCGAATCGTTCCACAATGGCGCTTCCGAGGGCACCACTGGCCCCGGTGACTACCGAGACGCGATCGGAAAAGTCGTATTCGACTGGCATACCAATTCTTCGGGGCGAATCCCGATAAACGTGGGTGCCCCAAATCTATATCCGGCTACCAGTCGTCAGTATTCAAGGGACGATCGACAAGATCGGACCCGATGGTACGAACCAATGGTATACAAGAAAATCACGTTGATCGGTACGAGCGAGGATAGCTTCGAGGCGGCCGTCGACGACGCAGTCGAACGAGCGAACGCGACGCTCGAGAACGTCCACTGGGTCGAGGTTCAGGAAATGGGCGTCGAAATCGCCTCGGTGCCGGACCGGCAGTATCAGGCGGAAGTGGAAGTTGCCTTCCAGCTCGAGTAATCGGGAAACTTCGGTACTAAACGCAGCCGCGGAAAGCAATTCGGCGCAGTTAGGTTCGGAACGATTCGCCGCACCCACACTCGCTGACAACGTTCGGGTTCTCGACGTGGAATCCGGCTCCCTGGAGGCCGCTCTCAAAGTCGACGACCGAGCCCGATACGTACTCCAGGCTTGCGGGGTCGACGAACAGTCGAAGACCGTGGTGTTCGGTAATTGTGTCGTCTTCCTCCGGATCGCCGTCGAATCGGAGACCGTAGGAGAGTCCCGCACAGCCGCCCTGCTGGACGAACAGCCGGAGTCCCGATTCGTCGGTGTCATATCCCTCGGATTCGAGCAGGTCGAGGGCCTCCTTGGCGGCGGATTCGGTGACGGAAACCGCCCTGGTTTCGGCGTGCTGGCTCATGCCACAGGCTTTCGGTTCCAGCACGTTAACGTTGACGCTCGGAGGTAATCGGAGATGGTTACCCATGGCCCCGGGTGGCAGATCGCCCACAACCGTTTTATTTCTCGTCGACTTATTGAAGGATGTACTATGAACAAGCACTTCGAGGACGCACGATATTACCTGAAACGAGCGGGAGAAACAGCAAAAGCCGGGATTAAGACCGAACTCGAGCCCATCCAAGAAAAAGTCGAAGAGCTGACGAGTGGTGACGAAGAGCCCGAACCCGGTCGGTTCGATTCGGTTCGCGAGGATCTCAGAGAGCTCGGCGAGCGCGCGGAGGGAGAGACTCGAGAGGCGATCGAGAACGCCCGCGAGAAGATCAACGATTATCGGAGCGAAAAGAGCGCCGAGCCGTAGATCGAGTGCTTGAAAAGCATTAAGTCGGGGGCTGCGATAGGATCCATTACGGGTCGGTGGTCTAGCCCGGTTATGACACCTCCTTCACACGGAGGAAATCGGCAGTTCGAATCTGCCCCGACCCACTCGCTCGCTTCGTTCGCGTGAACCCATAGATAGCGTAGCGGCGAAAATTGATCGATAGAATACGGGGGATTTGGAGACGTTCTTTCATGGGGCAAGTCCGTAGAGAGCAAAACCGAACGGAGTGAGGTTTTGAGAATAACGGAAGTCGCAGCCCGCACAACGAAGCGAGCAAGACCGTCTTCCGGCAATTCCAATCTCTCCCGACGCATACGATTCTGCGAGGAACGGAGGTGACGAGCAAATCTGCCACGACCGGTTCCCCGCGAAACCCCATTCGAGGAACATTAACGGAACCGGGTTAAAAATCGACTCGTTACTTCGGAGTCAGTTGTACGATGCCGTCACTCGTGACGACCACCGTATAGCCGTGATATTCGAACGACACCGCCCCTGACGAATTCCGAAACAGGGCATCAAGCGCATCGGGATCGATAGCATCGTAAAGTGGGGAGCGCAGTTCTGCCGGGTCGAGGCCTTCCTCGTTGGCTACCGCTTCGATAACCTCCTCACTTGGAAAATTTTGTGAGGCCATCGGTCTGTGACTACTTTGACGGGACCAATTCACGGCTTTTATAATTACCCTTTTTATCCCACGATGGATTACACCCGCTCGTCGTGGCGATCGTCGACTCGGTTGCGAAGTTCCTCTACGAGAGGCTCGACCTCGTCGAATACCGGCCCCCGTCGGACGGACTCGGTCTCGCGGTCCCACTCGACGAATCCGTAGTCGTCTAGTTTGGGAAGGTGCACGTGGTATAGCGCAGTCAGAACGTCATCATCCGTCGAATCCTCCGGATCGACCACCTCCTCGATCGAGATCTCCATTCGCGGATCTCGATCGACGAGGGACACCAGTATTCGTCGTCGATACGGATCCGAAAGCGCATCGAACAGTCGATCGATCACCTATCAATGGTCTTTGTGAACTCCCATATATATTTTCACTATAACGAGATTTAGGGATGTTAACGGGTCGGTAGAACCGCCATCGAGTAGATGGACGGGAGCATTGCATATCCGTACCGTTGGGAAGGACGAGTGTAATCGTTCACATGCAAACGCCACGTCGAGGACACGGTGGGGTTTCGATCCCCATCCAACCCTTGATAATGGACAGCTACCAATCAGACCCCCCTACCCACCCACCCAACTTTTAGCCGTCCGTTACACGGATCCGAGCGCCGAAGCGAACCCGTCGGCCCAGAGGTCGGCTGCGACGACCGCCGCGTAAAAACCCACGAAGGGGCCGAGAATCCACCCGAGCAATGGAACCGCATTCACCAGGCTCGCGACGAAGAAAATACCGATGGCGACCAGCCACGCGATGGCGTAGTCGCGGTGCATCACGATCCCTTTCAGCACGTCGAAGTCGAATGCGGCACCGAATCGTTCCTCCCTGGCAAAGTTGACGATGGCTGCCACCGCGATATACCCGAACACGAGTGAGAGTAAGAACGTAACCAGGAACCCTATGTACATACCACCGGAACCAATTGCTGATCCGGTATTCGTTCCGGAGGCAGTTGCAAGGACGGACCCACCGACAGTGAGGCCGCCGACGATCAGCGGAATCAGCATATAAATTACACCGATGAACCAGGCTTGAACGCCCTCAACGAACAACGTGGTCCAGTCACCGAACGACGGGGGCTCCGACGCTCCGCCCAAGCTCCCACGGATGACTCCCACGATGTAACCGTACACCAGAAACAGCGGCACAATGAAAACGCTCAACAACATGAGCACGCCCCCGATGATGGTCGTGACGAACCAGTCGTCGTTCTCCATGGGAAACGTCACGATATCATTCAATTCTTTCATATGTCCTATGACACATTCATCGTATAAATATATAGAGAGTCAAACGGGATGTGACAGGCCTTGAGAGTCGGTCCACACCGGGGGTGCTGATCGACACGAAGATCGTACACGGAAGTTCTGTGGAGTGGATTAATCTCGATCAGAATACGAATCTCGGAGTGCGAGCGAATCCTCGAGTTGCGAGCTGAACGGGTAATTATCGGCTGTCCGCCGGGCAACGACCGTAAGCCGGACGATGTAGGACGTGAGGATCAAAAACGGCGAAAACCCCGCGGCGATCACCACGGGGAGCACCAACCGCAAAAGGTCGGTCTCGAGCACCGGCACCGACCCTGGAGCCGTGTAGAGCAGCATTACGACGACGCCGGCGATCTGCACCGGAATGCCGACGTACAGGAGAAACCGCGAGAGTTCCGACACCTCCGATTCGATGAAGGTGGCCTGAAACATCCGGCTCGCAACCACGATGTGCTGGAGGGTCTCCGTGAGCCGCCCCAGCGGCTCGGCAACCAGGTCCGTATACTCGTCGGTGTACTCCATCTGGAGGTACCACGCCCGGTGGACGTGATTCTCGTAGTTCGTATTCAACGAGGTGAATAGCGCGTGTTTCAACCCACTGGCTGGGTGTTCGAGTAATCCAACGACGTGTTCGGTGTGCGCATCGAGGCCGTCGAGGAGTTCGGACAGTTCGTCGCGGGTTCGTCGGGTTCGCGTTTCGGCGGTAAGGTCTCGGAGTGTTTCGATACTGGACCTGGCGTTCTCGAAGAGAAATAAAAAGAACGCGTCCGTCTTGATCGGCATGATGGACTGGCCGATGGTTTCCCCGACGTCTTCTCTGTAGGAGATGGATTCGGCCATCCGAGTTCGGATTTCACCGGGCGACTGGAGCCGTTGTGAAAGAACGAGCTGGCTCAACGAGGTGACGATGGCGATGAGTGTGAAGTTCGCCGCAATCAACGCGAACAGGAGGAACAGGATCGGCGTCTCCTCGACGTATGGGACGTACCCACCGGCCGTGACCGAGCCGAGGACGCCGAGGAGGACGAGGAACTGGAGGAGACTCACTAGTAGTCGGTCGCCTGTAAGCAGGATCCACTCCGTGGGGGAGTGTTTCACGAGGGCGAACTCGAACGTCAACCAGGCACGCCAGTCTCTCATAGGTCGAGTCGTTTCTGGAGGGCCGAGAGGTGTTGGCTGGTGCTGTCGTGGCTACAAGTCGGATTCATTTGGTTTGCTGGAGACACGAGCGAGAAACGATTAATAACTGTGGTCTGGGGAACTGGTGGATGTTGACTCAAGATCGAATCTCGGTGATTGATCTGCTGAAAGAAACTTATCTATAGGCGGTCACGAAGGTTTTCGCGTGACACGGGAGCCGAATTCAGCAGTTTCGGCTGTCGAATCCAAACGATTGGACAGTATCCGGTAGCATATTACGAATTCGAACGGATGCCAAGTTTCATAACTGGATTACATTCCGTCGTCAGCCTATGGGATTTCGTCTTCAGCGAGGGTGGCAGAGGTCCCTTCACCGCCTTCCCAGACGACACGGATCTTATCCCCTTCTTCTCCAAGATCACTTACGGTTATCGGATCCGTGCTGTTGCCAGCAGTAACTGTGACGTCTCCACCGGGCCATTCTTCTTCACCGTCTGGTCCGACGACGGTAAGATCCGACTCGGACATGTCGATGTCCTCCCCACCGTCGTGCGTTATCTCGACATTACTCCCATTGTAATCGAACGTAAACTGCGCGTTCGGTGCCGTCTCCTGTACCTGGTCGCCCAGCCCGATGACGAACGATCCGATGACCGCCGCAAGGATCACCGTAATCGCGACCATGAGGATAACGCCAATAACTGGCGATACCCCGCGTTCGTCCCCCGATTCCTCCGAGTCCATCCCGATTTGTGTCCGTCGTTGCATAGTTGTGAGACGGACCAAGACGTGTCCGGGGGAATTGGAAACGAACGTCGAACAATACGTAACGACGTTATTGGCGTGGGTAGATACCGCCACTTCCTGCCCTTCCCCCTGAGTGATCGCTGGCCCGTGCTAAATGCCTGGTTAAATGCCATAGTATATAATTGTTTGGCTGTTTTAGTGGTGTTTTGAATATATTCTCCAATTTATAATTTGATATTAATCGCCTATTTAGCCT
>JBKGZK010000021.1:0-32546 GCA_046545615.1 Natronomonas sp.
AACAGCGGCAGGCTGCCTTCACTCATACACTCGACACCGAGAACACGACGCAGTCAGCCGCTATCGATGTCGGCGCAAACAACACGCTCGCGGTCGTCACCGAAACCGGTGACACCGCCGTATATCATGCCCGTCCCGAATTCGAACGGTTCCAGCAACAGTCAGAACGCATCGCCGCACTCCAATCAGAACTTCCGGATGGGCAGTCCACCAGTAAACAGATCCGACGCGTGTACGATGCCCGGTCACGGCAGCGAGATCATAGCCGTGATGCAGCGGTGAAACACGCCGCTGACTGGTTGCTCAAACACAACGTTGACACGGTGTATGTCGGTGACTTGACCGACGTACTCTCAACACACTGGTCGGCGGATGTGAACGAGAAGACGCATGCGTTCTGGTCGCACCGGCAACTCGTTGAGCGGATCACACTCACACTCGGTGATGTCGGCATCACCGTGACGGAGACTGGCGAGTATAATTCGAGTAGTGAGTGCCCGGCGTGTGGGAGTGACGCGGTCATTCGGAGCGGTGATTCGTTTCGATGTGATGCGTGCGATTTGGAGGCGCACGCGGATGTTGCTGGGGCGTGGAATATCTTGCAGTCTGAAGTTGGGCCGATGACTCGGCCTGCTGCCCTGTCTGCTGAACGCGGCAGGGGCTCACCCGCTGATGGGGCGTACTGGCAGTGGAACGAACATGACTTGACATCCGCCGATTATGGGGAACAGTCGTGGTCAGTTGACCAAACCAGCGTCAGCGAACCCGCAAGTTCACAGCCGGGGTAATCGACTGACTGGATTACCCACGGAGGAATCCTCGCCGTTCACGGCGGGGAGGAAGTCAAGGCTCCGGTCGCGCTCCGACGTCGACGGTCAATTCGACGCGATCGCCGTCCCGAAGAACCACGGCGTCGACGCGATCGCCCGGGGACAGCTCGAGTGCGATAACGGTACCGAGATCGGCGTCCGAGTCGATCGGTCGACCAGCGAGTTCGACGAGCACGTCACCGCCAACGTACACCGTCTCGCCGTCGACCGTCTCGACCGTCGAGCCGTCGTGGAACGGCTGCGACGTCGGTCCCTCCTCGATGACCGATACGACGTACACACCGCGGGCGGCCGGGAGGTCGTTGGCCTCGGCTAGGGTCGGGGTCACCGGTGCGATCCGAATCCCCAGGAACGGGTGTTCGTACGAACCGGTTTCGGCGAGTTCCGGAAGGATCCGACGGGCCAACAGCGGCGAAACCGCAAAGCCCACGTTCGATCCCACGGCCGCTACGGCGACGCCAGCCACGTCCCCGTCGAGAGTGAGCAACGGACCACCGCTGTTTCCCGGTTCGAGTCCCGCGTCGGTCTGGACGGTATTCGGGATCGAAAATCCCGTCGGGCTCGGCAGCGACCGATTTCGGCCGCTAATGATGCCCAGCGAAACCGACGATTCCAGTCCGAAGGGGCTCCCGAGCGCCAGAACCTCGGTTCCGATTGGCGGGAGCTCGTCGACGAACGAGAGATCGTCCGCATATCCAGGAAGCGCCGTCGACAACACGGCGAGGTCCGCGTAGGCGTCGGTGGCCGAGACGGCTGCGGTCCGCCATTCGCCTTCGTGAAACCGGACGTTTATCTCCGAGGCGTCGTCGACGACGTGTTGGTTCGTGATCACGTAGCCGTCGTATACGAACCCCGATCCACCACCCGATTCGTCGCCGACAAACGCCACGGAATCGATCGCGGACTCGTATACGTCCGCGTACGGTGAATCCGCCTGGATACCCGATTCGGGATCGTCGCCGTTCGAATCGGCTGGTCCAGTGGAGTCCGGCGGGTCCCGTCGTCCCGAGGTACAGCCGGCGATAGCGGCGGTGGTTGCCGCCGAAAGAAACCGTCGTCGTGTGGTGGTGTCCATCGTGGTATCGTGTCGGTTACACCCTCTTCGTGAAGGGGATTTCGACGCCGGATCGTGGCGGTCCGCCTCGGCGCTACTCGTCGTCCCTGACGGACTGCTGTCGCCACGTGGTCCAATCGTACATTCGCTCCACCTGCCCCCCTTGCTGTCGGATTGCCACGGCCGTGTTAAACAGGAACGCACCGACTAGCGTCGTCCCGATCAGCCAGGTGGCATCGACGAACGCGACGTGTGTCACGTCTATCTCGCTCAACAAGTCGACGATTATGATGATCACTATACAGAGCACCGCTGGGAGGAGGTGTCGCGTGAGGGCGGCAAGCGACGTGCCCTCGTGCACCCTCACGGTACGCACGGCGTAGACGATGGCCCACACCGAGGCGGCGATCCACCCCACTGCGACCACCGGACGCGTCCAGGACTCGTCAATGAAAAATCCGGTCCACCACGCCACGACGAATGCGGCGACCACGAGGTAGTCGACCCAGGGTGGGAACAGTCGGGACGCATGGTCGACGCCACGTTCGGAGTGATACATTGCTCGAATACCCAGGGCTACAAAGAGGATGAAAAACAGGACGGCTCCCTCGGTGAAGACGTCCAGCCAACCGACTTCAGTGAGGATCGAAGCGACGCCGGAAACCCCATACACCACGGCTGCGGCGATGCCGATTGCGAGGTATCCCCACTCGTATCCGAAGTTCTCCGCGAGTACGTATTCGACGTACGCCGCGAGGTAGTACAGCAGTATCGCGGCAGCGGCGCCGATGACGACGTATGCGAACAGCCTGGCGATCAGGATCGTGGTCTCCGGATCGCTCGCACCAATCGCATCCGCGGGAGAGACAACCATCATGTCTGGATGGACTCCGCGGTCACATAGTTCTCACTGTTGTGCCATTCGGATGAGTGAGAAAGGGAGACAATTTCGGAATACCACCGATTCGCCGATTCACAGGGAGTCAATCCATCGTGAAGTACCGCGGGGACTAGCCCCGCGGCTTCACCGTCTTGACCGCACGCCCAAAACGGGCCGTGCTGTCGCAGGCGAATGTCATTCCCCTCGACCTCCCCGAGAGGGGTCAGCTGGAATTCACACCCGAACGCCCGCTACGTCCGTGAGGGTCGGCGGCTCCACCCCGCCCGACAACACCCGTCTCACCTGCCGTAGCAGGATTTCGAGAGGTGTCGCATTTCCTCGCAACTGCCGGCAGTTGCTTCGGATTACGGTCGGTACCCCACGTCGCAACTGTATCCCTCGGACCGGTGGCGGGGGGAGTAAAGCTTACCAGATTCACCATCGGGGCAAGCCCCGAGGCACTCTCGCTGTATCTCTGTAGACCGATGAACTCGTATCGAGACCCCTTACGCCGTCTTTCCTACCGGCGCTGTACCTGACGAAACGGGTGGTCTCAGACCGTTTCCTCTTCGTACACATCGAACTGGAGCGAGAGAAGTCCGAGTATCCCAACGGCGACGAGAAGGATTCCGATCATCCCTGCCCCCAGTATGAGCTGGTCGGGGTCGGTTCCCACATCGTGAAACGTGACGCCCGCAGCGATGAGAATCCCACCGAGGGTTAGTGCGATGGCCCCGATCGTTCCGTAACGCGAATCCGATGTCATACGCTCCCGTAGGCAATCCACCTACGAGATAGTTCCGACTCGTCGTCGAAACCGTGTTTCGAAACCACCATGTATCAGAACCCGGTGGAACCGGTGCCACCCGCAGGGTTATAATAGAAAACAAAGGGAACTGGTCTCGAGATGCGAGTCGAGACCGCGATCATCCCACCACCCGAACCACCCCGCAGTTCCGAGGCGTGGTATGCGCCGAACATCCACGACCAGTAGGAAATCGTGACGGGCCTGGTCGCGACCGTCAGGGAACCGGACGACGCGTTCTCGTACGAGGGACGGATGCCGTCACTTTCGTTTTCGGTGGAATCGGTCCTCGAACAGATCCGCGAACACTTCGATGGCGTCGAGCGTTCGCGGCAGCTAACGAGGGAGGGTGCCATCAAACGTCTCGAGACGGGCTTCGAACCGAGGTAACGACGGGTTATTTATCGGATCGTTGATTGTTCGCCATCGGGCCGTCGGCGGCTCGAATACGATATACTCTCTGAATTGAAATGTCTCGACGATCTCACGCCCCACGCCATCGACAATTCGATCGAAGCTTCGCCGATATGTCGCTCGTATTCTGTGCTCAGTCGTTTGTTTCCTTCGGAACGGCCGACCTCGGGACACTGTTCGGTACGACATCAATCGGATTCACGGTCCCTGGAGTGTTCGTTTCCTACCTCGTCAGATACGGGTTCAATCTGTTCGGGCCCTACAGTGTGCCGTTTTTGTTAGCGGCCGGTGTCAGTCTTCTCGGCGCTCTCGCATTCCTCGCGGTCAGAATTGTTCAGCCGGACGGCGACTCCACGGGAATACGCCAACAGCCTGTTCGGGTGCTGCCACGAAACGATGAGTGGTGTCGTAACTCAGTGTGCACCGATTGCGTCCGCGAGTTTCTCGACTGGATGGGGCGGACGGGGGGCGTCGGGCCGGTCGGCCAGTTGGGTTCGACAGGACGCACCGGGGGCAGTGACGGTTTCGGCCGTAGATCGCTCGACCTGTCGGAATAGGATTTCGCCGATCGCTCGCGAGAGGTCGTAGTGTTCGCTCTCGTATCCGAACGAGCCCGCCATTCCACAGCACGTCGAATCGATCGCATCGACGTCGTAGCCCGCCCGACGGAGGACGCCCACGGCGTGGTGGTCCCGGTTCGTCGCCTTCTGGTTGCAGTGACCGTGGTAGGCAAGCGACTCCCCGGGGGAATCGAATTCGATACCCTTGTCCAGCTCGAAGCGGTCGAAATACTCCATGACCCCATATGCGGCTCCGGAAACGACGTCGACGTCTGCACCGGTCAACAGGTCGCGGTATTCGTCCTGGAACATGACGGCATCGGCGGGCTCCACGAAGAGGATATCCCAGTCGTCGTCGACGTAGGGACGGAGGCATTCGATGTTGTGTGCTGCGCGGTCGCGAGCACGGTCCAGAAAACCCTTCGAATACGCCGCACGGCCACTCGGACCGACCTCCGTGGGAACGTGAACGTGCACGCCAGCGGCTTCGAGGACCTCGACGGCTGCCTTGCCCGGAGCCGGATAGCTGTAGTTAGTGAACGTATCGGGAAACACCACCACCCTGGCGGATGCGTCGGCTTCATCGATTCTGGGGCCACGCTCCTCGTACCAGTCGACGAATCGGCGACGTCGAAACGTGGGGAGTTCTCGATCTTTTGCGATCCCGAGCGTCCGATCCAGGAGGACCCGCGCACCGGGAATCTTCGTTGCGAAGTTCGAAGCCGGTGCAAACATACTCCCGAGGCTGGCGTATCGATCGATGTTCCCGAATAGCCGCTCTCGGATGGTCGCCCCTTCGGATTCGTGGTAGTCATGTTTGAGTTCCGCCTTCAGCTTCGCGAAGTCGACGCCGGTCGGACAGTCGTTGCTACAGCCCTTGCACCCGACGCATAGATCCAACACCTCCTTCTGGAAGCGATCGGTATGCAGTTCGGATTCCGGGAGTTCCCCGGAGATCGCCGCCCTAAGCATGTTCGCTCTACCTCGCGTCGTCTGGACTTCTTCCTTCGAGGCGCGGTAGGTCGGACACATCACGTCGGAATCGGTTTGCCGACAGGTGCCGCAGCCGTTGCAGAGTTCAACGAGCTGCGAGAAGCCACCAGATTCCGAAAAATTGAGGGCTGTCGTGGGTTCCAGCGATCTGTATTCCGGACCGTATCGCAGGTGTTCGCGCATATCTGCACCAACACCGCGCGCTGAATCTGGACCGGGATCGTCGGGATCGTCCCGATAGACTACGTTCCCGGGATGCAGCAACCACTCGGGATCGAACGCCGTCTTGAGGGTCTTGAATGTCGACCAGAGATCCTCTCCGTACATTTTCGGGTTGAACTCGGTGCGTGCCATGCCGTCACCGTGTTCGCCGGAAAACGCCCCGTGATGGTCGAGAACGAGATCCGTGACGTCGTCGGTTATCGACCGCATCGTCTCGATGCCGTCGGCGTCCTTGAGGTTCAAGATTGGTCGGATATGGAGGGTGCCGGATCCCGCATGAGCGAAGTACGCCGCGGTGGTGTCGTGGGTCTCGAGGACCTCCTGGAAACTCTGGACGTACGTGGCGAGTTCCTCGGGTGGAACGGTGGCGTCCTCGATGAAAGGGTAGGGTTTCGGGTCGCCCTCGAGGCTCATCAACAACGGGATGGCGGCCTTCCGGAGCTTCCAGAGTCGGTCCTGTGCGTCCGCCGAGTAGGCCTCGATGACGTCGAAGGCGGTGGCACTCGACGAATCGAATTCGCCCGAATCGGCGGTCGTGAGAAAGTGGTCGTTAGTCTCCGCGATGGCGGCTTCGAAGTCGTCGACGAGTTCGTCGTCCCACTCGAGCATGAGCGCGGCCGCCGCATCGTCCGGGATCGGCTCGGCGTACTCGGCGTACCCGTCGGATTCCCGGGCCAACCTGAACACTTCGTCGTCCATCAACTCGACGGCACTTACTGGATATTCGAGAGCTTCGGGGACTGCCCGGAGCGCCTCGACCAGATCGTCGAAACAGTAGAGTGCAAGTGCGGTCTCGTCGGGTTTGCTGACGAGCGAGACAGTGGCTTCGACGATCACCCCGAGCGTCCCTTCCGCGCCGACGAACAGCTTCGAGAGGTTGATGACTGTCTCACCATCGTCGCTTGTCGAAATGACCTTGTGAAGATTGTACCCGGACACCGATCGCTTCAACGTGGGATATCGAGATTCGATTTCGTCCTCGTTGTCCGCGACTAGCTCCCGAACCGTCTCGTAAATCCTGGCCTCTAGCGTCTCCGACTTGACGATTCGATCGTACTCCGGACCGTCGACGACAACGTCCCGGGTGTGAATCAGCGACCCGTCCGAGAGGACGACCTGCAGTTCCTCGGTGTACGCATCCGTAATGCCATACCGAACCGAGTGGGCTCCGGTGGAATTGTTTCCGATGCCACCCCCGATCGTGGCGCGATTTGACGATGCCGGGTCCGGGGCGAATTTCAGTCCGTGCGGTTCGAGCGCTGTGTCGAGGTGATCCTGGACGACGCCCGGCTGCACCGTTGCCAGCCGATCGTCGGGATCCACGTTGATGACGTCGTCCATGTGTCGGGTAAAATCCAGCACGATACACCCGGGGCCAACTGCCTGTCCCGCAAGCGACGATCCCGCGCCTCGTGGCAGGACGGGGACATCGTACTCCGCCGCGGTTTCGACAGTCCGTCTGACGTCGTCCGTGTCGACGGGGCAGACAACACCGGCGGGTCGTGCCTGGTAAATGGACCCGTCGGAGGCATACAGTACCTGCGCGTACTCGTCGAACTGCACCTCGCCCCGCACCCGTTCTCGGAGCGCTGTCGCGAGTTCGACGTACTCATCAGAGTCGGGTCGGTCGTGGCCCAGAAACGACGCCGACGTGTCGTACCCATCCGGGTCGTAAAACTCGTCCTCAACGGCCATATCCGAACCTGGCTCCGTGTGCGAATAAAGGCACTGTCCCCGGTGAGTTACGGCAAACAACACATACATGGTGGTGCCACCATCTTTCCTCCCCCTGCCGTCAGATCGAAGGGTGTTCGCCGCCTACAGTCTTCGTGGTCAGATCCATCGACGTGGAAGCGGTCGCAATTGAGCTTGCAGTCTTCGGCGGCTCGGAAGGCGAACGACGGGCCGTGGCCCGCCAGGTCGGCGACCTCGCCGATAGCGGCCAGGTTCGCCGAGACGTCGGCGTGGATCTTACTGTCGATTTCGTGATCTCCGAGCTATCCGACGCACCGGAGGACGGTCCGGCCGACAGGTGGAACTGGTGGATCGGTTCGATGGAGTATGCGTATGGAGGATATCTGGACTTTCAGGTCCGACGGTGGGAATCCGAGTGACCTCCTCGCTGCAAACGGCAATGCTTCCCACGGCACCGCACCGTTGTGCTGAGATATTTGCTGGTTCGTTACCCGGTCGGCATGACAGGGTTACTGGCGGGGCCACGCCGCCGTTACGCCTCTCCCGGCAGGGGACTCGGAGTTATCTTGACCGAGACACCACAGCGGTTCAAGAGGGTATATCGAACGTTCTGGATCTCGGAGCCCCGATAATGTGCATTTAGGTGGGAGGGGTGACCGCCTCGGTGTACGTCATATGACGGCACGATTCCACGTAAATATCCGTATTGCTACTGAACGTGGTTCGTGTCGGGGTTGTTGGATTCACACCCGCCGTGAACGGCGGAATTCTTTCCTCGAAGAAAAATAGGCTTCGAACCTCGATGTGGGGACGCAAACGGCATTGGTATTTATTCTGTCGCAAGAATGTGCACACATGGCAGATCAGGCATCCGAAACTGCGAGGGTCCCACTCCTGTCGCAAGACGACCTTCCCGAGGAGTATCAGTACCTATTCGACGAGGACGTGCTCGGCGAACTTCACCTCTTCCAGTCGATGGGCCACGCCCCCCGTGCGATGCAAGCATACATGCGATTCGGGACCTCGCTGTGGAACGTTGGCGATCTCACGACTCGCGAACGCGAACTCGCCATCCTCACCGTAGGACGTCAACAGCGATCCGAATACGAATGGCACCAGCACGTTGCCCTCGGTAGGGAAGCCGACATCACGACTACGGAACTCCACGCACTCGCGAGAGACGACATGAGTGAGTTCCCGGTTCGAGAGCAGGCCATCATGCGATACGTTCGAGCCGTGGCCGCCGAAAACGTGACCGATCCATTGTTCGAAGCCACTCTCGAGGTTACCGACAGTGAGACGATCGTCGGCCTAACCCTTCTTGCCGGCCATTACCTCCTGACCGCTCGATTTCTCGATGCGCTCTCGATCCCGACGGACGAACCGTTCGTCGGCTGGCTTCCCGATGCGATGTAATAATCCCTCACCGCGACAACACGACGGAATCGATCGTCGAATCAGGGCCGATAGTAGGACACGATCGCAGGACGTCTCGGCCTCGTCCCCGAAGGCTTAACACCGCTGGCAGCGTGGTGAAAGTGAAATGGCGGACGACGACATGCTCTCGTGGGACGAGTCCGTTTTCCGCGACGAGCACGTCCTCGAACTGGACTACCTGCCCGAGACTTTCCGACACCGCGACGAGCAAATGGAGACCCTCAAGTACGCGCTCCGACCGGCAGTCAGGGGTTCCAGGCCGCTGAACGTCATGGCTCGCGGTCCGCCGGGGACGGGAAAGACCACCGCCGTCCAGAAGCTCTTCGACGAACTCAAAAGTGTCAGCGATATCGATCCCGTTCGGATCAATTGCCAGGTCGACTCCACCCGGTACGCCGTCTTCTCCCGGCTGTTCGAGGGTATATTCGAGTACGAACCACCCACGTCCGGGATTTCGTTCAAAAAACTGTTCGGTCAGATCACAGACCACCTCGTCGAGGAAGACGAGGTGCTCGTCGTCGCACTCGACGACGTCAACTACCTTTTCTACGAGGATGAGGCGTCGGATACGCTGTACTCGTTGCTTCGAGCACACGAAACCCACGCGGGGGCAAAAATCGGGGTCATCGTGGTTTCGTCCGACCGTGATCTCGACGTTATTGACGAACTCGACCCCCGCGTCCAGAGTGTCTTTAGGCCCGAGGAAGCGTACTTTCCGTCCTACGGAAGCCGGGAAGTCGTCGATATCCTGACCGAACGCGTCGAACGCGGCTTTCGGGAGGATGCGGTGGGACTGGAGGTCCTCGATCGCGTCGCCGAACACACCGTCGAAAGTGGCGGGGATCTTCGCGTCGGCATCGATTTGCTGCGGCGTGCTGGGCTGAACGCGGAAATGCGTGGCTCGCCCCACGTAAACGTCGAAGACGTCGATGAGGCCTACGAGAAAGCCAAGTTCGTCCACCTCTCCAGACACCTCAACAGTCTCTCGGATTCCGAGGCGGCACTGCTTGCGGTGGTCGCCGAACACGACGGAGCCCGGGCGGGGGACGTCTACGAGGCGTTCCAGGAGAAAATCGATCTCGGATACACCCGGTACTCCGAACTTGTCAACAAACTCG
Source organism: Natronomonas sp. (assembly GCA_046545615.1). Lineage (GTDB taxonomy): Archaea > Halobacteriota > Halobacteria > Halobacteriales > Haloarculaceae > Natronomonas. Next base: position 10,009 of record JBKGZK010000021.1, read on the forward strand.
ACCAGCAAGGTCTGCTGGAGGCGGAATATACGGCTGTGGAAGGGCGTGGCCGATCACGGTTGTTGTCGCTCGCCTACGAACCCGAAGCCGTCCTCGAACGGCTCGATCGGTAACGGTCTCGGACAGCTCGATCGGGAACCGTTGCAGCCGCCAGGATCGGAAATCGTCTCGGACGTCTGGGTAGAAAATGTTCTCGCCCTTTTCTATCGATATCGACAAATCTCCAGTTGAAATGAAGGGGGTGGACGGGTCTGAATTGAATCGTTTTTACCGTTCTGGTTCATCGCCGATCCACTGTTCTGGGACCTGAATCACGTATCGTCCGTTCTCTTGGAGGGCAATGATGTATTCCTCGCGATCGTAGAGTTCCATCAGGTTGAGTTCGTACTGGCCGGGCTCGACGATTTTGATCGATTCAAACTGGTCATTCAGCTGCTCGCGAAGTTCCGCGACGCCGACGTCCGGGTCGTCGTTTGTGGGTTCGCTTACGACGCGGCCGTCAGTCTCGGGGAGTTCATCCTCCGGCTTGTCGGGCACGGGTGGGGGCGATAGCTCCGAGGTGGAAACCACGTCGCTTCGGGCTCGTTCCTGCGCGACGTCCTCGACCTCGAACTCACCATTTTCCATCGCCCGAGCGTCTGCATCTATTATGTCGGAATCGTCGGTCTCGTCGGCCTCCGAGGGCCACATCGCGTCCGGATCGGCCGTCGGATCGGAGGACACGAAATCCCTGACCTTCGTCGTTGCCCGACCAACGGTTTCTGCGACCGACGAGGTGTCTTCTGGCCGCGGCGGATTCGGTGGTTCGGCGTCGGTTGGAGGTGCCTCGTCGGCCGTCCCACCCGGCCGAAACTGAAATTTGTTTCCACCACAGTTCGGACATCCCGAGAGCATCTCCTTGGATCCGTCATCAAACGTGTGGCCGCAGGCAGTACATTGATGTGGCATGGATCCTCTACGCGCGGGTGACGAACGTGCTGATGAGCGTTTCGTCTTTGTGGAGCGTCTCGATTTGATTCGCTGGACCAATGACGGTTAGCTTGTTGGAGGCCTTTTTGCCGACGATTCGACCGAGGAGACTGGTGTCCTGCCGTCCGTTCGTTGGATACGTTTCGATCTCGATCCCGGTGAACCCGTCGGGGTTAATCTCGGACATCGTGACCTCGATGAGTTTAGATTCCTCCTCGGGATCCAGACCTTTCTCGAGCACGACGATGTTTCCGTCGTGGACGCCATCGAGAATGAGTCGAATTTTTTCCATGGTCCGCATGCCGTCGATACGGGAGGCGCTGATAAGGTCGATCTGAATCCCGTCTCCGTGTCCACCGTCATCTTCGTGGGTTATTTCGGGCATGGTATCACCCGAAATACTCCGCGATTTTGTCGTATACTTCGTCCATATTATCTCCCTCGAGTGCCGAAAGCGGGACCGTTTCGTGTTGCGGGAAAGCGTTGCGGATGCGCTGTTCGGCCGCGTCGTCCAGGTCGATCTTATTAGCGAAGATCAACACCGGCAACTGCTGGCTCTCGATGATGCCGATGAGCATGGTATTGACCTGCGTGAACGGATCGTCCGTCGAGTCGAGGACATATATCACGCCGTCGACGTCTTCGCGAAGCCAGTGCATTGCCTCTGCTACCCCTTCGGTAGCTTCCCTCGATCGACGTACGGCGTCCTCTTTTTCGATGTCGTGTTCGAGGAACTCCGTGTAGTCGACCTTGGTCGTCACGCCGGGGGTATCGACAACGTCGATAGTCACCGACTTGCCGTTTCGTTTGATCTCCACATTCTCCTTTCGACGAGCACGTCGCGTCTCATGTGGAATGTGGCTCTCCGGGCCGACAGCGTCACCAGTCCAATCGCGAGCGATCCGGTTGGCCAGCGTGGTTTTCCCGGCGTTCGGCGGCCCATAGATGCCAATTCGTTTCGGTTCGTCCCCGGCGAACAGACTCGACGTCGCCCGGGATATGCTTGATTTGAGCTCGGTTAACAATCCCATTCTCGTCCTCCCACGCCCCAATTTCGTGTCGAAATCGGGGTCGCTCTGCGTGTACAGGCATACCCCAATCACTTAACTATGCGTCAGACATATTTAATGAAATGGACAAATCCCGTCGCACTCGCCGGATCTTTTACGTGGAATGTGACGGATATTACAGGGACTCTAGTGTGATTTAATAGTGCCAGATTGTGATTGCACCATTAGTGACGATACGTTTCAGTGGTGAATCGACACCCCCACCCCTTCATTTCATGTGGACATCCGATCACCCGTACGATCCGTTTTGTGTCATAATTATTTAATTATTAATTATCAAACGGAACGTGGATCATCACCGGACAAAGCCCACAGTGGAAATATAAAATCTGTGGAACAAAATCGAAAAATAATACAACTACTAGTTTTAAGCCGATATTATCATCGAATTGTTAAACAATATAGAATATGAATCTAGTACGGAATGCGTTATGTTTACCTTAACATAAATCTTTTCATGGCCATCCGCCTTTCAGTTGTCGGTTAACGTTTCCTGCGTTCCACCTGAAACAAAGGGGTGGGGGTGTGAGGAAACGCAATATTGCGATATCCAAAGATATTGACCTGGCCCTGGACAACGTAGATCTCCGAAACTTGAATCGACAAACTTGTGGAGTACCAGCTCGACGTTCGAAGGTTGGTCGTGTCTCAGGTAACGATATCGGGTGACGGCGGTGTGTAATGAAATAATACCGATCTGACACAAATTGTTCACTGAAATAAATAAATTTTATTCTCATTCGAGATTAAATCAAGTCCGAAAATGTCGAATTGGAATGACCTACCGATCGAATGGTAACTAAATTCTATGACATTGTCAGCAATCAAATCCTGTAACGCGTATCCTAAAAAACAGCAGCTAGCAACCGTATTGGGCGAGAAAATGTCTTCCATAATATCGGTTTCAATACATAAATTTTCAACAGTGGACAACCGTCGCAAGTGACTAATATCCATACGAATAAGGCTTCTACTGCGGAACAATCACGATGTCTCGCCCCCTCGAAATAATATCCCAAATTTTAGTAAAGTTCACTTGATTAGCGTTCGTATTTCCGCAACGTTTAATACCGTATTGCACCCACGGTTCCTCTGCATCGACTGGACGCTTCGCAATTACAGATTCCGGCCTGATGGACTACAGACGTCGTCCTCCGGCCGACTCGCTATCTGCGCGCGGAAACTCCACTTGAAACAAGGGGGTAGATATGACGGACAACGACTCGGAAGACGGACGGTATAATACGGAGCCAGCGAGCCACAACGCTGGCTCCGATCACTCGAGTCGTGCGGACGCGGTTGATGGAGAAATCAAGGACGACATCGCAAATGGCGGTGACAGTGGCGGTCCGGATCAGACACTCGATGCCGCTCAGGGAATAGATGGGTTCACCGACGACGTGAACCTCGAGGACATCGAATTTTCGCCCGGTACGGCCGAGGGACCCTCGTCTGACGAAGTTTCACGTGGACTGTTCGACGACCTGCTCGAAGGAGAACCGATTTTCGACAACAAAGAAGTTCTCCGGCCATCCTATACCCCTGATCGTCTCCCGCACCGAGAAGAGCAGATTAACAACATGGCGACAATCCTCGTGACTGCACTGCGTGGGGATACGCCGTCGAACATACTGATTTACGGAAAGACGGGCACGGGAAAAACTGCCTGTGCGAACTTTGTGAGCGACGAACTCGAGACGACGTCTCAGAAGTACTCGGTACCCTGCGAGGTCGAGTATATCAATTGCGAAGTCACGGACACCCAGTACCGCGTCCTCGCACAGCTAGCCAACGAATTCATCGAGATGAATGACGGGTACATCGAATCTCGACTCGACGAACTTGAGTCGTTGCGCGATCGTTCCATTTCCGAACCCGCGGCTCTAGAGGGAACTGACTACGAGGATGTCTCCGGCATCGAATCTGACATCGAGGCTCTCGAGGAGGACCGCGACAACTTCGAAGCGGTGCCGATGACCGGCTGGCCGACGGATCGCGTCTATCAGACGTTTTTCGAGGCCGTCGACTATCACGAGCGAGTGGTCGTCATAATGCTCGACGAAATCGACAAACTCGTAGAGAAATCCGGGGACGACACCCTTTACAATCTCTCTCGGATGAACGCTGAACTCGAGAACTCGCGCGTGTCGATCATGGGAATCTCCAACGATCTGAAGTTCACCGATTTTCTGGATCCACGGGTAAAATCCAGCCTCGGTGAAGAGGAAATCGTGTTCCCGCCCTACGATGCAACGCAGCTGCGTGACATCCTCCAACAACGATCGACGGTCGCGTTCAAGCAGGATGTGCTATCGGAGGACGTTATCCCACTGTGTGCCGCCTTCGCAGCTCAGGAACACGGGGACGCCCGCAGGGCGCTGGATCTACTCCGGACTGCAGGAGAACTCGCCGAACGGGATCAAACCGAGATTGTCGACGAACGACACGTGCGCAAGGCGCAAGAAAAGATCGAACTGGACCGAGTCGTCGAGGTCGTTCGAACTCTCCCCACGCAGTCGAAACTCGTCCTGTATGCGATCATCCTGTTCGAAAAGAACGGCGTTCACAATGTCAACACAGGCGAGGTGTTCAACATCTATAAGCGGCTCACCCAGGAGGTCGACGCGGACGTCCTCACGCAACGCCGCGTGACGGATCTAATCTCCGAACTCGACATGCTCGGAATCGTCAATGCGGTTGTGGTATCGAAGGGTCGCTACGGGCGAACGAAGGAGATCAGCCTCTCTGTTCCGCTGCAGGAAACCGAGACGGTCTTGCTTTCGGACTCGCGAATTGGAGATATCGAGAATTTGGACCCATTCGTCCAGTCGCGCTTCGATTCCTGATCGAATCCCACGGGACGAAGCAGGCGGGACGAAATCGAACCCCAAACGACCGACCTCGACTGATTCGTCTCACCAACCGGTGGTTGCGGGACGGCACGGACTAGGTTCTTAGGAGATGGACTGATACGTCAGTCCATGCAACTGTGGCTCCGTCGGGCTATCAAGACGGTCGTCGGGATCGGCCTCCTCATTCTAGTTTCTTCGATGCTGTATCACGGCGTCATGATTGTCTTCGAGGGCGAGTCCCCGACCTACGCACACTCGCTCCAGGTCGTCGTCGAAACGTATTCTGGGACGGGGTACGGATCGGATTCGCCGTGGAATTCGACTGTCGCGAACACTTTCGTCACTGTCATGGATCTGTCGACTTTCCTGATTCTGTTTATCGTGGTCCCCTATGTCTTCAGACCGGTGCTCGAAGAGGCTCTGTCGCCGACGGTTCCGACAAATACAGACCTGACCGATCATGTCGTGATCTGTGGAGTCGAACAACAGGGTGAACGACTCATCGACGAATTCGAAGCGCAGGGAGTGGATTACGTTGTGATCGTCGATTCAGAGGACAAAGCGATCGAATTGAGCGAACGAGAGAAGTCCGTCGTCTACGGCGAACCTTCGTCGACGGAGACGCTCCAGAATGCAAGACTCGAGTTCGCAACCAACGTAATCGTCGACGTCACGGACGACCAGTCTGCGAGCGTCGTCCTCGCCATCGACGAAATAAACGACCAGGTACAAACCGTCGTCTTGGTTCGTGATATGGACCTCAAGACGCATCTGGAATACGCGGGTGCTGATCGGGTGCTCACGCCGCGCCAACTCCTGGGGGAACGAATCGCAGAACGCATTTCCACGGTACTCAGCCCCCGCCTCAGCGACAGCGTCACGCTGGGGAAGGACTATTCGATCCTCGAACTTTCCGTCTTCGGGGACGCCCCGATTTGTGGGCGAACCATCGAGGCAGTCGAGTCGGAGGAGTCCATTACCATTCACGGAGTGTGGACCGAGGGAACGTTCGACGATTCGCCAGATCCCGACGACGTGATCGACGGCGAGATGTCGCTTCTGATCGCCGGACCGTCCTCTAGGCTCCGTGAACTCGAAACCTCGATGTACGAGGTTCGGGAGACCAAACCGTTCGTGATCGTCGCCGGATACGGAATCGTTGGTTCGACCGCCAGGGAGAATCTCCGGCAGGCAGCGACGCCCGTAGCCTGCACCGTTATCGACGTCGAAGACCTGGAGGGAGTCGACATCGTCGGTGATGCAACGCGTGAAGAAACGCTACGGGAGGCCGGAATCGAGGAGGCTTCAGCCTTCGTCGTTACCATCGCGTCCGACGAGGATGCGATTCTATCGGTACTCGCCGCGAACGAACTCAACGGCGATATTGACATAATCGTCAGGGTCAATCACTCCGAAAACCGGACGAAGATTCGGCGAGCCGGTGCCGATTACGTGCTGAGCCTTCCGGAGATTAGCGGACGAATCCTCGCACTCCAGGTCCTCCACGAGGAGATACTTTCCTACGATCGCCAGCTAAAGATCCTCCGTAGCGACGTGTCGGCGTACGCGGGCAGAACACTCGGCGAGACGTCTATCGCCGAATCTGCAGGTATCATCGTGGGTCTCGAACGGGGTGGGTCGCTCCGAACCGATCTGACGATGGATTTCCGTATCGAGGACGGCGACAGCGTTCTCGTCGCCGGGACAGACGAAATGCTTGAAGCGGTAAAGGGATAGTTCGAACCGGTCGGGGAAGAACGGGAACGGACTGCAGCACGGACAGTGTCGGATCGGGTGGGAAGCCGTGGTACAACTATCGAGTCGGTAAACCGCTTAGGAGTTTGGAAACTGGTTCAATCTGTCACAACTAGGGTTTCTCTCACCCGTTCTGCGATTCCGGAGAGGTGAGCTTGGCCGAATATCGCGACGAACAACGCACCGATCGAGTTAAAAATGAGGTCTCGAATCGTGTCGTCCAGGCCGTGCTGAGCCAGGGGCATTGATATTGCGGTCGCGTCGGCTACGAGGTCCAGACCGAACTCGAACAGTTCCCAGAGGACACCGAATGCGAGTACGAATACGAGCAGGTAGACCGCGAAGAACCGACGGGGAATGTTGATTTCATCGCTGTGTAAGTCCACCGCCCTGACTGTGGTGTACCCGACTCCCGCAACGAGCGACGCCGATATCGCGTGGGTGAGATGGTCCCACCATGGAAGCTGACTGTAGAGCCCCGCTGAACCGAGGGAATGGAGAAACACCGCACCGGTAATCCAGGTTCCAAGCCACGGGTCCAGCGGGAGTCGATAGTTGCGTGACAGGATGGCAGGGACGACAGTAATGGCAAGAGCTATAAAGCCGTTGGTTATCGCCTTAGGTCGGCCGGTCAGCAGCCCGTATCCCACGATACCCACGAGAAACGCCTGCATCACCCGTGTCAATCGACGCTGTGTTGGTGGTGAGGGGCGAGGAAGCAGTCTCATCACCGAAACATCCCTCCGACGGCTCGTAGAAGTACCTGCCCCCGACGACGGAAGTACGCGTCGAACAGCACCCCGGCACTGAGACCGGCTGCCGTGACGTAGAGAAATTCGATCATCAACGCCTGGTTTGCGAGCTCCTGGGTCGTTTCTGGGTGAAGGAGATACGATGTTCCGAGCAGGACGTCCATCGTCCACCTGAATATCGCCCACAACGCGGCGGATGCAAGCGTCGTAATCACCACGAGCGAAACGGCGAACCAGTGGGTCATCCGTACCGCGGTGAAGGTGTGGAGTTCGACGGCGATAACGAGCGCCAGTCCGGCGAGCGAAACGTACGTCGAAAAGGTCCCGAGTTCGCCCCCGAACAAGCCACGAACGAGGATCGGTAACAACGCCAGGATCAGGAGTTCCCACGGCAACATCACGAAGGGGTTGCGATACGCTATTGGGGGTATAAGGACCACGACGCCGGTAACAATCACGAACGCGGCCCACAGGATGTCGTATGCGAGGAGGCTCTCGACCAACACGACGCCGAAGACCACGATTAACGGCCACGACAGTAGGGCGTTACCTCGACTACTCCGGAAAAGTAGTTCGAAAATCTCTCTTGCCTCGTCGCGAATACCGGTGTCGACGTCGCTGCCCTTCACGGAAATTCAATTGCGCCGGTCGTGTAAAAAACCCACTTCGTCAGCCGCAAGAAGCACAGAATTATTGGCTCGGTGGCCGTATTATCGATCGTGTACCGGTTGGGCCACGTCGGATTTGCACTCTCGTTGTATGCCCCCGTTGGAGCATGGTGTACGGCCCATGGCGACTTCCCCCTGGCCATCCTCAGTGGGTTTATCGCAGTCGGTTTTTCAACCCTGCCGGACGTCGACGAGTTCCTGGAAATCGATCATCGAGGACCCACGCACACCATCTGGTTCGTACTCGTCGTCGCGTTCGGTATGACGGTGGCAGGTGCCATCGTCGGTATCGCGGTAGATCGGACGATCACCATGGCAACACTGTGGGGAAGTTTGGCTACGATTACCCTCGGGTCACACCTTCTCGCCGATTCCATCACGCCGATGGGTATCCGTCCGTTCGCACCGCTTTCGGAGCGTCACGTTACACTGAATCTCACGCCGGCGAAGAATCCCCGCGCGAACGGTGTATTATTCGGAGTTGGCACCGGATCAGTCCTGCTCAGCCAGGCAGCAGTCATTCTGTAGACGACACCCACCGTGGTAAATATATCAATAGTTCCAGATGAAATAACGGGGTTGCGACGGACGGTGTTACTGGCCGATATTTTCTCCCTGGTATGATCCGTCGTACACGTCGGCACTGTCGGTTTTCGCCAGAACGAACTGGGCGATTCGCGCACCCGGTTCGAGTTCGATTTCGTGGTGGACTTCGAGCAGGCCTTCTCCCTTCCCCTCGTACCCCGGATCCCATACCGCCGTGTGGAGCATACACGAATTTCGCATGAGCGACGAGCGTGGATAGACGAACCCGACGTGATCTTCGGGGACCGAGATGACTTCGCCGTACCGGACGACGTACGGACCGGGGGCAAGCGTCAGGAGTTCCCGATCGGTGCCGTCCGAATCGAACGGGTCGGGATCGACGCGTACGCGATCGCCGATCGTCTTTCCCGATCGATCGATGCGTCCGGTGGATCGCTGTTCGAAGGCGGTATCGAGCGTCAGGTCGACGCCGCTGGGCTGGACCTGCTCGTAGGTCGTCGGCGCCACGTGCGTTGCGACGAAGGATCCGCTCCGGTACATATCGCGTGATGATCGCGACCCGGCAAGTGACTTGCGTTCGACCGGCTTTTTGTGTTCCACGATAAAGGGTCGGTCATGGATCCGGCAACGTTCGACGAGGAGAAATACGTCGATTATTTTCCAACGCTCCAGCAGGCGTACAAGAACGCGTTCAACCGCGTCAACGAAACCTACGACTCGACGCTGGTTCACGGTATCGACCAGCAGGTGCTCAACGAATCCGAGCCGTTCTACGACGAGGAACGCGGATTTTACGTAGAGCTCCCCGAGGATCCCTACGAGCGGCTCACCGGGCTCGTGGTAGAGGAGGAGCGATTCGAGACCGTGCTCGAGGCATACGTTGATGCGATCGTGGCTGAACTCGAACGAGCCTTCGACGACTGACTGATCGACAAATCTGTACTTACTTCGCCGTGGGCACCGATACCCTTCACATGGACAGAGCGCAGTTCGCCTCGAAGATCGACCACACAGTCCTCGGTCCCGAGACCGGGTGGACGGACGTCGAAGGCGTGCTCGACGAAGCAATCGAAGTCGGAACGAACGCCTGCATTCCACCGTGCTACGTTGCGGAGGCAGCCGAATACACCCCGACGGTGACACTGGTGACGGTCTGTGGATTTCCCCACGGACAGGAATCGACCCATACCAAGGTATGCGAGGCGGAACGCGCCTGGAAGGACGGTGCCGACGAACTTGACGTGGTCATCAATCTCGGACGCTTGCTCGAGGGCGACACCGACTCGATCGGGGAGGAACTCGAACGGATCGGGGCCGCCGTCACGCTGCCGCTCAAGGTCATCGTCGAAGCACCGAGCCTCACCGAGGACCAGCTTCGGACCGCGTGCGAACTCGCCGAGGCGTCCGGGGCAGCATACGTGAAAACGGCAACGGGCTTCGGCGAGGGTGGGGCCACCGTCGAGGACGTCCGAATCATGGCCGAATACCTCCCAGTGAAGGCGAGCGGCGGTATCGGTACGTTCGAGGAGGCACGCGAGATGCTCGAAGCTGGCGCGGATCGGATCGGCGCGTCTGCGGGGATCGAGATTCTCGACGGATTCGATCCGGACGCATTCGACGCCTGACGCCGATACTTGCGTGGAATTCGCCCACAACCACTCATTTTCGAAGCGTCGTGCTTTTGGAGTCCGACCGACAAGGACATTTACGCGATGGCCACCTACCACATCGAGACGTACGGCTGCACCGCAAACCGTGGGGAGAGCCGTCAGATTGAGCGCCGTCTCCGAGACGCCGGTCACTACCGGGTGGACGATCCGGATCGAGCAGACGTGGCCATCCTGAACACCTGTACCGTCGTCGAGAAAACGGAGCGGAACATGCTCCGCCGGGCGGCAGAACTCGACGAATCCACAGCTGACGTGATCGTCACCGGCTGCATGGCGCTCGCACAGGCTGACGTGTTCGACTCGGCGGACCTGGACGCCCGGATACTCCACTGGGACGAGGTCCCGGAGGCGGTCACGAACGGGGAGTGCCCAACGATCACACCCGACGTCGAGCCGATCCTCGATGGTTCCATCGGTATCCTCCCGATCGCCCGTGGCTGTATGTCCAACTGTTCGTACTGCATTACCAAGTTCGCGACCGGACGGGTCGAATCGCCCCCCGTCGACGCAAACGTCGCGAAGGCTCGCGACCTGGTTGCGGCCGGCGCTACGGAGATTCGGGTCACCGGCCAGGACACCGGCGTGTACGGCTGGGATACGGGAGAGCGGGCGCTCCCGGAACTCCTCGACCGCATCTGTGCCATCGACGGTGAATTTCGCGTCCGCCTGGGGATGGCGAATCCCGGCGGCGTCCACGGTATTCGGGAGGAATTGGCCGAGGTATTTGCGACGAATCCGAAGCTATACAATTTCATTCACCTCCCCGTCCAGTCTGGATCGGACGAGGTACTCGATGACATGCGCCGACAGCATCGCGTCGAACAGTTCGAAGAGATTGTCGCGGTCTTCGACGACCGACTCGACGAATGGACGCTTTCGACGGATTTCATCGTAGGCTTTCCGACGGAATCCGCGGCGGATCACGAGCGATCGATGGCGCTGCTTTCCCGGATCCGCCCCGAAAAGGTCAACGTGACGCGGTTTTCGAAGCGTCCCGGGACCGACGCCGCCGACATGAAGGGCCTCGGGGGCACCATGAAGAAGGAGCGCTCGAAGGAGATGAGCGAGGTAGCCCTCGAGGTGGTCGGGGAGACTTACGCCTCGATGGTTGGTGAGCACCGAGAGGTCGTCGCCATCGAGCCCGGGACCGGCGACTCGATAAAGTGTCGCGATCCCGCCTATCGCCAGGTCATCGTCACCGACGCGACCGAGCGTGACATCGAGGTCGGGGACGTCTTCGACGTCGAGATCACCGCGGCCGAATCCGTGTATTGTTTCGGCGAGCCGCGAGACGATGGATCCAGCGGCGGTGATGCGCGGGGCGAGGAGGGCGAACCCCCCGTCGATTCGCCGATTCATTGATCGGTATCGGATGCGGACAGGGTACCGGTTTCACTCGAACCGGCACAGGGACGAAATCAGTTCGGTTCGCTCGCATCCTTCCACTCCCCGATTCCCGCCGGATCGAGGTGAATGTGTACGTCGCCGACGTCGTCGAGGGTACTCACGGAATGAACGAGCGTGGTCTCGATGTCGTGGGCTTCCTCAAGCGTCAACGAGCCGTCGACCTCGACGTGGGCTTCGACTTCGAGCTGGGCTCCTTCGTAAAACACGACCACGTCGTGGACACCGCGAGTTTCGGGGTGGTCGCGAATGGTCTCGATAATCGTTTCACGTTCCGTGTCCGACGGGGCGGCTCCGACCAAGTAGGAGACGTTCTCGCGTGCGATTTCGACTCCCTGGTACACGACGAGAATGCTGACAAGCGCCCCGGCGACGGCGTCGAGAGTGGGATACCCCAGAAACAGGCCGACGATTCCCGCGAGCGCGGCGATGGACGTGTAGATATCGTTCAGACAATCGATTGCAAGGGCATCAAGCGCCGGTGAACCGACTGTTTCGTTGATCTGAGTCGTATACCGGAACAGGACGTACATATCGGCCATTGCGAACAGGACTGCGCCTACGAGCAACGGATCAAACACGACCGAGACATCGACGAGCAGCCCCCGGGCGGATTCGTATAGAAGATTGAGGCCGAGGAGGACGATCACGCTCCCGACGAAGAGTGCGGCGAGGGGCTCGATTCGCTGGTGACCATGGGGATGGTCGATATCCGGATCGGCGTAGACACTTCGGCCCCACACTAGGACCACCAGGCTGGCAACGAGATCGGCAAGCGAGTGGGCGGCGTCGGCGACGAGCGCGATGGAGCCGAACGAGAGACCGACCACCCCTTCGACGACAATTTTGAGACCGTTCCCGACCACATTGAGGGCGCTTACGCGGGTAAAATTCCGCCGATCGACCGCTCGCGTCGACGAAGCGGCCCGAGATGCGTCCGCGCCCATACGTGCTTCTGAGGGCAGATTCCGATAAGTGATCGGATTTGTGGCCCGAACCCGCATCTCGCAGGAATTATTCAACAACGACGGAGCCGCGTTCCCCGATCCTGGCCTCATCCTGATTCGCAAAGGCGTCGCGAAGGTGGTCGAACGTAGCCTCCACGGCCTCGACGATGACCTTCGTGTCCGAGCAGACTGGCATGAAGTTCGTATCGCCGTTCCACCGTGGGACGACGTGCGTGTGGAGGTGCTCATCGATGGATCCGCCGGCAGCGCTGCCGAGATTGGCCCCGAGATTCACGCCTTCCGCGTCGAGCGCCGTCCCGAGCGCCCGGACGGTTCGCTGTTTGAGTCGGGCGTGATCGAGCAGTTCCTCGTCATCGAGGTCTCCGAGTTCGCCCGTGTGCGTCCGGGGAATGACCATGGCGTGTCCGGGATTGTATGGATAGTTGTTCAGGAGGACGAAGGCGTGTTCGGATTCGGCCACGACACCGGCCTCGCCGGCATCGGCACGTGTCGGCAGCACGCAAAACGGACAGCCGTCGATTTCGGCGTTTCGATCCTCCCGTCGTACCCACTCGATGCGCCACGGAGCGAACAGCTGGTCCATGGCGATTGCTCCGGTCCGGTCGCGGTTAATCTTGCCCCTCGAATCGGCCGAACGAGGATCCGAGTTCACGAGATCACGAAACAGGTAGAGTGTTCAGTATAAACGGTCTAATAGCCTACAAAACAGTCTCCCGCAGTATCGACACTCGTCGTAAACGATACGAACGGACGCAAACGAGCTTCGGAATTTATCTCACAACCCCGCCGACGTGGGCCATGGCGAGTAGTATCGACGACGGTGGTGTGCTCGAGGAATGTCGCAACTGCGAACGAGAGACGCCCCACGACGTCCACATCCAACTCAGAACCGAAAGCCGACGAACCGAGAATGCAGAATATTCCAGGGAACCCTATCGCGTCTCGCAGTGTCGAGTCTGTAGCATCGAGACGGTTCTCCGGATGAACGACGCCTAATATCCGACAGACTGCCTAATTTTATCTGATTACGTCCCGCTCGGTCCGAGCGGTCATCGGGGTCGTGTCGTCACTTCACAGCCGTCCTCGGTGACGATGACAGTGTGTTCCTTCTGACTCACGAGATTTCCGTCGTCCTCTTTGAGAACCGGATAGCCGTGGACGATCCCCTGCCGCTTGAGGCGTTGAAGGGCCATCTCGGCCCGGTCCGTTTCGATCCACCGGCGGGCGAAGGGCAGCGTCTTGAACTCGTCGACGATCTGTTCGAGCGCGTCGCGCGCCTGTCTGTTACGCACGCTACCCTCCCGATCTAGTGCGAAAATCTCCTCTTTACTCCCCTCGTTGACTTTTCCACCGCCGTCTGTCGCGAATGGTTCGATCGCAACCGTGTCGCCGACTTCGAGTTCGACGCCCTGTGATACTGCCCGATTCGGAATGTTCGGTTCGGTGTGTTGTTCCCAGTGACCGAGTCCATGTCCCGTGAGGTTAACCACGGGGTTATACCCGTAGCCGTCGATCGTCTCCTCGATTTCGGCCCCGATCTCGCCCGTATTCACGCCCGGTTCCACGACGTCTATCGCGGCGTCCAGGGCGGCCGCAGAGGCCTCGACGAGTTCGGGATTGCCCGAGAAGTCGACCGTGATTGCGCTGTCTGCCAGCCAGCCGTCGACGTGGACGCCCACATCGATGTTGATCATTTCCTCGCCGAACATCGTGTCGTCGTCGGGCGTGGGGGTCGCGTGAGCCGCCTCCTCGTCGATGCTGACGTTGACGGGGAAGGCCGGCTGCCCGCCGAGCTCTCGGATGCGGTTCTCGGCGAAATTGGCCACGTCCAGGTGGCTCGCGCCGACCTCGATTCGTTCGACCGTCTCCTCGCGGACGGTCGCGAGTATCGAACCGGCTTCGCGCTGCTTCTCGTACTTCTCAGCGGAGAGATCGACGCTCATACCATGGTGTTCGATGCTTTGCATGAAAGTGGTTGCGTTCCGGGTATCGACGTCATTTGACGGAACAAGAGACGTCTTCGAATTTGGCTCATATTCAAATTGTTCCGAATTGTCGGTCGGCCGCCACCGATCGCAACGCTTTCTTTTCGTCGTCGTCCTTGGTCCTGTAGTGGCCCTGTTCCCGACCGGTTTCGGCGTTCCACCGTTACCATACCTTGGTGTTTTGGGAGCGTCGGCCGTCGCAGTCCTCTGGATGCTGTCCAGACGACGACCTCCGGTGACGGAGAACACCGTTGCGGCGCTTGCACCCTGGATGGCTGCCGGGGGCGGATTGTACGCCCTGTATCAGGCACGGGCAATCCCCCCAGACGTAGCCCCATTTTTCGGGTCGCCGACGGTGTACCTCACGATCGCTATCGTGGCCGGGTTCGTCTGGAGCGTCGTCGCCGATCGGTCCGGGACCGGATGGTCGGCCGGAACTGGCCCGGCGATCCTGGGGCTTTCCGGAATTGCCGTACTGCTCGCTACCCTCCTCGTCGGTGTCCTCCATGGCGTCGGTGCAGTAGGCTGGCCAGCGATCGCGCTCGTCGCGGCACTCGTCCTTGCTGCCCTCGGTCGGGTGATCCTTGTACGGTTCGACTACGATGGCGCAGGATCTGTCGGACTGGTAGCGGTGTTCGGACACGCGCTCGATGGAACCTCGACGGCGGTCGGGTACGACATCCTAGGGTTTGCCGAACAGACGCCGCTGTCCCGACTCGTCATCGAGACCGGTGCGGCCCTGCCGACGGCCGAACTCGTTGGTGCCGGCTGGATCTTCGTCCTCGTGAAGTTCCTGCTCGCACTGGCGATCGTGGCGCTCTTCGAGGACTACGTTCGAGAGGATCCCACGGAGGGGTACCTTCTTCTCGGTCTCGTCGCCGCCGTCGGACTCGGACCCGGCGTCCACAATCTGGTGTTGTTCGCGATCGCCTGATCTGGACCCCCTTGCCGGGGGGTGGTGGTCGGTACCGCGGAAAGTGCGTTTTTTGGTCGTCCCCATCGAGCATCCCTCATGGCGAAACAACCGCACCTGTTGCTCGAGGAGGGTGACGTGGCCGACGTCGCGTTAGTCCCGGGCGATCCCGATCGCGTGGATCGGATCGCAGATCACTGCGACGATTCGGAATCGATCTCGCAAAATCGCGAGTACTCGGTCGTCAACGCAACCTACGAGGGGCACGACCTGACGATCTGCTCGACGGGTATCGGATCGCCCTCCACGGCCATCGCGGTCGAGGAACTGGCTGCGATCGGGGTCGAGACTTTCATCCGCGTCGGCACAACCGGTGCCCTCCAGGCCGGGATCGAGATTGGCGACATGGTCGTCGCCACGGGGGCCGCAAAGGACGAGGGGACCACGAAACGGTACGAAGACGTCTCAGTCCCCGCCGTCCCTGCATATGGGGTGCTCGAGTCGCTGGTGGACGCGGCACGATCACGCGACGTGCCGGTTCACGTCGGCCCCATCGCGACGGACGACGCCTTCTACGCCGAAACCGACGCGTACGTCACCGACTGGGAAGCTTCCGGACTGCTCGCCGTCGAGATGGAGGCCGCCGCGCTCTTTACCCTCACCCGACGAAAAGGACTCGCTGCCGGGGCCATCTGTACGGTCGACGGCAATCTCGTCGAGGGGACGCAGAAGGGGGAAACCGACGACGAAGAACTTCCACCAAAGGCGAAGGACAACGTCGGTCGGGCGATCCGGATCGCGCTCGACGCTGCCGTCGGAGTCTGACGCAACCCTTATTTGAATGATTGTGCAAGTATCGAGTAATGTCCGAATCGGAATCCCGGATCGGTCGCTATCTGGAAGAGGACCTCGGCGAGTGTCGCACCGAGGATCTCCAGGCACGCCTTGACGCCCTCGACGAACTCGAAGCGACGATCGACGAGAGCGTCGTTTCTAACGACGTTGCCGTGTTGTCGGCACTCGGCGACGAGACGCGGTATCGGGTCGTGAGATTGTTAGTTGCGGTCGAGGAAGAACTGTGCGTCTGTGAAATCACCCCACTCGTCGACGTCAGCGATAGCGCCGTCAGCCACGCCCTCTCGAAACTAACCGAGGCCGGTCTGGTCACGAAACGAAAGGATGGCCGGTGGCGAAAGTATCGGGCAACCGGACGAGCGAGTGCGCTTCTCACCGTTCTCGACGGGTCACGATGACTCCGGCGTCGGTCGCCACCTCATTTGAACACATAGTAAATCGAATGAAAACCTCTTTCCTTTCGTCAACGACCTCGGGAAAGCGAGGTATGGACCTCGACGTCCACCAGGGACCGAATTGGACATCGACGGAGCGCCCATCGGGTGGAGGTCGTAATTGATGAGTGACGTCGACACCGACCACGTCCTCGATCACGAACACGGTCGCGACTGCGACTGTCCGAACTGCGGCGATCCACGGTCGATGGACTTCCTGGACAAGTACCTGACCGTCTGGATTTTCGGTGCCATGGCTATCGGTGTGAGTCTCGGATACATTGCTCCCTGGGTGGTCGATCCCATCCGGGAGTATCATCTGGTCGAGATTGGCCTTATTTCGATGATGTATCCACCGCTCGCAAAGGTCAACTACCGCCAGCTTCCCCGCGTGTTCTCGCAGTGGCGCGTGCTCTCGTTGAGTCTGCTCCAGAACTGGCTCATCGGGCCGACGTTGATGTTTGCCCTCGCGGTGATTTTCTTTAGTGGAATCGTGCCGTGGTTCCCGGCCCGTCCGGCGTACTTCCTTGGGTTGATTTTTATCGGGATGGCCCGGTGTATCGCGATGGTACTCGTCTGGAACGACCTCGCGAACGGATCTAGCGAGTACGCTGCGGGACTCGTGGCCTTCAACAGTATTTTCCAGATCCTGACCTACGGGATTTACATCTGGTTCTTCGCGTTGTTCCTCCCGCCCGTGCTGGGACTCGAGGCGATGGTTCTGGGCATCGAAGCCTTCGACGTCACCGTCGGACAGGTGTTTTCGGCTATCGCCATCTTCCTCGGAATCCCGTTCGCCGGCGGAATACTCACCCGCCTCGGGGGCGTTCGATCGAAGGGCGAGGAGTGGTACGAAACGGTGTTCGTTCCGAAGATTAGCCCGGTCACCCTGGTGGCATTGTTGTTTACCGTCGTCGTTATGTTCGCAACGCAAGGCGACACTATCCTTGCCCGCCCGACGGACGTTATCTGGCTCGCCGTCCCGCTTACAATTTACTTCGTCGTGATGTTCCTAGTGAGTTTCGGGATGGGGCGTGGCATCGGCGCGGACTACTCGACGACGACGGCGATCGGCTTCACTGCCGCCTCGAACAACTTCGAACTCGCGATCGCAGTGGCGGTAGCCGTCTTTGGCGTCGGTTCAGGCGTCGCATTCGCAACGGTGGTCGGTCCACTGATCGAAGTCCCCGTATTGCTCGCGCTGGTCTACGTAGCCATCCACTTCCAGAACGCCTACGACTGGGGCGGCTACGATACCGGACAACTCGCAGAGACCGGTACGATCGAGACGGATCGAACAGATCCCGAAACCGACGACTGACGTCTCGGAGACCACAAACGACCATCGATCGATCCCGATCCAGAACGTATCCCTGTGGGACGGCGAAGCTTTCATCCAGCGTCCATGAGTTCGTCCAATAATTCTCGAACCCGTCTGTCGATCTCATCGCGGATGTCGCGACCGGTATCGAGATCCTTGCCGTGGGGATCATCGAGATTCCAGTCGCGGCTCTCGCCGGTCCAGGTTGCCGGGCAAAAACCCTCTGCTGAACACCCCATCGTCACCACGTAGTCACAGTCTTCGAGTTCATCGGATGTGATCGTGCGGGGAGTGCGGTTGCGAAGATCGATCCCGATTTCTTCCACGACCTCGACGACGGTATCGTGAACGGCTTCGGCCGGTTGCGTTCCACCGGTGAGCACATCCACCTGTCCCTCTAGGGTTCGCCGTTTCTGTTCTTTCTCCGCAAACGCTGCAGCCATCTGGCTCCGACCGGCGTTCTGGACGCAGACGAATGCGACTGTCGTCATATTGTGCAATCGCTTCCCCAGCGACGCCCCCGATCAGGCAATCTTCTCGTACTGTTCGGAGAGCTTTGAGGCGGCCTCGTCCATGAGAGCCGACTCGTACTCGTCGAGTTCCCACTCGACGACTTCCTCGACGCCGTTACTGCCGAGCTTCACCGGAACGCCGAAGGCGGTGTCGTCGTAGCCGAACTCGCCGTCGAGGACGATCGATCCGGGCAGGACCTCGCCCGAGTCCGTGAGCACTGCCTCGACCATGTGGGCGACGCCGGTGGCCGGGCCCCACTGGGTTGCCCCCTTCCGCTCGATGACGTCCATCGCCGATTGCTGGAGGTCTTCGAGGATTTCTTCCTTTTCGTCCTCGTCGAAGGAGGGATCGCTACCGTCGACCCTGACCTTTGAGAAGACGGGAACCTGGGCGTCACCGTGCTCGCCCAGGATGGTCGCCTCCACGTTGTTGACGGGAGAATCGAACCGCTCCGACAGGACGTACCGAAACCGGGCGGAGTCGAGTCGTCCGCCGAATCCGATCACCGAATGGCGGTCGCGGTCGCCCGCTTCGTAGAGGTGGCGGTTCAGCAAGTCGACCGGATTTGAGGTCGTGATGGAGATGTACTCGTCGTTGTACTCGTCTATCGACGAGCCGATGTCCTCCATGATCGGTGCGTTGTCGCCCGCCAGGTCGATCCGGGTTTGTCCCGGCTGGCGTGGGATTCCAGCGGTGATAACAACGACGTCAGATCCAGCGGTGTCCTCGTATTCGCCCTGTCGGACCCGCGTGTTGGCGTCGTATGCGATGCCGTGGTTCGTATCCGCGGCCTGGCCGACGGTCGTCTCGCGCTGGTCCGGAATGTCTACGAAGACGAGTTCGTCCACGACGTCACGGAGTGCGAGGTTGTATCCGGCGGCTGCACCGACGGTTCCCGCGGCACCGATGACACTAACCTTTGTCATAACGGTAGAAACTCGGTCGGCTGGCCGATTAATTCTTGTTGTTTGCGTTTTCGTCCGTTACAGGATTCGACGAAATTGGAGGACTCGAGCGACTAATACAGACAGTTGTCCAGCGCTGACCATCGTCACGGGCGAGCGTGGTGCTCAAGTGGGCTCGGGACCACGTTCCACCGATGAGTGATACCGGGCCGCTACAGCCTGACCGTCCCGACCTGGATCGGCCCTTCGAGGTCGACGCGCCGTTCGAACCCGCGGGCGACCAGCCTCAGGCGATCCAGGAACTGGTCGACGGCTACGAACGCGGTGCGGACGAACAGACGCTGCTCGGCGTCACCGGCTCGGGAAAGACCAACACCGTCTCGTGGGTCATGGAGGAACTCCAGATGCCGACCCTCGTCATCGCCCACAACAAGACGCTAGCGGCGCAGCTCTACGAGGAGTTTCGGTCGCTTTTCCCGAACAACGCGGTCGAATACTTCGTCTCGTACTACAACTACTACCAGCCGGAGGCCTACGTCGAACAGACCGACACCTACATCGACAAGGACATGTCCATCAACGAGGAGATCGATCGCCTCCGGCACTCGGCCACCCGGTCGCTTCTAACGCGCGACGACGTCATCGTCGTCGCCTCGGTGTCGGCTATTTACGGGCTCGGTGACCCCGCTAACTACGAGGGAATGGCGTTACGTCTCGAACCCGGGGACGCCTACGGTCGGGACGACCTCCTCGCGGAACTCGTGGACCTGAACTACGAACGAAACGACGTCGACTTCCACCAAGGCACCTTTCGCGTGCGCGGCGACACGGTCGAGGTGTTCCCGATGTACGGCCGCCACGCCCTCCGGATCGAGTTCTGGGGCGACGAGATCGATCGGATTTCGAAAGTCGACGTCCTTGAGGGAACTGCCGTCTCGACCGAACCGGCCGCCCTCGTCCACCCGGCGGAACACTACTCGATCCCGGAGGAGCGGCTGGAGCGGGCCATCGAGGAGATCGAGGAACGGATGGAAAACCGCGTGGCTTTCTTCGAACGACAGGGCGATCTGGTGGCCGCACAGCGAATCGAAGAACGAACCACCTTCGACATCGAGATGCTTCGAGAGACCGGGTACTGTTCCGGGATCGAGAACTACTCGGTACACATGTCGGATCGCGAACCCGGCGACGCTCCGTATACACTCCTGGATTACTTCCCCGACGAGTTTCTAACCGTCGTCGACGAGTCTCACCAGACGCTCCCCCAGATCAAGGGACAGTACGAGGGTGACAAGTCTCGGAAGGATTCCCTCGTCGAGAACGGCTTCCGGCTCGAGACCGCCTACGACAACCGACCCCTGACGTTTGACGAATTCGAGGACAAGACCAGCAAAACCCTATACGTCAGTGCGACACCGTCGGAGTACGAACGAACCAACAGTGCCCAGATCGTCGAACAAATTGTCCGACCGACGTACCTCGTGGACCCGGCAATCGAAGTGACACCGGCCGAGGGCCAGATCGAGGATCTCCTTGAACGCATCGAGGACACGGACGACGACGAACGGGTACTCGTGACGACGCTGACAAAGCGGATGGCGGAGGACCTTACGGAGTATCTAGACGGAGCAGGGATCGACGTGGCGTACATGCACGACGAGACGGACACCCTCGAACGCCACGAACTCGTCCGATCGTTGCGGCTGGGGGAGATTCAGGTGCTCGTCGGCATCAACCTCCTCCGCGAGGGCCTCGACATCCCGGAAGTGAGCCTCGTCGCGATCCTCGACGCCGACCAGGAGGGATTCCTTCGCTCCGAAACGACCCTGGTCCAAACGATGGGTCGTGCAGCGCGTAACGTCGACGGGCGGGTGGTTCTGTACGCGAACGAGCAGACCGACTCGATGCGTTCGGCAATCGAGGAGACCCGACGTCGTCGCGAGATCCAGAAATCGTTCAACGAGGAAAATGAGTTCGAACCAAGATCGATCGAAAAGGAAATCGGCGAGACCAATCTGCCAGGGTCGAAGACTGACACCGCTGACGTCGCCGGTGTAGAGGTCGACAATGTGGAGCAGGCTCGCGAACTCGTCGAGACGTTAGAACGACGGATGCAGGAGGCCGCGGACAACTTGGAGTTTGAACTCGCAGCAGACATCCGCGATCGTATCCACGAATTCCGTAACATGTTCGACGAACTCGACAGTGCGGAACGAGGAGTCCCGGCCCCGGAAGAGACTTTCTGACGGCACCTTGATCGCCGATCTGGACGGTATTAAATCGGCGATTTGGGTAGTTAAGACGGTGATCTGTTGGTGTTCGAACGATACGCTCCGCCGGTTTTGAATTGTGATCTTGTCGACCTTCGAGCGATGATCTAGTTTACCCTGCATTCGACGCACCCGTGTGTAGCGTTGACGCCCGGACGTTAATTGTGCATGATATTGTCATTCATATTTTAGAATAATTTAATACCGTACCAATCCCATATATACATCCCGCGAGAACATCGGGGACACACCGGACGACTCACGCCAGATCATCCGGACGCGGGTGAGACGGTGTGTGTTGGGGGCCACAACCGAAGGGCCCGTCACAGGGCAACGAGGACATGGCTCTGAAGGAGGACCGCACCGATCCAGGACCGGACTGCCATGGCAGTCCGGAGGAAGACCAAGTACCGGACGACGTGTGAACGGCGTTCGCAAACCCGTTCGGTTTCGATCGGACGGAAGGGTCGCAGGGACCGGGGACAACGTCTCCCGTCCGGGTCTAAACCGCCGTTCTCGCGTTTCCTTCTTTCGATACCTCTGTTGATGGGGGCATTGCTTTGTGCGTGATTTCCGAATTGTTCCTGTCGCCGGACCGAAACGGATAAAGTCGCAAGCCACCGACTCCAAACCGAGCCGAGGTAGCCTAGCCCGGCCAAGGCGGTTGCCTCGAGAGCAACTGTCCGAG
>JBKGZK010000022.1:0-31743 GCA_046545615.1 Natronomonas sp.
CCGGCACCGATCCACTACTCGTTATCGACCGCCTGGACGTCCAGGGTGGGGTTCAGCCGCCGTTCGACCTGGGTCGCAGACGACACCAGCTCCAGCAGCTCATCGATTGAGGCGATCGTTGGAACTCCGCGTGATCACACGCCCGTCGAATACCGCAGAATTCCGGCGATGCCACCGAAGGCGGTGAGAAGCTGCTCTCCCTTCTCGAAATCGGTCGAGATGAATTTGACCTCCGAGCCGCGCTGTTCGGCGAGTTCCATCAGGTTGTCGATGGCGTCCTCCCGGTCGACGACCTCGCCTTCGCTTCCATCGTCGCACTTGTGTGACGGAGTCGCCGCCGAACGGTCGACGAGTTCAAACTCCGGATTCCCGTTGCAGTCGTATTCGACTACATCCTTGCGGAGATCTTCACTCAACAGGAGTCGATCAACCGAACCCATCTGGAGATTTTGTCTGGTCGCCTCGAACCCGTAGGTTGCCCGCTGGCCGTCGTGTAGCTGTTCGAAGAACTCCTCCATCTCGTTTTTGTCCTTCATCACCTCCGATTCGGCTAGAACGTCCTCGGCACGGTCGACAAGATCGTGGAGGCCCGATTCGTCCGTGTAGGAGACGTCAAATTTCCCCAGAACCATGTCCTGGAGTTCGTGGTGAAGGTAGCCGCCGTCGATGAACTCGTCCTTGGTCGGAGATGGACCGCCCACGAGGATGCCATCCATTTCGTGACGCTTCGGGACGAAGAGGTCGTTGGCCATGCCCGCGACTTCCTGGTAGAAATTATCGATCGCTTCGAGTCGAAGTCTGGCGAACCGTTGTGCTGACTGTCCCCCCTTTCGTTGCTTACCGGGGACGAGCGACGAGGCGCTCTTTACGGGTTCGACCAGCTTTCCCCGCAGCCACCCGACGTTGGCCTCGCGACGGTCGAGCACAATGAGACCGTAGAGACCCTTGTCGCCGAGCATCGCTTCGAGTGGTTCCGTGAGAAATTCCGAATCGCAATGATACCTGAACGACTGGATCGGATCCGGTGGTGATTCAAGCACGCGTGTTATCATATCGGTTTGCCCGCCGCCGGCGTCGACCGCCCCGGAGAACAGCACGAGACCCTTCTCAGGGGGAAACGTGTCGTAATACCTGAGTCGATCCTTGATGCTCGTAAGCGCGTCCTGGACCGCCGTCCGAGTTTGCTTGGATTTGATGTTGGCAGCTTCGCTGTGCTCCTGGACGACGTGTTCGACAACGTCGCTTATCTGTCTGTCTTCCGGGACGTAGATGGTAACGAGCTGCGTGCCGGAGCCCGCGTACTCTTCGAGTTCCTCAATCACCTTTCGGAACTCGTATTTCTGCTTGTCCGACGGCGCCCCGTCGTCGTCGCTCATTGGTATCGCGTAAGTCCAACGGGGGTAAGTATGCTTTGAAGCGACCCGTTGGGCCGTGGGGCAGGGACTCACGGTCTTCGCGAACCGACACTCGTTTTAGCGACCGAGCGGCGTTATAGATATGAACGAGGACCTGGTTGCCGGAATTCGTGACTCCCTCCCGTTCCACCTCGGGGTCGTGCCCTTTGGAATGGTAGCCGGGATTGCGGCAATCGAGGCAGGCCTCACGCCGACGCAAGCGGTCGGGATTTCGGTCATCGTGTTCGCCGGCGCCTCACAGCTGGCCGCACTCGAACTGCTCGGCGAGACGGCGCCGCTGATCGTGGTGATCGGAACGGCCCTGATCATTAACATCCGGATGATCATGTACTCGGCGTCCATCGCACCCTACTTTGCCGACTATAGTCGCAGGGTTCGCGCCAGCATCCCGTATCTCCTCGTCGATCAGGTGTATGCGATGTCAATCGCCGAGTTTTCGAGTAACGAATCACGCGACAGGGTGCGCTATTACCTCGGACTCGGGCTCGCCCTCTGGGTCGCCTGGGTGGTGGGTACCGTCGCCGGGATCGTGATCGGGACGGGGGTCCCACCGGAGCTCGAGCTTTCCTTCGCAGTGCCGCTCATCTTTCTGGCGTTGCTCGTTCCCACCATGCGCGATCGACCGTCGACCACCGCGGCCGTGGTTGGTGGCGTAGGTGCGCTGCTTGCTGCCGGCGTTCCTTTGAATTTGGGTCTGCCAATCGGTGCGATTTCCGGAATTGCAGCCGGACTCGTCGTGGATACCTGGGGTGAACGATGACGACAGACTACGGACCGGTGACTATCTGGGCGACCATCGTCGTGATCGGCGTCGCGACCTACAGCATTCGTTTGTCGTTCATCTACCTCTTCGGCCGAATCGAGTCGGTTCCGCCGAACGTGAAACGTGTCCTTCAGTTCGTGCCTCCCGCCGTCCTTGCCGCCCTCACGATTCCCGCAATCGTGACCCTGCAGCCCACGGTTGCGGAGACGGTACTCGATGCCAGATTGATCGCGGGACTTGTGGCCGGGATCGTCGCGTGGCGAACGGAGAACGTGCTCGCGACGATCGTTGCGGGTATGGGATCGCTGTGGATAGTTCGATTTTTCGTTCTATAAGCGGTCGTTCGAACTCGTTTCCGAGCAAGGATCAACTGGGTGTTGAAAAGGGAAGTGGCTACGAGAGCATTACATCGATTCTGGAGCCTCGACACCCAGGACATCGAGCGCGTTGGCGACGGTGTGCTTGGCGGCGGCGACGAGCGCCAGTCTGGCCGCACTCACCTCGGGATCGGCGTCGAGAACGGGACACTCCCGATAGAAGGCATTGAACTGCTCGGCGATCTCCCGTGTATAGGTGGCCACGCGGTGTGGCTCCAGGTCAGATGCCGCTTCGTCGATCACTCCAGTGAACCTGGCAATTGTCCGGAGCAAGTCGCGTTCTTCGTCGGTCTCGAGGTGAACGATGTCGGCGATCGGTTCGACGTCCCCAACCTCGGCGAGAATCCCACAGCACCGCGCGTGAACGTACTGGACGTACGGCGCGGATTGGGCCTCGAAGTCGAGCGCCTGCTCCCACTCGAAGGTGATGGACTTTGTGGGTTGTTTCGAGACGATGTCGTACCGGACGGCCCCGATCCCGACCTGATTGGCGATTCGGTCGACGTCCGCATCAGTGAGATCGTCGTCCCGTCGACGGTCGTCCAGTCGCGTTTCGACCTCCTCGCGAGCCCGTGCGATGGCCTCGTCCAGGAGGTCGTCGAGCTGTACCCCGGTGCCGCGTCGGGTGCTCATCTTGCCTTCAGGGAGGTTGACGTACGAATAGAGGACCTGTTCGAGTGGCTCGGTGTCGTGGCCGAGCAGGTCGAGCGTGGTCCGGATCTGTTGGGCCTGGAGTTCGTGGTCCTCGCCGAGTATCGTCACGGCCCGGTCGTAGTTGTCGAACTTCCACTCGTGGTGGGCCAGGTCTCGAGTGGCGTACAGGCTAGTACCGTCCGAGCGCAGGAACACGAGGTTCTTGTCGATTCCGGGCAGATCGAGTTGCCAGGCGTCCTCTTCGTAGACGGCTTCGTCGAGGGACTGGAGTCGATCCACCATTTCGTCCGTTGATCCATCCCGCATGAACCGGGTCTCCTTGACGAACTCGTCGAACTCCGCGGGCAGGCGCGCGAGACATGCCTTCATGCCCGATAAGACCTGATCGACGACCGTCCCAACCCGCTCGAACGCGTCCTCGTCACCGGCCTCGAGTCCCTGCATGATCGATCGAATTTCTGCCTCGGCCTCCTCGACTGCATCCGCTGGTGCCTCCTCCAAATATGCATTCCCCTTGCGATAGTACCGTACCAGGTCATATTCGATTCGGTCGCGTGCGGGCTCGGGCAGGTCAGATTCGTCGAAGGTTTCGTAGGCCCAGGTAAAGACGGCCATCTGTCGACCGGCGTCGTTGACGTAGTAGTGACGATCCACGTCGTAACCGGCGTACGAGAGCAGGTTCGCGACCGCGTCACCAATGATCGGGTTGCGTGCTCGGCCCACATGGACAGGACCGGTCGGATTCGCACTGGTGTGTTCGACGCTGACGGACACGTCTCGGTCCTCGAGCCGTCCGAAATCAACCGATTGTGCGGCCTCGAGGGTCTCTTCAAAGTACGACTCATCGGGGACGAAGTTGAGGTACGGGCCTGCCGTTTTGACGCGGTCGACGTAGGCGTACTCGGCAGTATCGATACCGCCTGCCAGGTCGACGGCGATTTGAGGTGGGGGTGCCCCGGCAGTCTCGGCCAGCCGAAAGGCGACGCTCGAAGCGAGGACGGCGTCGACGTCTCCAGGGGGTTCCTCGATACCGAGATCGTCGGTTGGGTAGTCGTGTGCCGCGAGGGTATCTCGCAGCGCCGCCGCGACCGAATCCCGGAAAGCCAAGAACATACGAATGGTTCCCCGCCGGCGGAGTATAGGGGTAACGGGTTCGGTTCGCGAGCAGAAACCGATTTTTTGATCCATCCGATTGCATGTCGGCCGACCCCATCCAGGTTCGAACCACGCCCTTTAGGGCCTTCACTCTCCAAGGACCGGACATGCCGAAGCAGGTCAGCGACCCGGACTACCACAGCGTTGATCACACCGCCGCCCAGACCTGTGGTTGGACGGCCAACGCCCTTCGGGGCGAGGGTCGCTGCTACAAGAATCATTTCTACGGAATCCAGAGCCACCGATGCATCCAGATGACGCCGGTCGTCAAGTGCAACGAACGGTGCGTGTTCTGCTGGCGGGACCACGCTGGCCACGCGTACGAACTCGACGACGTAGAGTGGGACGATCCCGAGGCTGTCGTGGACGCCTCGATCGAACTCCAGCGGAAACTGCTGTCGGGCTTCGGGGGCAACGACGACGTTCCCCGATCGGCGTTCGAGGAAGCGATGGAGCCCCGGCACGTCGCGATCTCGCTCGATGGTGAACCCACGCTGTACCCGTACCTGCCGGAGTTGATCGAGGCGTTCCACGACCGCTCGATCACAACCTTTCTTGTGTCGAACGGGACCCGCCCATCAGTTCTCGCGGACTGTGATCCCACCCAGATGTACGTCAGTGTTGATGCGGCGGATCGACAGACGTTCGCAGACACCGTGCGACCCGTAGCAGACGACGCCTGGGAGCGGCTCATCGACACGCTCGACGTGCTGGCGGCGAAGGACGACACCCGGACCGTCCTGCGGACGACCCTCGTCCAGGGAATAAACGACCACCATCCGGAGTGGTACGCCGGCATGTACGATCGTGCCGACACAGACTTCGTCGAGATGAAGGCGTACATGCACGTCGGACACTCTCGAGGTCGTCTGGATCGGTCGTCGATGCCGAGCCACGACCGCGTGCTCGAATTCACCGAGGCCGTGGGATCGCATCTTCCCACGCATCCGGTGCTCCGGGACGTGGAAGCATCGAGGGTCGCGTTACTCGCCCGAGATCCGGATACAATCGTTCCAAAACTCAAGGGTGGCTCGTCGTTCTGGGAGCAACGACCGTGCCCGGACGAAGCAGGGGATTGACTGGCGACCGATGAATCGAGAAACGCACCCGACCGGTCTCCGGGAATTCATACAGCCCTAGTTCGTGCCGAGAGACGGCACGCTTATGGCCCCGGGTTTCGAATTCGTTAATCTCGATACCGTCTCACCCGGGCGGTGCATCAATCGGATGAATCGATGCTTCTCATTTCTGTTACGCATGACATTTCCGTTACGGTTAAGGGCGGGTACCACGAAACCACAAGTATGGCACAGGCCACCGGGCAGGTCGGATATGACGGGCTGGCCACGTTGAAGTTGCTCGCCCTCGGCGGCGGGCTTTCAGGCCAGACGGAAATTACCTGCTCGACGCTCGGGTCGGATCTCGACGTCTCCGATCAGACAGCTTCAAGGCGGCTCCAGGAACTCGAATCGGAGGGATACATCAAGCGCGAAATCCTGAGCGATGGGCAGAACGTGACCGTCACCGACGAGGGGAGGCGGTGGCTCCAGCGCGAGTACGCCGACTACCGACGGTTATTCGAAGGGAGCGCAGACGTCACGCTCACGGGACACGTCACGAGCGGGATGGGCGAAGGCCGCCACTACATCTCGCTTTCGGGCTACATGCGACAGTTTAAGGACCGCCTCGGGTACGAGCCGTTTCCGGGCACGTTGAACCTCGAACTCGAGGAGGAGAGCGTCCGAACCAGGGCCCGAATGGATGCCCTCGATCCCGTCCCGATCGACGGGTGGGAGGATGGCGAACGCACATACGGTCCCGCCTTTTGCTGGCCGGCGAGCATCGAACGCCGTGGCCAAGACGACGACACGGACGGGGTCACAGAGCGGTACGAAACAGTCCACGTCATCGCCCCAGAACGAACCCATCACGGAGACGATCAACTGGAACTCATCGCGCCCGACAGGCTCCGAAACGAACTCGAACTAGAAGACGGCGACTACCTCAGCATCCATGTCTCAGAGCAGTAACACCACGCGAACGAAGCGGAGCATCGAGGACGCGATCACGGCGTTTCGAAACGGCAATCCCGTCCTGATCCACGACGCAGCCGACAGGGAGGGCGAGGTCGACCTCGTCTATCCAGCGGAAGCCGTCAGCCCGGTCGACGTCGCCCGGATGCGCAACGATGCCGGGGGACTCATCTGCGTCGCGCTCCCGGATTCGATCGCCGAAGAATGGAGACTCCCGTTTCTCCACGATGCCCTGGATCATCCGACAGCGTCGGGGCATGACCTCGGCTACGACCATCGGTCGTCGTTTTCGCTCACGGTAAACCATCGCGACACCTACACCGGGATCACCGACAATGATCGAGCTCGAACCATCTCGGAGATCGGAACAGCCGCCAAGGCGCCCGGAACCGTCCAATTCGACGCTGAGTTCCGGTCGCCGGGACACGTCCACCTTCTCCGAGCGGCTCCAGCATTGCTCGAGGAACGGGAGGGTCACACCGAACTCGGCCTCGCACTCGCCGATGCCGCCAACATCGCGCCAGCCGTCGTGGTAAGCGAGATGCTCGACGACGAGACCGGGATGGCACTCACGCCACCTGCCGCGCGGGCCTACGCGGACCGTCACGACCTTTCGTACCTCGAGGGTGCGTCGCTCCTCGAGCGATTTGGCTGAGTCTCCCATCACCCGTTCGAGGGATCGTCAACACTCATTACGGGGGGCCCCAACTGTGACCATATGGGATTCGACGAGATGGACGTCGACACCATCTGGATGGATGGCGACTTCGTCGACTGGGACGACGCACAGGTTCACGTTCTCACGCACTCGCTTCACTACGGAACTGGCGTGTTCGAGGGTGCTCGCTGTTACGACACGGTCGACGGGCCGGCGATCTTCCGCTGGGAGGAACACCTGGATCGACTGTTCGATTCGGCGAAAGTCATGGAACTCGATATCGGCCACTCCCGCGAGGAACTCACCGATGCGACGATGGAACTGATCCGAACCCAGGACCTCGAATCGTGCTACATCCGACCACTCGTCTTCTACGGATACGACTCCCTGGGTGTGAGTCCGACTGAATGTCCGACTCGAACGATGATCGCGTGCTGGCCGTGGGGGGCCTACCTCGGCGAAGAGGCCATCGAGGAAGGCGTCGACGTGATGGTTTCGTCGTGGCGCAAACACTCTTCGAGCCAGATCCCGACCAACATGAAGGCCACCGGTCCGTACGTCAACTCGATGCTCGCCGGCGAGGAAGCACGTCGGAACGGATACGTCGAGGCAATCCTCCTCAACAGCGAGGGGAAAGTTGCGGAGGGTCCCGGTGAGAACATCTTCATGATCAACGACGGCGAACTCTACACGACGGGGCTGTCGGAGTCGAACCTCGACGGAATCACCCGAAATACGGTCATCGAGCTCGCCCAAAACTTGGGATATCCGGTGAACGCCGAAGCCTCGATCGCGCGTGGGCAGCTGTATACCGCCGACGAGCTGTTTTTCACCGGCACTGCCGCCGAGGTTACACCGATTCGGACCGTCGACGACGTCCAGATCGGCAACGGGACGCGCGGGCCCATCACCGAAGAAATTCAGTCCAAGTTCTTCGATCTCGTCGACGGGCGACTCGACGGATACGACGAGTGGCTCCTCGAAGTCTGACCGGAGACGGTGGTTCCCCACTCCCAGTCGAAGTCGACTGATGCATCGAAGGCGGTTTATCCACCCCGGCGGTTGTGGCTCATATGTCGCTTTCGATAACCTTCCTGGGAACCGGTGGGGCCGTACCCACGACCCGGCGCAACACGAGTGGTATCTTTTGCCGCCGGGAAGGCGAGGGGATGCTCTTCGACTGCGGGGAGGGAACACAGCGACAGATGATGCGATTCGGGACCGGCTTCGACGTGGACCACATTTTCGTCTCCCATCTCCACGCCGACCACATCCTGGGAATCCCCGGGTTGCTCCAGACGCTGGATTTCAACGAGCGACGAGCACCACTCACCATCTACGCACCGCATCGAACCACCGACTCGCTCGAAAGCCTCAATCTCGCCGCCGGGACACGTCCTTCGTTTTCGCTCCGTATTCGGGGGGTCCACCCCGGCGACGTCGCCTACCAGGCTGCTGACTACGAGATTCGCGTCTTCGAAACCGATCACGACACGTGGTCCGTTGGGTATGCGCTCGTCGAGAACGATCGGAAGGGACGATTCGACCGCGAACACGCCCTCGAACTCGGGGTTCCGGAAGGCCCGATGTTCAGTCGGCTCCACGACGGCGAATCGGTAACGCTCGAGGACGGGACCGTCGTCGACTCAGAGCAAGTCGTGGGAGATCCCCGTCCCGGCCGGCGGGTCGTCTACACGGGCGATACCCGACCGACGGATGAGGGCGTCGAGGCCGCCAAAGACGCTGACCTCTTGATACACGACGCCACGTTCGCATCCGACAACGCGGCCCGCGCCCGCGATACTGGGCATTCGACAGCAACGCAGGCAGCCGAGATCGCGACACAAGCGGAGGCGAAACGGCTGGCGCTGGTTCACATTTCGTCTCGATACACCGGCGACGTGTCGACGCTCGAATCGGAGGCAAAAGCGGTTTTCGATGGAGACGCATTCGTGCCGGAGGACGGCGACGAACTCGATGTCCCGTTCCCCGAGTGACTATACACCGGCTACAAGAGAGGATTACGACGACTCGCTCGATCAGGAATCCGACGAATCTCCCGACGACCGACGCCTGACCATCGCGAGCGATTTCCATTCGATGACAGGCTCGTCGTCCTGGTTGTATCCCACGAGTTTCGACCGGACGTGTCCCATCTCCGGTCGACTCTCCGAGGGCCACCGCTCGATAACCTCGACTTCGACGCGGATCCTGTCGCCGGGATACACCGGATTCACCCACCTGAGTTCGTCGACGCCGCGTGCGCCCATCGACGTCTCCTCGTCGAGGTAGTCGTCGACCAAAAGCCGCATACAGACGGCCGCCGTGTGCCATCCGCTCGCGACGAGTTCGCCGAAAATCGACTCCTTGGCCGCCTCTTCGTTCGTGTGAAACGGTTGTGGATCGTATTGTCCAGCGAACTCTTTGATCTCGTCGGTCGTCATCTCGTAGGAGCCGGTCTCGTAGACCGACCCTACCTCGATGTCCTCAAAGTAACGTGCCATCGGTGGGTGCGACGACGAGTGAGACAAAAAGGGGACCGCTTTCCAGCACGGTGTTTATTAGTGGGCGATACCCTACAGGATGACGTGAGCACGCGAACGAGTGCACTCGACGACCTAGTCTTCGGCGTCGACGTCCAGAGCGGCGACGTGCGCGGCGAGGCCCCCTCCTTTGCGGTCGTTACACTCGACGGTGAGACGATCGACCGCGACGTGGTCTCAATGCGGAAGCTTCGCCGGCGTATCGAAGGCGAGACGCCAGCGATCGTCGCGACGGATAACACCTTCGAACTCGCTGCAAACAAGGACGACCTGGTTCGATTGCTCCGGGAACTTCCGACCGAGACGACGCTGGTCCAGGTGACCGGGGCGGAGAGACCGGAACCACTCTCTCGAGTTGCTTCGCGTCACGGAGTCCCCTATGGCAAGGCACCGATGGAGGAAGCCGAGGCCGCCGCGCGACTTGCGGCGCGAAACGTGGGCTACGAGGTCTCGGCCTTCACCGATACCACGCAGATAAAGGTCGCGCGGGGGCGCTCCACCGGTAAGGGTGGCTGGAGCGAAGATCGATACACCCGACGGATTCATGGCTCCGTAAAGTCGGCGACCCGGGATGTCGAATCGTCGCTTGAGTCTGCCGCTCTCGAGTTCGAGATTGAAGTCACGGAGAAGTACGGCGGATACTCGCAGGCGATTTTCGAGGTCAAGGCTACCCCGGCCGAACTGCCGGTTTCGGCACATCGGTCGGGAGACGTCCGTATCGAGATCGATCGGGAGCGTCGCGACGGCATCGAGTACGTTCCGTTAGCCAAGCGTCGCGATCACGTGATCGTAGGGATTGATCCGGGCACGACGACTGCGATGGCGGTGATCGATCTCGACGGCGAGGTGCTCGACATCCACTCCACCCGAACTGCGGACACGGCGGAAGTCATCGAGTGGATAATCGAACGTGGACGGCCCGTTGTGGTGGCAGCTGACGTAGAACCGATGCCCGATACTGTCGAGAAAATCCGTCGGAGCTTCGACGCTCACGGCTGGCGGCCTGAACGCGACCTCCCAATCGACCGCAAACTCCACCGCACGCGAAAAGAGGCGTACGACAACGATCACGAGCGTGACGCGATGGCGGCAGCCCTCTTCGCCTTCGACTCCCACGAGGACCAGTTCGAACGGATCGCCGCAAAGGTTCCACCGGCGTTCGATCGAGGCGAGATCATCTCCAGGGTCGTCGCAGGTGGCGAATCGGTCGAATCCGTCCTCGAGGACCTCACCGAGGATGAGGAGACGATTGAGGAGCGGACCGAACACGAGGCCCGCGAACTCACCCCCGAGGAGAAGAAGATCAATCGGCTCGA
The DNA here is from genome assembly GCA_046545615.1 of Natronomonas sp. Taxonomy (GTDB): domain Archaea; phylum Halobacteriota; class Halobacteria; order Halobacteriales; family Haloarculaceae; genus Natronomonas. The sequence goes on from JBKGZK010000022.1 coordinate 10,915, forward strand.
GTCCCGGATCGATCGCCTCGAAGGATACGTCGAGGAACTCGAAGAAACGATCGACGAACGCGACGAGACGATTGAGACGTACGAGTCCGAGCTGTCCGCGGCGCGACGAAATGAGCGAATCGAGGCGCGAGAGCGACGCGAAGTCACGCGACTCGAACGCGAAAACGACCGCCTACAACGCGAACGCGACGAACTCGAAGCCGAAACCGACGCTCTTGAGCGGAAGCTCGAACGGCTCAAAGAGCTGTGGCGGATCGATCACTCGGACTTCGCGGACGTTGCGGGAGATAGACAGGACCTGGTTCCCGTCAAGCCGATCGAACAATTCACGAAAGACGCGATCGACGCGGCCGACACAGCCTATGGAATCGCCCCAGACGACGTGATCCTGCTTCGCGACGCCAGTGGGGCCGGCCGAGAGACGGCTCATCGCCTGGCCGACTTCGAACCACGCGTCGTGCTTCGACAGGGCGGACTGTCCGAACAGGCCGATGTCGTCCTCTTCGAAAACGACGTCCCTGTGGGGCCAGCGGTTGACGTAGAGATAGAAGAGATCGACGACCTCGCTGTCGCCCGGGAGCGAGATGTCGAAATGGTGATCGCCGACTGGGAGGATCGAGCGGAGACACGACGACGCGAAGAAACCTCCCAGCGAATCGATCGACTTATTACCGAACATCGGACACGGGCCGCACACGATTCTGTAAACTAGAGAATCAGCTGTGCCCCTCGGACGGACCTTAATCGCCAACCTTCCCCTCGAGCCGCCAGACTTCCTCAAGACTCGATAACGTTTAAACGGCTACCTGACAATCTTCGCGTATGGGCAACAACGAGGGACGACGGGACCTCAGGATGCCAGAGGACGACGAGGTGTTCGCCATCGTCACCGACATGCTCGGTGCGAACCGGGTGCGAGTTCGGTGTATGGACGGAAACACGCGAACCGCTCGCATTCCTGGTCGAATGCAAAAGCGAGTCTGGATACGCGAAGACGACGTGGTTATCGTCGAGCCGTGGGACTGGCAGGACGAGAAGGCGGACGTCGTGTGGCGATACGAGAAGCAGGAAGCAGACCAGCTGAAAAACGAAGGTCACATCCAGGAACGCGCCTGACGTCTGGTATTCTGGTCGACGCCTCTTCCGTGGACGCCGAATCGCTATCGACTGAGCGTCCGCCAACATCCCGAGCGTATCCTGGATCTCTTTCCAGTGGACGATCGGCAAGTTGCTCAAGCGTGTAAGAGTTAACCGTATTGCCCCGGTAGTACGCACGAATGAGCGAGGAGTACACCCTGGTCGAACTCGACGATGTGGACACGCCAGGCGACGAGTGGGAAGAAATCGACGTCGCCGACACCGAAGCGGATCGAATCGCCAGAAAGCGTGACAGGAAATTCCTCGAGTTCCGCGAACGACTCACCGACGCCGACCAGTTCAAGGTTGAGGCCTCGGTGTTCGACGACGCGACGTTGGGTGCCCTCTACAAGCTGGTACAGGACGGCTACATCGACGCCTTCGGTGGTCCGATTTCGACCGGCAAGGAGGCGAATGTCTACACGGCGCTCGGCCCCGAAGGTGACGTCGCGGTCAAAGTGTATCGAATAAATGCCTCCGACTTCAAGCAGATGCGGGATTACCTCGACGGCGATCCACGATTCGAGGGAATCGGCTCGGATAAGAAGAAGGTCGTCGTGGCCTGGACGAAAAAGGAGTTTGCCAACCTGAAACGGGCGAGCGCGGCAGGCGTCAGGGTCCCAGAACCCATCGCGGTCGAGCGAAACGTTCTCGTGATGGAACTGCTCGGCCGGGAGGACGACCGCGCGAAACGTCTCAACGAGGTACACGTCGAAAATCCCCAGACTGCCTACGAGGTCGTACGCGAGTACACCCGCCGCCTCTATCGGGCGGGACTCGTCCACGGCGACCTTTCCGAGTACAATATCGTGGTTCACGACGGGGAGCTATGTCTGCTCGATCTGGGACAGGCCGTGACGGTCCACCATCCCAATAGCCGAACGTTCCTCGAGCGCGACTGCCACAACGTCGCCGCGTTCTTCCGCAGACAGGGTCTCAAAGTCACCGACGAGGAGCTCCTCGAGTACGTAACCGCGGTCGAGCCGGCACCTGCCGAAGACCTGGACCTCCAAGGCGAACATTGACCGAGCAAAATTGTTCTTCAAACCACGAGATGGGAGTAGCGACACCCACCCGTAGACTCTTTTCGATGGCGGTCTCCCAGTCGATTATGGAGTTCGGAATCATCTCGGATACACACGACAACGTCGCCGCTATCGACGCGGGTATGGACGTCTTCGAAAAACGCGGACTCGATGTCGTCCTGCATTGTGGGGATTTCATCGCGCCACCGACGATCCCCCACCTTGACAGGGACGGCATCGAGGTCCATGCCGTCCGGGGGAACAACGACGGTGAACGGGAGGGATTGCTAGCCGCCTTCGATGATCTAGAGGAAGGTACCTATCATGGTCGCGTTGCCGAACTCGATTTCGATGGCACGGAAGTCGTGATGCTTCACGGGGAGGACCGAGTGGTCATCGACGCGATCGCAGAATCCGGATCGTACGATTACGTCTGCCACGGGCACTGGCACGTTCGCGAGGAACGGTCGGTCGAGGGAACCACCGTGATCAATCCCGGGGCGCACTTTCCCACAGTCGAATCGGACCATCGTACGGTTGCCGTCGTGGATACCGACGCGGACCAGATCGAATTCGTTCGGGTGTGATGGTCGAAATCCGTCTCGCCTGTGAAGGCGATGTCGACGCGATTCGGGGTGTCGCAAAGGACACCCTGTATACGGCCTACGGTGGGTTCGCGAGCCCGAAATCGATCGAACAGGCGTTCGAGGAGTGGTACGATCCAGGCCTCGTCGAGGCTGCGATTTCGGCCGACGAAATCATGTTGTGGGTCGCAGACGACGATGGAACGGTCGTCGGGTTTGCCAGCGCAGAACAAACCTGGGCCGACGAGATCGAACTCCACGTAATCTACGTCCACCCCGACCGGTGGGGTGAGGGATTCGGCACGGCCCTTTTCGAGGAAGTGAAAACCTGGGCCGCCGACGTGGACGTCGACCGAATCGCCTGTACAGTCTTCACCGACAATACGATCGGCATGTCATTTTTCGAGGGGCGGGGCTTCCAGGGCGAAACCGAGGGACTCACGGAACTCGGAGAGGAGCAGCATCCCGAAAGGGAAGTCGTCTACGAGCTGTAGCCCAGGAGCAACGCTGACGGACCGGGAGCCAACCCTTAAAAATCCCCCTGTCGTACATCGGGTATGCAACACGTGACGATTCCGGTGGACCGCATCGGCGCCCTCATCGGCGAGGGTGGAGAAACGATGCGGGAGATCGAATCCCGTGCCGAGGTTAGGCTGGATATCGATTCCGAGACCGGATCGGTGGAAATCGAGATGGTCGGCGATCCCGTGGTGGGTCTCAAGGGTCCGGAACTCGTGAAGGCGATCGGTCGTGGCTTCGCCCCAGAGGACGCCTTCCGGCTTGTGGACGAAGACATGCAACTGTTCGAGCTGATCGACATTGAGGCCGCCGCCCGAAACAAAAACGATCTCCGACGTCAGAAGGGGCGCCTGATCGGGGAGGGCGGTCGCACCCGCGAACTGCTAGAGGAACTCTCCGGTGCCAACGTAGTCATCTACGGGACGACGCTCGGAATCATTGGCGGACCTGAACAGGTGGATGCCGTGCGAACAGCGGTCGAGATGCTCCTCGATGGGGCCCCACATGGTGCCGTTTACTCGTTCCTCGAGCGCAAACGCAATGAAATGAAAACGAGCGGCATCGAGTATCACCAGTTCCCGGGATGATCCACGAAGGTCCTTGCATCTCGATTGAACGCCGATATTGACTTATATACGGGCGTGGGATTGATTCGCATACAGTTCGTACGGCCGTCGGGTGGTCATTCCCGAATTGCTTCAGAAACGTTTATATAGAACCATAGACAATCATTCGAATGACTATGGCACAACAGATGGGTAATCAGCCGCTGATCGTCCTCTCCGAGGAGAGCCAGCGAACCTCCGGACGAGACGCGCAGTCGATGAACATCACCGCCGGCAAGGCGGTCGCCGAATCGGTACGCACCACACTCGGTCCAAAAGGGATGGACAAAATGCTCGTCGATTCGACGGGCAACGTCGTTGTCACGAACGACGGCGTCACCATCCTGAAAGAAATGGACATCGAACACCCGGCCGCCAACATGGTGGTCGAGGTCGCCGAAACCCAGGAAGAAGAAGTCGGTGACGGGACGACCACGGCGGTCGTTGTCGCGGGTGAACTCCTCTCGAAAGCAGAGGACCTTCTCGAACAGGACATTCACGCGACCATTCTGGCGCAGGGATACCGCCAGGCCGCAGCGCAGGCGAAGGAACTGCTCGAGGACGCCGCGATCGACGTCAGCCCGGACGACGACGAGTTCCTCCAGGAAATTGCCGCAACGGCGATGACTGGTAAAGGTGCCGAAAACGCCCGGGATCTGCTCGCCCAGCTCGTCGTTGACGCTGTCCAGGCCGTCGCCGACGAGGACGACATCGACACGGACAACATCAAAATCGAAAAGGTCGTCGGCGGGGCCGTCTCGGAATCCGAACTCGTCGAGGGCGTCATCGTGGGCAAAGAGCGCGTCCACGAGAATATGCCGTACTTCAAGGAAGACGCCAACATTGCGCTGCTCGATACCCCCATCGAGGTAAAGGAAACCGAAATCGACGCCGAGGTCAACGTCACCGATCCCGACCAGCTCCAAGAGTTCCTCGACCAGGAGGAACAGCAGCTCCGCGAAATGGTCGACACCCTCGCGGGCGTCGGTGCCGACGTCGTCTTCTGCCAGAAGGGCATCGATGACATGGCCCAGCACTACCTTGCCCAGGAGGGCATTCTCGCCGTTCGCCGCGCGAAGAAGTCCGACATCAAGGCGCTTTCGCGTTCGACGGGCGGCCGCATCATCTCGAACATCGCTGACATTACCGAGGACGACCTCGGCTTCGCCGGCTCGGTAACCCAGAAGGACATCGCCGGTGACGAGAAAATATTTGTCGAGGATGTCGAGCAGGCCCGTGCGGTCACGCTCATCCTCCGCGGTGGAACGGAACACGTGGTCGACGAAGTCGAGCGCGCTATCGAAGACTCGATGGGCGTTGTCCGGACGACCATTGAGGACGGGAAAGTTCTTCCCGGCGGCGGTGCCCCCGAGACCACGCTGGCGCTCGGACTTCGCGATTACGCTGACTCCGTCGGCGGGCGCGAACAGCTTGCCGTCGAGGCTTTCGCGGACGCGATCGACGTGGTCCCGCGGACCCTCGCCGAGAACGCCGGGCTCGACCCAATCGACTCGCTCGTCGATCTCCGGAGCCGTCACGACTCCGGCGAAAGCGCGGCTGGCCTCGACGCCTACACCGGTGACGTCATCGACATGAGTGAGGAAGGCGTCGTCGAACCGCTCCGCGTTAAGACCCAGGCGATCGAATCCGCCACGGAGGCCGCCGTGATGATCCTTCGTATCGACGACGTGATCGCCGCCGGCGACCTCAAGGGCGGCGGCTCGGACGACGACGAAGGCGATGACATGCCTGCCGGAGGCGGCGGCATGGGCGGCGGTATGGGTGGCGGTATGGGCGGCATGGGCGGCGGCATGGGCGGCATGATGTAACCGTCCCCGGCAAAGCCAACCCACACCCACTAACGATCTGCATCGGCGACGATTTTCCGTCTCTTTCGGATTTTTCTTGGAGATACAGTAGCTCTCGCGAGTCGAAACAGCAGTACATCGTCTTGTTTACCCGACTCCGGTACCCGAACTCGTTCGAACCCCGGTCGGTAAATTTAGAACGTTTCCAGGTACCGATCGAGTTCCCACTTCGAAACCGAGACATTGAATTCCGCGTATTCCTGGCGTTTCGCCTGGATAAACTTCGGACCGACGTGAGGGCCCAGGGCATCCATGACGACGTCATCGGCTTCGAGCGCGTCGATCGCTCGACCGAGGTTCGGCGGGAGCGTCTCAATGCCGTATTCGTCACGCATTGTCTCGTCGAACTCGTAGATGTTTTCCCTGACCGGATCAGGTGCTTCGAGGTCTCGTTCGATGCCGTCGAGGCCAGCCTGGAGCATCACCGCGAGGGCGAGGTACGGATTACACGAGGGATCAGGGGACCTGAGTTCTACGCGCGAGGCGGCGGGAATTCGAGCCGCCGGTTTGCGAATCAATGCGGATCGGTTCCGATCCGACCAGGCGACGTACACCGGAGCCTCGTACCCGGGCACGAGTCGCTTATAGCTGTTGACCGTCGGATTACATACGGCCGTGATCGCGGGCGCATGTTCGAGAATGCCGGCGAGGAACGATTTTGCCGTCGACGAGAGATCGAACTCGTCGTCACCATCGTGGAAGGCGTTCTCGCCATCATCTGTGAAAAGTGATAGGTGCGTGTGCATGCCCGATCCGTTGATGTTTGCGATGGGCTTCGGCATGAACGTCGCGTGCAGGTCGTGGTCGGCGGCGATCGCACGAACAACGGTCCGGAAGGTTGCGACGTTGTCCGCCGTCGTCAGGGCGGAGTCGTACTCGAAGTTTATCTCGTGTTGCCCTTCGGCCACCTCGTGGTGGCTGGCCTCGATTTCGAAGTCCATGTTCTCGAGGCCGTAGATGATGTCGCGTCGAACGTCGCTCGCGAGATCCTTGGGAGCGAGGTCGAAGTATCCGCCGGCGTCGTTCGTCTTCGTGGTCGCTCGACCTTCTTCGTCCTCCTCGAACAGGAAGAACTCCGGTTCCGGGGCAGCGTTGACAGTATACCCCATCTCGTTTGCGTCCGCAATTGCCCGTTTGAGTACACGACGCGGATCGCCAGGAAACGGCTCGCCAACTGCCGTATCGTAGACGTCACAGATCATTCGAGCCGACGCACCCGACTCAGTGTTGCGCCATGGAAGGATTGCGAAGGTGTCCGGATCGGGTTTGAGACGCATGTCGGATTCCTGGATTCGGACGAATCCCTCGATGGAGGATCCATCGAAGTAAATACCCTCCTCGAATGCCTTCTCCGTCTGGTCTGCAGGCACAGAGACGTTCTTTACAGTCCCCAGGATATCGGTGAACTGTAATCGCAGAAAGTCAACGTTCTTTTCGTCGATCTGTTCGAGAACTGTCTGCTCTCTCGCCGATAGATCATTGTCGGTAGGTCTTGAATCGTTCGTCATATTTCTTGTCGTATGAGTCGAATACCGCATACACAAAAACGCTGGTGTTCTGCGCAATTCTCCCGCTATCGAGTCAAAAATGGATGTTCGTAAAGTTCTAAACCCCCGGTTGCGTTAGTCCGATCATGACGTATGAAAATCTGGACCGCAAATTGGTGAATGCATTACTCGAAGACGGTCGGGCATCGCTACGCTCTCTTGCCGAGGATCTCGACGTGTCGGTCACGACGGTTTCGAACCACATCTCCGATCTCGAATCGAACGGGATTATCAAGGGATATGCACCGATCATTGATTACGGCGAACTCGACTTCGACGTGACCGCCATCATCCAGCTCAAGGTCGAAGGGAGTGCGCTCCCTGAAATTACGGATCGTCTCAAGGATCACAAACACATGGTCTCCGTGTACGAGGTGACGGGCGATCACGACGTCGTTGCCATCGGGAAGTTCACCGACACGGATCACATGAACGACCAGATCAAGGAACTCCTCATCGATCCCGACATCAAGGAGTCCAACACCAGCATCGTGTTGAACACGGTCGCGGAAAACGAACAGTTCGACCTCGAATACTGAACAGATCGCTAGTCGGTGTTGTGTTCTCGGTTTCGACGGGGGTTTGTGAGGGGATGGGTTTCAGATCAGTCTCAACTGACCGTTTGGAGCCGATATCTATCTGCTCTCGAATCGATCCCTGAGACGACCGGGGAGCCGCGCTGCGCCAATTGTTGCTCCAAATAACACCATGAGAACATAGAGTCCGAGTGTAGACAGCCAGATAACAATCATCGCCAGTATCGACCAGCCACCCCCGATAAAGAAGAAAGCCCCGAGCGTCATCGCGGTGCCGTAGAGCAACACGAGATACGGACCCCACCCACGGGCTTTGCCCCGTCGAAGCCGGGCGCGAGTGTATCGTTTGAGGTCCTTTTCGATCTCCGATCGGTGAACGGTCCGGTCGTCGATTCGCTCTTCGAACCGATCAAGTTCATCGTAAAGTCGCTCTAGTTCCTCACGGAGTTCCGCGTCCGTCACCTCCCCATCGATGCGATCGTCAGCCATGATGTGTTCGAGTTCGGCAGTCGCTTTTTGCGCTTCGGTCGAGTCCTGGATCGCCATAGATTCGACGCGATCCGCCATTGCTGCGTTTACGACTGCGCCCACCAGTAGTATGAGCCCACCGAAATAGAACCAGGTGACGAGAAGGAGCACGCCACCGAGAACGCCGTACGCTTCGTACGTCCCAGCAAAGCCAGCGTAGATACGGAACCCGGTCTGGAGAGCCGTCCAGCCGATCGCGGCCAAGATGGTGCCGGGAACCACCTCGCGGATCGTCACTTCCCGTCCGGGAAGGAGGTAATACAACGGCAGGAACGCAATCGAGAGGACCATTACCGATCCGATCGATCCGACCAAGGCGACCTCAAATCCGAACGCGACTGAATCGACCTCGACGAACGATATCGCCGTGCCGAGCATCACCGTTACGATGACCGCTGCCCCCACAGCAGAGAGGGCCGCAATCGCATTTTTCAATTGCGCGAAAATCGATTGCGGACCGGGCGCGCCGTAGACGTCTGAAAAGGCGATGTCGAGCCCGCGGAAGAGCTTCAGGCCAGACCAAAGGAATACGAGTAGACTGACTACCGTCACACCGCCGCGCCCTGAGGCCGTCGTGAGCGCTTCGCCGACGAGATCTCCGATATCTTCGCCGAGGGTGATCGTCAATCGGCGGACCACGGCGTCTATAGCCGCCGGATCACCGACCAACGACCCTACGACCAATACCAGAAGCAAGAGGGGAAGCAGCGAAATCAGGGCATAATACGCGAGACTGGCCGCGATGAACGAGATTCGTTCGGCCTGGATGACGTCCACCACAGTCTTCAATACGGCCACGGCACCCTCCACGTGCGGATTCACGTCATGAAATACGGACGAACATTACTAATAATGGATGGTGGCACACTGGGGTTGCGAGCCTCGACCCGGTTGCGACAGCGTCGACGCAGCGGACTCACTCGATTGCGTCACGAATCGAAGCCACGTCCGCATCGGTTTTGAACGTGGTCCCGCCGTAGTGACTCCGCGACGCCCGAAAGCCGGCGTCGCGAATCGACGTCAGGAATTCGTCCATGGGTATGGCAGGGTCGCCCCAGGTGCTGTAGAGTTCGTGCTGGTCGTAGTGCATCGGGGCATGGAGTTCGTCGGCGATCCGCTCGAGTAGCCTGTCGGCGCGGGTCACACTACCGAACGACGACGAAAGTGCTTCCCGGACTGATCGAACGAAATTGGTGTCGTGAGCAGCCCCCAGCCAGACTGGCCCGGCCGTCTGCGTATCGGCCCCACAGTGGGGACAGGCCTGCGTTGGGTCAGGTATGAGACCCCGTTCGTGGTGTCGCCACAGACACGACGGACAATGATCGAGAAACCCGAGATCGTCGAGACAATTGTCGGCAGCTTTGGCACCTGATTCGAGTTCCAGGTACGTTCGAACGTAGTGATTCGAAACGTGACTCAACACCGGATGTGCTGCAACGTCGTAGCGTGCGGCGGTTCGAACCAATGCCGAGAGCAGGATTCGCAACCCCATCTCGGCGTGAAATTCCGTGTTTCGCGGCACTGCTGTATAGCGCCGAACCCCACTTTCGAAGTGAGCACCGCACAGTGGAGCCGTGTCGGTGGCAGTCACGCACACGTACTTTCGCGCACTGTTGAATGCGGCGTCGGCAAACGGAATCGGCGTCCCGAATGGATCGATATCGACGACGTCGTGGTTCGAGGAATACATAACGACGTTTGCGCGGTCATGTACGAGTCCCCCCTCGAGATCGTTGCGCGCAAGATTCTCTCGCGCCAATTCGACGGCTTCACCATCGAGATCACAACCCGTAACGTCGTATCCTTCAGCGGCCGCCCTGACGGCTCGAATGCCGCTTGCCGTCATCGCATCGAGGTACGAATCACAGGTGTCGGAAACGACTCTGAGTACGGCAACCGTCACGTCGCGGTTGAGCTCCTGAACCGGGTTGTAGAACACGCCCTCGCCAGCGCCCTCGCTCGCGCCGTGTCGTTCCTCTGGAATCCGGATCGTGACGTCACCTTCCCGAACGTCCATGGGTGCCGTTCGAGGGAGGCCGCGAAAAGAACGGCGTTTCCCGAACCACTTTTGACAGAGCGCGCGAACGATGTGCTGTGACTCCGGTTGAGGAGTGGGAAGCGATGCTCTCGGAGGCGGGCGAGTTGACGAGCGAGGCCGCTGATCGAATAATCAAGACACACGGCGATCGTGGTGCCAGAGCCATCGACGCCGTAGCAGAGGAGCGCGTAAAGCAGTACCGCGATTTCACCGTCGTCGTCGGTCACGAGGACGAGTACGTGATTGAAAACGAGCACTGCGAGTGCGACGACACCATCTACAACCTCGACCCTGAGGACCCGACGGCCCTGTGTTGGCACTCGATCGCGACAAAAATCGCGCGGGGGATCGACGCCGTTGATTACCACGACATGTGGTATTCGGACGTGCGAGAGTTTCTCTGACGGAGTCAGGTCGATTCGGCGAGTCGATTGACCACGGACTGGACGTCAGCCTCGCGTTCGATGGCTTCGGCGACCGTCTCTCGTTGTCTGATATCCGCCGCGCCAGCATCGTACGCCCTGACGTACTCCGCTCGTGAATGTTCGGAGAAGGCATGGCGGATCGCAAAGTAGCCGTCCGGGACTATCGTTCCACAGACGCCGCACTGGTGGCGTTCGTGTTTGGTCGCCTGGTGGATCAACAGGTCCTCGGCATCGTGCGTTTCGTACTCGCACTCGCCGATCGCACACTCCCACATACGTTATCCGTGGGAGTCGCTGGTAAAAAGCGTTCCCCGAAAACCACAACCGCTAACGGTGTCGGATTGGTACGGGAAAACAATGGCGGAGTTTCGCGTCGACCCGCACGTGAAGATCCTTGACGAGCGGGTCGTAAAGCGAGCCAAGGCACGGGGGCTCGATGCAATTGTTTACGCACCCCACTTCCAGCGACTCCCACTGATTGAATCTCGCGCCGAGCAGTTTTCGGACGACGAGCTGCTCGTCATTCCCGGTCGGGAAGTCTTTACCGGCGACTGGCGAAACCGAAAACACGTGCTTGCAATTGGGCTTTCGCGGCCGGTTCCCGACTTTATTACACTCGAAGGGGCAATGGCCGAATTTCATCGACAAGGGGCAGTAGTTCTCGTTCCACATCCGGAGTTCGCGACAGTCAGTCTGGAAGCACACGATATCCGTGCGCATATCGGTCGAATCCACGGCATGGAGGTGTACAATCCGAAGCACTGGCGCAATCACAACGAACGGGCGCGCGAACTCCTCGAAGAGTTCGAACTGCCCACATTCGGCTCCTCGTACGCCCACGTTCGGGGCTCGATCGGGGAAGTCTGGACCACGTTCGACGAACGGTTTAACTCGAACGAAGAGGTCATCGAGGGATTCCGCGACGGAGTGACACGACGGGTGTGTCGTCGTCAGGGTCCGGCGCACCGAATGCGATGCGCACTCGAGTTTTCCCACCTGTTCTACGAGAACTCCTGGAAAAAGATCGATCGGCTGTTCCTGTCGGGAACGGAACCCACACATCCCAACCACATCGCCTACGACGGGCGTTTCGACGACGTTTTCGTCTACTGATCGATGCCGTGGCCGAGCCCGAATACTCCGATTTCTCGGAGTGAAGCGAAGAATTCACGGACCCAGTATCACGGTGAACTGGAGACAGCATCACCGATGTTAATCGAGTGAATCGATCGCGTCGAGCAAGTCATCGAGGGATCGTTCGGCGAATTGCCGTTTGTTCTCCCTGCGGGATCCATCGAAACGATATCGCTTTGCGGCGCTCCACGATTCGTCGGTGCCCCACGGTGCGGCGTGGGCGACCCCGATGAAAACAGTCCCGACGGGTTTCTCGTCCGTGCCACCAGTAGGACCAGCGATCCCCGTAGTTGAAACTCCCCAGGTCGTGTCCGCAGCGTCCCGAACGCCCCGTGCCATAGACCGAGCCACAGATTCGCTTACGGCACCGTCGCTGTCGAGGTGCTCCCGCGGAACGCACAACAGCTCCTGTTTGGCCTCATTTGAGTACGTCACGAGGGAACGATCGAAGTACTCGCTCGAGCCGGAGACGTCGGTAAGCAACGATGCGACGAGACCGCCGGTACAGGATTCGGCCACGGCGACAGTTTCGCCACGCTCGCTGAGCCTCGATCCGATCCGCTCTTCGATCGACATGGACGGACCGACGGCCTACCGCACCTTCAACGCGACGCTCGGGAATTGGGTCCGCACTGACCAGTCGACGGCTGGCTGTGTCGTCCTCGGGAGGTCACGTCGGTCGACGATGACGAAATCGGTCGTGTACACTTACACGGTCCGTCTGGTGAGACGGACGTAGCCGGACTCGCGGGCGATCTACCGCAGTTTCGCCCTCGTCGGTTTGACATCCACCCAGCTAAACCGCGAGGGTTGCACTCAAAATTTACTTCACTACGTCCGGGTAGGGTTGGCCTCGTTTCACTAATTACACCCTGGAAATAGTCGTCCTCCCACGAGGTCGATACCGTATCGACGGGTACACAAGTGACGAATTCCGACTGGTCGTATGGTCGAAATCGACGTCGAGGCGGTCGAGTCAATCGACGTGACCGACGTGCCGGCTCCCGTCGACGCCCCGGAATACGTTCTCTACGGCGGCAAGGGTGGGGTGGGAAAGACGACGTGTGCAGCGGCCACGGCCCTCGCCAGTGCCCACGACGGGACCGCGACCCTCCTCGTATCCACGGACCCCGCACACTCGCTTTCGGACGTCCTGGAAACCGACATCCCGCCTCGACCGACCCGGATTCGCGACGATATCCCGCTTTTCGCGGTCGAAATCGATCCCGCCGAACTATCCCACGGACCGTTCGGCGCGGGGACGGTCGAGGACGAGGGTTCGAATCACGACGGAATGGATGGTGCGCAGAATGTGGACGCGGGTTTTGAGATGGATGGATTAGAAGAACTCCTCGGCTCGGGTGCCAATCCGCTCGCGGGCGGGACGATGCCCGGTGCAGATGAGGCGGCTGCGATGCAACTTTTACTCGAATACCTCGACGACCCCCGGTTCGACCGCGTCGTCGTCGACACGGCACCCACGGGCCATACGCTCAGATTGCTCGAACTCCCCGACGTAATGGATTCGATGGTCGGACAGCTGATGCGGTTTCGACAGCGTCTCTCCGGGCTGGCCGACAGCATCGGGAGCCTCGGTGGATTGCTCGGCGACGACGTCGACGGAGACGTAGACCGTGGGATGGCCGATCTCGACGAGCTGTCAACCCAGATCGAGCGGTTGCGAGCAGCGTTACGCGATCCCTCGCGTACCGATTTTCGCGTCGTCACCGTGCCAGAAAACATGAGCGTGGTCGAGGCCGACCGACTTATCGACCGCCTTGAGGCATTCGAGATTCCCGTCCACACGGTGGTCGTCAATAGAGTGAGCGAAGATCTCGCCGACGTGGCAGACGTCGATACCGACTGGTTCGTGGCCCCCGACACCGAACACTGCGAATTCTGCCGGCGACGCTGGGAAGTCCAGCGCGATGCACTGAGCCGGGGCCAGGACCTCTTTCGCGGTAGGGACGTCAAACGAGTCCCGCTGTTTGCCCGTGAGGTTCGCGGTGAAGCGATGCTCCGTGTCGTCGCCGCGTGTCTGGAGTGAGGGGTAATCGGGTTTACGTCTTGGGGACGACGAGCACGCGGAGGTCGTTCACGTTTGTTCCGGTCGAACCGGTTTCGAGGAGTGTCCCCTGCTCGTAGAGGTACGAGTAGGAATCGTTGGCCGCGAGAGCGTCCCGCGCAGCGTCGGGGTTGTCGACGGTATCGGCATCGACAATGGCCCCGGCAGCGGGAGTACTCCCGTCGTGTCCGTCAGTGTCGACAGCTGCGAAGACGGCCGATGTGGGAAAATCGATGGCTGCCGCGAGCGCCGTTTCGAGATTCGGGCCACCAGTCCCGTCACCCGTTACCGTGACCGTGGTTTCTCCACCGGAGAGAAGGATCGCGGGCGGTTCGACGGGGGCGCCGGCACCCGCTATCTCCCGGGCAATTGCCGCGTGAACGGTCCCGACGACGCGGGCTTCGCCTTCGATCGTCGACGAGAGTATCCTGCAGTTGTGGCCGGTCGCTCGTGAGTGCGACACGATCGCTTCGAGCGCGTCCCGATTCGATCCGATAACAAAGTTATCGGCAGTTTCGTCGGTGCCGGCTGCATGTTGACGGACGGTATCGGTCAGGACTGTTATGACGTCGGGTGCATTCACTTCGTATCGATCGAGTACGGCCAGGGCGTCGGCTGCCGTCGTATCGCTCGAAACCGTTGGTCCACTTCCGATGACGGCGGGATCGTCACCGACCACGTCACTGATGTAGAGGCCGACGACGGTGGCCGGTGCAGCAGTCGATGCGAGCTTGCCGCCTTTGATCCGGGAGATGGCTCTGCGAACAGTGTTTAGCTCGTCGATGGAGGCCCCGGACGACAACAGGGCATCGGTGACCCCCCGAACACTGGATACGTCGATGCCGGGAATCGGGGCACAGAGCAACGCGCTCGCCCCGCCGGTTACGGTCGCTATCACGAGCGTTTCCTCGTCCGCACCTACCGCGGCGTCGAGAACGGCGCGACCACCCGCGACGCTTCCCGATCCAGGCGTCGGATGTTCACCCTCCAGAATCGAAATCATCTCTGTGGCAGTCGTTTGTGTGTCGGTGATCACCACACCACCATCGAGGTAATCGCCGAGCAGTTCCGCGAGTGCGACGGCGAGTTCGTCGGATCCCTTCCCGCCACCCACGACGAGTACCTCGTGGTACCGATCGAGTGGGTAGGACGTCCCGTTCACCTCGAGGATCGGGCCGGTCGCATCGGCGTCAGAGAAATTCAGGTTCCGGTCGACGGCCGCGGCCGGTCGGGCTGCCTCTATCCCGACTGTCAGGCACTCGAGAACCAGTTCGTGGGCATCAGTCGAAGGCATGTAGTTCGAGAACACGGTATGGAGGTATTTCAGCGACTCACACGCCGAATCGTTTTGAAGACCTGATCGCGAATTGGTGACGGGAGATAGCTCGCATAGATCGCAAGCTGAGCGGCCGCACCGACCACGTATCGTGGCTCAGGATTCGGCGAAACAGTCGCCTCCACGACCGCTTCGGCGACCTCCGCCGGATGGACGGCGATCGGACTGTCGCCGCCGAAGAGTGACGCATCCTCGAGGAACGAATATAGAGATTCGTAGACATCGGTCCGGTCGAGACGGCCGATTTCGGCGTTTGGTTGCTCGTCGTTTCGCGATTTGATCGGGCCAGGCTGGATGACGCACACGTCGATTCCGAACCCTTCGACCTCGGGGCGGAGCGAATCGCTGTATCCCTCGAGTGCATGTTTTGACGCGGCGAAGGCTCCGATTCCCGGGGCGGCGAACCGCCCCGCGATTGAGGACACGTTCACGATCGTTCCCTCTTCGCGCTCGCGCATGTGTGGAAGAACGGCTCTGATCAATCGATGCGGTCCGAAGACGTTCGCGTCGAACTGTCGTTCGAAGCGTTCGTCATCGAGATCCTCGATGGGGCCGTACTGTCCGAAGCCTGCCGCATTGACGAGTCCGTCGATCCGACCGGCATCGTCGATAGTCCGTTCGACGACCCGTTCGACGTCATCGGGGTCGGTGACGTCGAGTTTTGAAATGTCACAGCCCGCATCGCCGAGTGTTTCGACGTCCGCCGGGTTCCGTGCCGTCGTGTATACCGACCACTCCTCTTCGAGGAAGGCGTAGGCTGTCGCCCGTCCGACCCCGGACGCACAGCCGGTGATCAACACGGTCTTCTCGCTCATACGTACCCGTCGATCCGACGATAGTTAGAGCCATTGGTGTCCACCCGTGTGGTCTCCATCGGGAGCCTCGTCTACATCCCGAGTGTGGTTTTGCGTTCGTCCGCGTATTGATCTGCGAGTCGGGTCGGCTCCGGGAGTTTGTACGTCCCGCCAGTCGCAGCCACGCAGTCGACGGCTGTCGCCGCGGACAGGCGATGGCCCGGTGACACGTACAGCGGATTGATCTCGGTCGAGTTCGGGTATTGCCGACTCTGGTAGACATAGCCGACGATCTCCCCTGCCGATGCCGTCATCTCGTCGTCGGCCTCGATGGGAACGCGCTCGCCCTCGGGAAGGGATTCGATAGAGCGCTTCGGTCGCCCGCACAGGAGCCGCTTAGCCACGCCGACGGCAGGGACATCGAAGCAGACGCCGATGTGCGTGGCGAGTCCAGCCTGGCGGTAATGGATCCGACCGCTGCCGTCGAGCATCAATACGTCGGGCTCGGTCTCGAGCCGTCGGAGAGCCTCGACGATGGGTCCACCCTCCCGAAAGGCAAGCAACCCGGGAATGTAGGGAATCGAAAGTGGCGTTACCGCGTACGTTCGTTCGATGACGTCTCCATCCTGCAAGAGGACGACGGCAGAAATCGCCCGTTGTCCGTCGTCGAGAAATGCCTGGTCGATGCCGGCGACGAGTCGATCGGTGGCGAGGTCTGCAGGAGCGAAGTCGATTCGATCCTCGAAAGTCGCAACGCCCGCAATCTCGTGCTGCATCTCCTCCATCTCCTCACGGGAGAGCGACTCCTCGGGAAGGAACTCAGGACGCGCAACCTCCATGTTACGGGCGACCTGGACCCCGTCTTCCGGGACCACCCGGACCCCGGGGGCCGATATTGAGCTGCCTCGGGCCACGGCGGACGCGATGTTTGATGCGATTACCGTACCAGAGACCGATGACAAGTCCGGTCAGGTGAGCGAAGTGAGCGACCCCGGAGAAGATCCCGCCTCGAGAGAGGAATGCGACGATCGAAAAAACTGCAAACAGGATCGTGAGGGTTCGAATCGACATCGGAATGAAGAAAAACAAGAGCACCTTCAGGTTGGGTGACGTGATGGCGAGGACGCCGAGTATCGCCATGAGCGCGCCGCTTGCCCCCAGGACGGAGACAGTCTCGCCCAAAAGGAGACCGACGCCGACCTGTGCGACGCCGGAGACTACGCCTGCCACAAAGAACAGGGCAGCGAACGCCTTGGATCCAACCTGCTTTTCGACGATCGGCCCGAAGAAGTAGAGCACGATGGCGTTGAACAACAGGTGCATCGGGCTGCCGTGGGAGAACACCGAGATGATCCACGTCCAGACGTAGTGCGGATTCGCGGTGTTCGCCGTGAAAATGTCTCGCCACAGTTCCATTTCCGGCGTGAGAATGGGTCCAGTGGGTGGTCGAACGCCGAACAGTGGCGCCACGATGTACTGTATCCCGAAAACGATCACCATGATTCCGAGAAACAGAAACGCCACGTTGTTCCGGAAGTAGCCGAGCGGGCCTCCCGCACCGGTGTTAATTCCGATCCGGTCGAGGATCGTGTCTGAACCGCCGACGTCGGGCTGCGTGATACTGTCGTCGAAACCGCTATCGAAGACGCCCGAGGGATCATTCCACTGGTCGAGGCCGGGACAGTTGTGATTCTCGGGAAGTCGGTGTTTGGAACAGTGGACGCCCCCGCAGTGCCGACAGGTGTACGGCATATTCACGTGTTCGCCACACACGTCGCACGTCGCCATTGTCCGTCTTACCCGTCCGGGGAGCAAAGACGTTGGGATTCCGCCATGATGCGATCGTCGCTCCGACACCAGTATATTTGTCGCTCGAGTCCGGAGTATCACGCGTGCAGGAGTACCAGCGAAAAATATTGCTGGAACGAATCGAGCGCGACGGCGCGACGGTTGGGTCCTCGATACCCGATCGGATCGAGATCCAGGGCACTGAGATGGACCTCCGAGAGTTCGTCTTCGAAATCAAACGTCGAGACACGATTCCGCCGGGCGAACGCGAACGCGTCGAGACGGCAAAGAAAAACCTCCGCAGGGAGCGACTCCAGCGACGGCAACGAATCGAATCCGGTGAGGTGAGTTTCAAGGAAGGGACGCAACTTGCCGAGAGCATCATCGGAATCGACCGAGCCCTCGATGCGCTCGAACGTCTGGAACCGACCGACATCGAAGCCGAGGAAGAAAAACGGCGCACGGCCGACAGAAAGCGGTGGATGAAATTTTTGAAAAAGGCACTGGGCAGAACCGACGACGGCCCACGAGTCAGATGAGGACCACATCATGAGTCGAAACGCCGATGTCGCGTCGTTGCTCGACGAGATGGCCGACCACCTCGACGCCCGCGACGTAGAGTTCAAACCCAACAGCTACCGCCGCGCCGCCGAAAGCATCCGAGGGCACACGGTTGACGTCGAGGTGCTCGTCGAGGAAGGCGGCGAGGACGCGCTCAGAGAAATCGACGATGTGGGCGACGCCATCGCCGCCAAGGTCGTCGAATTCCTCGAAACCGGCGAAATTTCCGAACTCGAGGAGCTCAGAGACGAGTTGCCGGTCGAAATGGACGCGCTTACAGCCGTCGAAGGCGTCGGTCCGAAGACGGTCAAGGCTCTCTACGACGCTCTTGACATCGAGACCCTCGACGACCTCGAAGCCGCCGCCGAGGCCGAATCAATCCGCGAGGTCTCGGGATTCGGCCAAAAGACCGAGACGAACATCCTCAATAACATCCCGTTTGCTCGTGAGGCCAGGAAACGAAGTCTTCTCGGCGAGGCTCGACCGATCGCTGATCGGGTTGTCGCGTTTTTCGAGGAATTACCGTCGGTCGACCAGGTTGACACGGGGGGGTCGATTCGGCGATGGCGACCGACAATCGGCGACGTCGACGTGCTCATGAGTAGCGACGATCCGGAAGCCGTGATCGACGCGTTCGAGGAGGCGTCGATCGTCGAATCCATGATCGAATCGGGGACGAGCAAGGCGTCTGCGCGCGTGAGCGACATGCAGGTCGACCTTCGTGTGGTCGGCGTCCACGAGTTCGGTGCAGCCCTCCAGTACTTTACCGGTTCGAAGGATCACAACGTCGCACTTCGCAGCAGAGCGATCGATCGCGACCTGAAACTCAACGAATACGGCCTCTTCGACGTTTCTGACGTCGAAGACCCCGACGCCGGACAGCGGGTGGGCAAGCGTATCGCGGGCGAGTCGGAAGAAAGCGTATATGCGGCCCTCGATATGGACTGGATGACCCCGGAGCTTCGCGAAAATCGGGGCGAAATAGAAGCCGCCGTGGATGGCACACTGCCAGATCTGGTCGAACTCGACGACCTGTGCGGGGATCTGCACGTCCACACTGAATATTCGGACGGATCCGCCACTATCGAGGAAATGGTCGATGCCGCCGACGAGTTCGGTCACGAGTATCTCGTCATTGCCGACCACGCCACCGGCCCGGGTATGGTCGGTGGGGTCGGTCTCACGGACCAAGAGTTGACCGAGCAAATTGCGGTAATTCGCGAGATCGACGAGGATGCCGCTATCGACGTGTACGCGGGCGTCGAAGCAAACATCGATGCCGACGGTGGAATCAGCGTCGGAAGCGATGTGCTTTCGTCGCTCGACATCGTCGTAGCCTCACCGCATAGCGACCTCGACGGTGACGGGACCGACCGGATCGTCTCGGCGATCGAACATCCCGAGGTCGACGTCGTCGGCCATCCGACGGGACGACTGTTGAACCAGCGGCCGGGTCACGACCTCGACATTGAGCGGGTCGCACGGGCGGCGGCCGCCAACCACACGTCACTCGAGATCAACGCCGATCCGCGCCGTCTCGACCTTCGGTCGAGTTTCGCGAAACGGGCGATCGAAATCGGGGCCACGATCTCGATCAACACGGACGCACATCGGACTGGTGCGTTCGAATCCATCCGATTCGGCGTGCACACGGCTCGCCGGGGATGGGTCGAACCCGACGACGTGCTCAATTGCCTCACTTTGGACGACTTTCGTGCGTTCGTCGAGCAGTGAGCCTCGACGATGACCCGGGTGACATGCCAGACGTGAAAACCCCTCACGGGCCGTTTTTGCTCGACGTGATGTGCGGGACGCTTGCAGTCTACCTGCGTATGTGTGGATATGATGCCGCCTACGCGGGCGACCGTGACATCGAAGACGACGAGAAACTGCTGGAGTGGGCCCGAACCGAGGGGCGGTGGCTGATTACCAGGGACGTCGAACTCGCTACGCGGGCCGAGCGCGCCGTGTTGCTCAAGGCACTTGATGTCGAGAGACAGCTCTCGGAACTCACCGCTGCCGGCGTCGAACTCGAACTGCCCGAAACACCGACCCGATGCGGTCGGTGTAACGGCCGACTCGACCCCGTGGATTCAGCTTCCGACACCCCGGAGTACGCACCGGATCCGTTCCAGACCGAGTGTTTCCGATGTCGCGCCTGCGGGCAGTACTTCTGGCGGGGGAGCCACTGGGACCGCGTCGCGGCGACGCTGGAAGGACTTGATCACTGACGAACAGCTCTCCTCGGCGATCCAGATTCAAACGCGAAGAAAACCCAGTGAATGCCTCAGGTCGGCGTCCACTGATCGCACGCGTCCATGTCGGCCATGGTCGTCTCG
>JBKGZK010000023.1:0-31329 GCA_046545615.1 Natronomonas sp.
GAAGCCCCTGCCTCAAGGAGCCGCCGAAGCCGGCGAGTAGGCAGGGGTAGTTCACGTTATCCGAAAGATGTCAATCATATCGTGATTGGTGTGGGTCTGTAATGGATGTTTTTCGGCAAACCTCCCAATCCTCAACTCCTTCCGGGGTTGCTACCTCCTAAAATCGATCTAATCGGACTCCATCGGATTTTGAAAAGGCGATCCAGAATATGGATCCCAGCAGGTATCCAGCCATGTGAATTACCATCCATATTACCCCTTCATTTATATATTATACTACATACTGCGATATCGAATACAATATTATCGTCGAATGGTGACCCTTCGCCCATGGGTCTCTCAAGGGATCAGTACAGTCTCGTTAAACCGATTCAACCTGAACAGAACGACGTAACCGCAAAATCGGGTATTGCAGTCGGACCTTTCAGGGAATTCCCGAGAATCGAGATCGGACGACTTGGGACAACCGTTTCCAGACTTTCGATTCTCGTAGGAAAATGAGGGGATATCATATCCAAATATGCTCTGTCTGGTGACTCTCGAACCCTGGAAGATGCCGATAACTACTGAAACGAGGCGTTCGCAATGGAGTCTTTACTGGTCCATTGTCAGCGTTTGGCCGAGGGAAATGCTCCCACCCTGAAATTGGTTTGGGCGCTTCTATTCCAAAGGGTCGGCATCGATACGAGCAGGTAGGATCTCTGAAACGTATTACCCGGTCATCACTGGGAACTCACTCCGAGAATACTGCTCCCTTTGTCATTGAAATCTGTTTGCCAAATTGCTCTCTTCGCCCATTTTAGCCCGGAAAGGCCCTGAAGCGTGGAGTGCAAGAATTAACAAAATCGATGTTTTGGAAGGCGCATCCGACGACTCTGACTTAACCATTTCATATCCTATTATACAGTTTAACGTATAAATGAATAATCGGAATTACCGCGTTGGCTATTTGCAAAACAAATTGATTCGAATTGAAGGGAATGACTTCAGTTGCGTGTGATTGAATAACTCAGGCGATTTGATTGATATCGTCGACTGGGACCACGGAATAATCCACGTTCAACGTGTCTTTGGTGGCCCGAACGGATCCAACGAACGAGGAGATGTCGTCAAGTTTGCCCTCCAGGACGAATAGCTCCATGCAGTAATGATCGCCGACGTGGCTGTGGAAGTTCGACGCGACGATGTCCTCGTGGTCGTGACGGAGAGACATCATCTGCTCTTCGACGCTTGTCGTTTCGTAATCGAAGAGGACGGTAACGATTGCCATTAGCCGCCGGCCTTCGAGCGTTGTGTCTTCAAACTCACCGAGAAGGTTACGAACGGCCTCTCGTACGACTTCGCTTCGGCCCGTGTATCCGTGATCCTCGGTAAACTCGTCAATCCGAGATTCGAGATCGTCCGGCATGGAGATGCTGACTACGCCCATATATTAATTGTGGGTGCAGAGATAGTAAATATTCACATTTCTATTGAACATACTCTGAAATGCGATATGGTTCGTTTGAAACACTTTGGGATCAAAATCGTCCGATGCGGGACGATGTAGGTGTAGAGGAACGAACCCAGTGGTAATCCCTCTCTTATTCCCCCTCCGAATGGACCGCAACGGTGGTTACGTTTCGAGCAATCGATCGACGATAACGTCGGGATCGAATCGTTCGAGGTCGTCGTAGCTCTGCCCGGTGCCGAGAAAGAGAATCGGTTTCCCGGTGACGTGTGCAATGGAGATTGCGGCGCCACCCTGGGAGTCAGCGTCGGCTTTCGTGAGAATCGTCCCGTCAATCTCGGCAGCGTCGTCAAACTCCTTGGCACGCTTTGTGGCGTCTTGTCCCGCAACGGCTTCGTCGACGAAGATCGTTAGATCGGGCTCGACGACGCGATTGATTTTTTCGAGCTGGGCCATCAAATCGTCGGCGGTGTGTAGCCGTCCCGCCGTGTCGCCTAGGACCACGTCGACTTCGTTTGCGTCGGCGTACTCGACGGCGTCGTAAATGACGGCTGCGGGATCGCCCCCCTGCTCGTGCGCGATGAGTTTTGTATCAAGCGCCTCAGCGTGCTCGCGGATCTGTTCTGCGGCCCCGGCGCGATAGGTATCGCCATTAGCGAGGACGGTCGAGTACCCGCGCGATTCGAGATATTGCGAGAGCTTCGCGATCGAGGTAGTCTTACCGACGCCGTTTACGCCCGTAAACACGATAACCACCGGTTTTTTCGTCTTCTCGATGCGGGCGTCGAAGTCGAACTGTCCGACGCTGATTACGTCACGGAGGGCATCTCCGATCGCACGCTCGATCACCATTTCGCCGGATTCGACCTGCTTTCGCGTTTCGCCGACGAGGTCCTCTCGAATCCGGTCTGTGATCTCTGTTGCCACGCTCATCTCGACGTCACCTTGGAGCAACTCGAGTTCGAGATGTTCGAGGGGCTCATCGAGTTCCTCTTCGGTGATGACAGTTCTGCCGGTTGCTGCGAGCGCTGCCCGCTTTGCGAGTCCGGGTTCGTCAGCGCTCTCCTCCGAGGTGCGTTCGTCGTCACTCGAATCGGGTGCCGGTGTCTCCTCGATATCGGATTCTGGCTCCACTTCCGCGGACTCTTCGACCTCCGACTTGAACGATCCCAGCTTCTTTTTCAGTCCGTCGAACATTCGTCCTGCGTTATTCGTCCTGCCCCTGACCCATCTGCTGTTGGAGCTGTTGCATCTGCTGTTGTTGGAGCTGTTGGGCCTTTGCCTCGAGAGCTTCGGTGTCCGACTCGATCTCCGTGATCTCGCCCTCGAGGTCTTCGATGCGATCGTCGAGGGCATCTCGCTTGTTCTCGAGAGAGGAGATCGCGCCGTCTGAATCGCGTTCGGCGGCATAGCCCCCACCGAGTTCCACGACGATCTCGTCGATGTCCTGGATTTCGGCGCGAACGTACGCACCGCCGCCGAGCGGGACCTGGACTGTCGAGTCGCTTTCGAGCGTTTCGACGGCATCGATCGCGTCGTCGATCATCCCCTGCTGGGCCCGGACAGACTGGATTTCGGCCCGAATGGCTTGCTTCTGTTGTTCGAGCAGTTGGAGCTGCTGCTGAAGTTCTTCCAGCTGTCCGCCACCACCGCCACCCAGGCTCATCCCTCTACCTCCGTGATTTCGATCTGGGTTCGTTTCAGTCCGTGTTGGGAGCCCAACAACGCGTACATGTGGTCGCGTGCCACGTTCTCGTTTGGGGCCACGAGTCGCTTTTCGAATTCCTGATCGCCGAAGCGGGCCGGGAAGGATCCCTTGACCGTAAACTCGCGTTCACTCATATACGAGCCTGTGGTCGCAAGCCGGAAGAATGTTCCTACCCGTGTCTCAGTCGATATAGCCGAGCGCGTCCTCGATACGTCCGAGTTCCGGTCCGGTGGTTTCACGCCCGGCGACGTAGCCGTTCGAATTTGCCACCAGGCCGGCCCCTACCAGCGGTCCGCCGTAATTGATCGTTCCGATGTCGGCGTAGACGTCGAGCAGTCCTTCGAGAAAGTCGAGTTCCTCGTCCGTAGTCTTGGGATGACACAGCACGCCCTCGTTTGTGGCGACGGCGGCTGTCCCGACTGTCCGTACGCCAGCGAGCATCCCGCGCTCGACAGGAACGTCGAGGGCGTCATGGATGACCTGGATCGCCTCCCTCGTGAGATCGGGGTGGACGTAGGCCCCGCTGTCGTTTGCGAGGACGACGTTGCCGGCTGCATTGATACGACCCGGCAATTCGGTCACGGGGAGTCCTGCAGACTCCTCGATGCGTTCGCGCTCTCGCGGCGTGATCCTGCTGCTTACGAGCAGCCCGTTTTCATTCCCGCACGCCAGAGCCCCAACTGTGGACGCCCCGGCGACGGTCGTTTGTATCGCGTGGACGCCAAGTTCAGCCTCAAACTCTTCGCGGAGGTCCGACTCGACGTCAGGGCGGATCAACAGACAGTCGTCGGTGGCCCGTGCAAAAACGCCGACGTACGACGAGCCGGAGAGGGCCGCACGAAGCACGTTATGCCGTCTCTGCCTCGACGATGCGTTCGCCTTCTTCCTCGAACCGGGCTGCGCGAACCCGAAGCTTGCTCGGTGGCTTGCTTCGACCCTGCTCCCAGACAGCTTCGTTGATTGAGGGGTCCAGCCGGACCTCCGTTTCGTCCACTTTGAAGTGCTGGGCCAGGTGGGAGCGTACCAGACTCATCGCGCGGTCGGCGCGGGCACCCTTGGGTTCGGCCAGTGCATCCCGGAGCGGCACCGTCATCACGCGTTCGTCGAATTCGGCGCTCATTCGTCCGTGTCACTCCGCCGCCAGTTGCGGCGCTTCGGATTTCGCATGACGTCACGATCGGTCTTCATGATGACCCACGCGGGGACGCGGCTGTTCTGCCGTTCGAGCTTAGCGAGCCGCTTTTTCTTGGCCTTCGACTTCTTACCCATAGTAGCCTCCACTTCCGTCGCGGCGTTTAAACTTGTTTCGAGGTCGACCTCCTGCAGGAGGCGATTGCTACAACCGTCACGGCAGGGTCGATACAATCGTTTCGGCAGCTTCTACTCGAGCGCGCGCTCGACGATCTCGGGAACGACCGTCCCTGCCTTCCCCTTCAAGAAGGTCGTTTCCGCCCGGCGTTCGAGCCCCGTAGGCTCAAGGTTCACGATCACGAGATCGCCACCCGACTGGATCGCGGTCCGTGGCAGCGACGCCGCGGGCTGGACGGTTAACGAGGAACCGATCGAGAGCATACAGTCACACTCCGTCGCGGCAGTTCGCGCCTGGCGCATGACCTCCTCGGGGAGCCGTTCGCCGAAGGAAACCGTGGCTCGTTTCAGCAGACCGTCACAGAGGTCACACCGGGGTGGTAACGATTCGTCCTCCAGCTTTTCCTCGAGGACGTCGAGTGGAAATCGTTCGTTACAATCGAGACACTTCGCGCGCGTCCGCGTACCGTGAAGTTCGAGAACGCGATCGGGATCGGTGCCGGCCGCCTGGTGGAGCCCGTCGATGTTCTGTGTAATCACCCACGAGAGGGGCCCCTCAGACTCGAGCTTGGTGATCGCCTCGTGGGCGGGATTGGGTTGAATCGCAGACCAGTCTACGGTGCTTTCCGCGCGTCGTTCGAGTCGCCGCTCCCAATAGGGCACCGGGTCGCGCCGCAACGCCTGAATTGTGAAGTCGCTCGGATCGTATTTGTCCCAGACTCCGCCGGGACTCCGGAAGTCTGGGACCCCGGATTCGGTCGAAATCCCTGCCCCGGTAAAGACCACGACGTCGTCCGCGTTCCGGACGCACTCGACGGCGCGCTCGAGTGCACCGTCCTCGATCTGGGTTGCCACGTCGGGTGATCGATCCTCCATGCCAGAGTGTAGCATCTCCTCGACAAGTAACCGTTTCGCCGACCGATCAGGGGTGTTGGTGTTTGATTTTCTCGGCGACGATCCCGGGGACCGGCGTCTCGCAGTCCTTGCACTTCCAAGTGGGCGTTCCGGTCCCGCGTTCTCCGCGGAGGTCCTGTCGGTACCGCAGCACGGCACCGCATACGCACCGATGTTCGGTCTGGCTCATTGTTGACGCGTCAGGTCGAGGATACGCTCCGGATCGAAATGAATGTGCGTGCCCGTCGCTGGAGGGAGCAGGTCGACCTTGGGGACCGAAAAAGGCGGGATTGGGGGAATCGGACCGACGGTTGTTCGACTCACTCGCCGGGCGAGTATCGCTTGAGCACTGCTTCGATCGCATCGGAAAGTTCCTCGAAGCGGTCCATCGACATCGTGTCGGTAGTGATCCAAGCGCCCTGACGGTCCTCAATGACCCGAGTGAGGTAGCCGCGGTCGAACATACGGATTGTAGCACGGTACTCGCCCAGCTGGGTGTTCGCATAGAGATCGTCCGCCCTGAAACCGGCGCGTTCGAGTTCTGCAAAGCCCATGAGGTCCGCCGTCCGATCCAGGTCCGACCTGAGATAGAGCTGTTCGACCTCGTTTTCGGTGAAGTATGCGACGCTTCGGAGTTCGTCGCCCACCGTCGTCCGACTGACGCTTACGAGCTCATCGGACAACTTCGGATCGATCCAGTCGTCGCTCATGCCACAATGTGGTACACGACGACACGGTAAAGCTGTGGTGGGTAGTTGACCGATTTGGTTTTTCTTGCCTGAACATATTGACCGAGCAAAACGTACCGCTACCCGTTCCATCCGTCGGTACGACCGCCCATGCGACGAAAACGGCCGGATGGCTTATTCCACTGGAGATGGTATTAAAACGCAGTGACCAGGCGGATGATATCCTTCGAAACGACGACGGTGGTTTACGGGCGAGCACTCAAGCGTGGACGTCGGCGAGCACGGCAGCGATCCTTTCACGAGATTCGACCGAAATCAATGATACTTCGGAGGTCCTGGCAAGGCGAAATGGGGGCATGATGGAAGAACAGCTAACTGGTGACCGGCTCTCCGCGCTGTTGGAACACTCCCACGACATCATCGTCGTGGTCGATGAGGACGGCACCAACAGGTACGTTAGCCCGTCAGTCAGCAACATTCTCGGGTACGATCCCGATGACCTCGTGGGCACGAACACGTTCGAGTTCGTCCACCCGGACGATCGAGAGGAAGTCGTCGATCGATTCTCTCGCATGGTCGAAACGGACGCCCAGACGACCGAACGCGTTAGCCATCGCATGAAACACGAAGACGGAAGCTGGGTATGGGTGGAGTCGATTGGGAGCAATCGGCTAAACTCCGCGCTTGAGGGATACGTCATCAACAGTCGGGAAATCACCGAACGTCGCGAACGGGAGCGGGAATTACGCGAGTACAGGGAGTTCAACGAGGCGATCTTTAATTCGCTGGAGGATGGCTTCTTCGTCAACGATACAAACGCGGACGTACGTCGATGGAACCAGGCAGTAACCGAAATATCGGGATACACCGACGAGGAAGTCGCGTCAATGAATGCAGCCGAGTTCATCCACCCCGACCATCACGAACGTGTCTTCCGGTACCTCGTTGAGACGCTCGAAACGGGGTCGTCGCGGTACGAGGCGGACCTCGTTACCAAGGACGGCACCCGGATACCGTTCGAATTCGTCTCGACGCTACTCGAAGATCCGGATGGTGAACCTGTCATCACCGGTATTGGACGCAATATCACCGAGCGCAAAGAGCGAATCCGCCAGTTGCAGGTGCTGGATCGGGTTTTGCGCCACAATTTTAACAACGACATGACGGTCGTTCGCGGGTATGCCGATACGATCTTACAGGAGACGAGCGACGAGGATGTGGCCGCGGACGCGACGGCAATCATCGATCGGAGCGATAAGCTCCTTCAGACGGTCGCCAAGGAACGCGAAATCGTCGAGATCGTCACCGGACGGCCCGAACTTCAGGTGAAGGATCCGGGCGTTATCTGTGAACGCGTCGCGGCAACGGCGGGGGAATCGCATCCGGACGCCGACATCGAGATCGACATTCCGGCTGATCCGGTCCTGGTGGAAACGGAGGACCTGCCAAGGGCGATCGAGGAACTCGTCGAGAACGCAATCATCCACAACGATCGACGAACGCCGTCTGTGACGATAACCGTCGAGGCGGGAGACGAGATGGTGCGGATTACGATCGCTGACGACGGTCCCGGGATCCCTGATGAGGAAGCCGGGGTCCTGTTAGGGGATCGCGATATCGAACCGTTGTATCACGGAAGCGGGCTCGGCCTCTGGCTCGTCCACTGGATTGTCCATCGGTCGGATGGCACCCTCACGTTCGAGAAAACGGACCACCGAGGCAGCCGCGTTACGATCGGACTTCCGATCGTCTCCGAGTGAGACACAAACGTCAGCTACCACATCCGAATCTCCAGGATTTCGACCGGCTCCAACAACTATGCGCAGGAAGGATTCCGAGCGCCCCGATTAGAATAATCGGAGGATAACGAGAAAGGCGATCAGGTAGATACCGAGCAGGCCGACGATAGCGAGGAGCCGGTAGACGTACCGCTCGTACCGACCGGGTCGACGGGGGTCCGTCCGGTTGCCGGACGGATCGGTGAGTGCGTCGACCGACTCGGACAACACGAGTTCCATTCGGTAGACGACCGACATGTTGAGCCATGCGAACACGTCGTAGAGGTAGACGAGCATGGCGGCAAACTCCCAGACGGGGTCGGCGTTCTTGGCCGGAGTCTCCCGACGTTCGCGCCGTCGTCGCAGCGATGGCTTTGCGCTGGCGTACGCGCCGCCGGCGCCGTCGGATCGCTGCCCGGCTCCGTCGCTCCCGGCGGCACCCATTGATCGTCCGGCACGACCGGATTCAGTCGGGGTGGGTTCTATCGAGGACGTCGACGAGGCTTCCGCGGCACTCGATGATTCGGTCGACGTCGTCTCCATGGACGACGAATCGGACGAGTCCGTCGTCTGGTTGTTCTCCGCGCTCGATTCTTCATTCCCGAAGGAGGGGTTCAGGGCCTCGAGTGACGGTGTCGAGCCGGCGTCGACCGTTCGCTTTCGTCGAAACTGGACCCTGTCGACTTGCTCGTCCCAGTCCGTGAGAACGAGCGCTTCGCCATCATCGAGCGACTTCACGGTCTCGACCCTCTCGCCACCCATAATCCGGCTGACGACCGCCGTGTCGTTGTCCCAGGTGAGTCGGTGCCAGACGAACCAGTCGCACTGGGTGATGTAGTTCTTGTCGACCGACGCCGGGCGCTGGGACATACTGCAGATTCCCAGCCCGCGTTTACGTCCCCGTTTCGCCACCCGGATCAGGAGGTTCTTGAGGTCCGAATCGGCCCCGCCCTGCTGTGGCATGAACTCGTGAGCCTCCTCGACGATGAGTAAAAACGGGATGCGGTAGTCGGCCTCGGCCTCGAACAGCGCCTCGACCACAGCCTCAAGCACCTCGTGTGTAGCCTCCTCGGCGTACGTGGTAACGTCCAGGAGAATCGCCATGCGATCCTCGAGCGCGTAGGGGACCAGCCGGTCCGCGTCGGCCGCCGTGATCTCGAGTTCGCACTCAGGTCCCTGGCCAACGTGGAGGAGGTCGTACTCCTCTTTGAGACCGTGGTACTCGCCGTCGGTGTCGACGATCAACAGTCCGAGATCGCGATCGAGCAACTCCTCGACGATGACGCTCGCAGTGTTGGACTTGCCGCTGCCGGACTTACCCGTGATGAACCCCCGTCCGGTGAGCAGGTTCTCGACGGGAAGCGAGTACCCGTCGTCGGAAACCGTGATTTTCTCGAGCGACTGACCCATTCGTTCCGGGATTTTCGCGATGGGTACGTAAATACTTCCTGTCGATTCGACCGTCGTCGCACACCCTCAACGTTTTTCTATGACCGGTCTGGTGATCCGTACATGGACTGGCACCGCATCTACCGGAATCTTCCCCGCCGATTCATCGGTGTCATCAGCCTGGTGACGATCCTCCTGACCGCTGGGCTGGTCGGCGTGGTCGGTCTCCTCTCCGGCGACGTCACCGGCCTGGGCGGTCGCCTCCCCTATTACGTGCTCGCGACCGCCACCGCGTTCGTGATCGGCCTCGCGAAACTCGACGACGAATCACTTGAGGGGGTTTCAATTCTGATTGCCACCTCGAGTCTCGCAATTGCGAGTGGCTTGCTGTTCGGGCTCGCCGTCGAGGGACTCCGGTACGGGGTACGGTACCCTAGTCGCATCGTCGCCTCGCACCTCATCGTTTATTTCCTGTCGGCAGCGTTGATCTGCACCGGCCTGGGCATGTGGAGCGTCCACCACTGGCGGGAGTTCGCGGTCGACGAAGTCGAAGAAGCGTAGTTGGCTTCATATCGGAATAATTGGCTGTGGCACCGCTCGATGGGTGACGATTAGCGGATGGATCCCGGGACGAGGGCCTCCGATGTGAATACCGGTCGAATCGACTACGGGTATCCGGTTCGGTCTCCGGCGACCGGTATCAACCGCTGATAAATTCGTTGTCGCGCCAGTTGACGGCGTTCTCGGAGTCGCGATTCTGTGGGTCGTCGACGACTTCGATGCTTGCGGCCTGCTCCTCGCCGTCAACGATTCGAACGGCCCGAAGTTCGTCGTCGACCGCAACAATGGCCGTCAGCGTTCCTTTCGACGATGCCTTCGCGAGATCCTCGAGAACCTCGAACATCGGGTACTGGAGCGCGGTATTCTGGAGGACGGTCTCACGATCTCCTTTAAAGCACGCATACTCGACGAGTTTCGAATTCACTTCGACTTCTTGCTCTTGCATCTGGCTGCCGTCGCCGAGGCTGCTCCACTGCGGCCCATCGCCGTTCGACGAACTCGCGGTCGTCTGGGGATCCGGCGGCGTTTCCTGCCAGCCTTCTTCGGTCTCATAGAGACGGTTCTCGGCGATCGAGGCTTTCAGCTGGGCTGTCGGTGTGTACTTCGAAATGTTGTCCTCGGCCGAGACAGCGCTCACGATGAGGGTGTTGTTTCGCCGCGTAATGTCCACGTCTTCGATCTCGACGGGCAGGTCGTAGCCGTCGAAGAATTCGTAGACATCGTCGAGTTGCAGTTCGAGAGTCGAATGGAGTCTGTATACGCGACTTGTCATTGTATCCTTGTTGCCTACAGGAGGCCGTTCCCCTGCCCCGAGTGGTTACCGGTTGTAAGAGTTCATCACTTATATCGTCTGCCCTTGCTTCGTGTGATTATATCACATGAAAGGTCGATCCAACTCGGCCGGCACACTGCCGGGGTTCCGATGGAATCTTGTAATCGGACGTTTTGGGGTATTTACTAGGACCAAGAGCTGTTTCCGGTTCGATTTTAAAGGCGGTCGAGGCGAATGTCCCGGGGCTTGACCCCGAGGCGGTTCACGTACTGGCAACGCGTTTACACCCACTCCCTGGAGTTAAATTGTCGGCTCTGTTACGAGGGAACGATGAAAGATCACTACGAGGTCGTCGTCGTGGGCGGTGGTCCTGCTGGCCTGACGACGGCACTGTACACGACGCGTCTGGGCCACGACACCGTCCTCGTCGATCGAGGTGGTGGCCGCGCAGCGATGATGCTGGATACTCACAACGTCGTCGGCGTCCCGGAGGAAGTTTCGGGCAACGAGTTCCTGGGGACGGCCAAAGCGCAAGTCGAATCGTACGGCGGAGAACACGTCCGCGATTTCGTCACCGATGTCGAGGAACTCGACGAGGGCTTTCGCGTCGTTGGCGGCGATTTCGAGGCAACGGCGGACGCCGTTGTCTTTGGCACCGGGTTCGCGGACAAACGACCCGACCCGCCGCTGCCCCGGACGGGAAAGGGTCTCCACTACTGCCTGCACTGCGACGCCTACATGTTCGTCGACGAACCTGTCTACGTGATGGGAGCGGAGGACTCCGCCGCCCAGGTCGCCATGATAATGCTGAATTTCACACCCGACGTGGACATTCTGACCCGGGGTGTCGAACCGTCGTGGTCGGAGGAAAAGGCCCGGCAACTCGAGGCCCATCCCATCGACGTGATAACCGAGGACGTCGTCGCAATCGAGAAGGACGACGATGGATGGCTCTCCGCATTCGAGTTCGAGGACGGAAGCCGCCGGGAGTACCGCGGCGGCTTCCCGATGTACGGGGCGGAGTACAACACCGACCTCGCGGAGTCGCTCGGGGTCCCGCTCACCGACGACGGACAGATCGATGTCGACGACCATGGCCGAACCGACGTTCCGGGCGTCTACGCCGTGGGCGACGTCACGCCCGGTCACAACCAGGTACCGGTCGCGATGGGCGAGGGGGCGAAGTGTGGTATCGCGATCCACTACTCGCTCCGGGAGTTCCCCCGCTCGATCGAGGAGATTGAATGGGGTGGTCCGGTCGAGCCGTCGGAAGTACCCGCAATCTCCGGACGGCTCCGAGAACGCGCTCGCGCACACGAGGGTGGTCCGCCGCCGAAGACGGCCGCTGACGACTAAGAAACACCCGATTCCGGACGCAGTGGCTCGCTTTTGAATCGGCACCTGACTGCTTTCACGACCTTCCTCGCCACTCGATCTGGGCGATCGACGACCGTCAGAACAACACTGGACCGACAACGCCGTTACGCATCCGGATAGGTCCAGGGGCTTGCCGTCTCGATTTCGGCGGCGACCTCCAGCAGGCGCCCTTCCGAGTAGGTGGAGCCGACGAGCTGCATCCCGATCGGAAGACCGTCGGCGGTGTGGGCGGGCACGTTGACGACCGGGTGGCCGGTGAGGTTGAACGGCCACGCCAGGGTCCAGTCGGTCGGCATCCCGTCGGTGGGCTCGCCGTCGATCTCCTCGGGAATGTCCTCGTCGTGGGTGAGCGGTGGCGTCGCGAGCGTCGGACAAATCAGTGCGTCGTAGCCCTCGAGCGAATCCTCGATCGCGTGAAATAGCGCAGTTCTGGCGAACTCAGTGTCCGTATAAGACGTGAGTTCGTGGCTTCGTCCAACCTCGACGAGTTCCGAAAGCCTCGATGGGACCTCGTCGGCGTTCGTTGCGAGAAAGTCCTCGCCAACCGCTCGATCGAGTTCTGCGACCGCCGAAGCGAAGTACGTCGTCACGGTGATTAGGTACGCCTCCTCGATGGCGTCTCGGGTAGGTCCGTTGATCGTGATCTCGTCGACGGTTGCCCCTGCGTCTTCGAGATCGGACAGGGTGGCATCGATGGATTCTCGAACCGAGCGGGTCACCGGAAAGCGATCCAGGCCGTACGAATACGCGAGTCGCAACTCGCCGGTGTCCGTTCCGGTGTGGAGTCGATCCGCGTAGGTCTCCGGCGTTGGAACGCTGAACGGATCGATCCGGTCTACGCCGGCGATCACGTCGAGCATCAATGCGAGGCTCGCGACGTCGCGTGCCATTGGCCCCACGACAGAGACCGGCGTGTGACCGCGATAACCGTTGGCTCGACTGCCCCGCGGGACGAGCCCGTGAGTCGGTTTCACGGAGACGACGCCGCAGCAGGCCGCCGGATTTCGTAAGGATCCCCCGACGTCCGAACCGGTCGCGAGTGCACACAATCCGTCGGCCAGCGCGGCAGCCGACCCGCCCGATGACCCGCCCGCGTTGCGGTCGGGATCGAACGGCGTACCGGTGGGTCCGAGTAGCATGTTGTCCGTTCGAACCCGGTGGCCCAGTTCCGGGGTGTTTGTGGTGCCGACCACCACGGCCCCCGCTTCCTCCAGTCGCTGGGTGACTACCGAGGTCTCGTCGGCCACGGTATTCTCACGGGGTTTCAATCCCATCGTGTGTCGCACGCCCTCCTTGAAATCGGCGAGGTCCTTGATCCCGATCGGAACGCCTGCAAGCGGGAGGTCCTCGCCCGCCTCGACCCGGTCTCTAACCGCCCGGGCGGAGTCTTTGGCGTCCGATTCGATCACGGTGACGAACGCGTTGGTGACGTCCCCCCGGGCGGCGATTCGATCGAGGTATGTTTCGACGACAGCCACGGGATCGAGATCGCCCGAGTTGACGCGGTCCGCGATGTCGACTGCCGAGGTGAACGCGAGGTCCATACCACAATAGCTCACACAACTTGAGGGTAAACGTTTCGTCGAGTTATTTCGGCACGACTACTCCCTTGACACGTGCCCATTTACTCTTCGAGCGTCGCCAGAAGGACGGGCTCCACGTTCGATACACCTCTCTGGTCGGGAAGCGCTTTTGCCGACGCGCCGCGAAACGGGGGTATGCTCGAGACGTCGCTGTGGGTAACCACTGGCGCCGATGTCGAGTTTCGACTCCGGGTGGTGAATGCCGGCGACACCCCGGTCGAGTTGACGTTTCGGGACGCCTGCCGAGCGGATTTCGCGGTCCTCGAGGACGGGGTCGAAATCTGGCGCTACAGCGACGGTCGGGCATTCGAACAGTCGACGTATGCCGCAGAACTCATGCCCGGCGAATCGGCCGCATTCGAGGAGACGTGGCCGGATTCTCAGCGGGGTGACTTCACTGCCGAAGGGACCCTCCGCGCCATCGAAGCCGAACTCGTCGCCAGGACTCCGTTTTCCGTGTAACGCTCCCACTCCCGTCTCCACTTGCATATCTCCAACGCCCAGATTTCGCTACCGTTCTGCGAGAAGCGCTCGTGTGGCTCGCCGCACCGCCTCGTCCGACGAGATACTTGGTTCCCAGCCCGCGTCGGCGAGCTTCTCGACGTCAAGCCGCATTCGGGGCACGTCACCAACCCACCCCCGCTCACCACCGGTGAATTCGTATGTCGGATCGAGGTCCATCTCGTCTGCGACGATGTCTGCGATCCGGCGGACCGACGTCGTCGTGCGGGTTCCCAGGTTGTAGGTGTTGACCGGTTTGTCGGTTTCGCGAACGACATGGCACATCGCCTCGACGCACTCGTCGATGTGCATGTAGGACTTCTCCTGGCGCCCGTCGCCGAGTATTTCGAGCGTCGTCGGATCCTCGTCCAGCTTGTGGATGAAATCCGGTATGACGGCACCACGCTGCAACCGCGATCCCACGACGTTTGCGAATCGGAAGATCCACGCTCGAACACCGTGGCTGTGGGCATAGACCGAACACAGACCCTCCTCCGCGAGTTTTGCGGCCCCGTACCGGCTGATCGGTTCGAGCGGTGCGTGGTCCTCCGGGGTCGGCCGGGGGGCTTCCCCGTAAACCGTCGAGGAGGACGTAAACGCGACGCCATCGCAATCTACGGAACGCGCTCGCTCGAGAACGTTGGCCGTCATGGCCGTATTTCTCCGAAACTGTGCGTCGGGATCGTCCGTGTTGACAGCCTTGTCTGCGGCGAGGTGGAACACGAGTTCGGTGTCTTCGTCGATCGCCTCGTCAACGACTGCGGCGTCGGTCAGGTCGCCCTCGACCACGCTCGCCTCGTCTGGGATCCACTCGCGTCGACCGTTACCGAAGTGATCGGCAACGACTACGTCGTTGTCCACGACCAGCCGTTCGGCGAGATGCGAGCCGACGAAGCCGCCGCCACCGGTGAGACAGATGCGTCGTCCGAACAGGTTCATTGATTGGTTTGCGTCAGGGAACGGTAAGTCGGTTTCGAGGTCCGGACGAATCCCCGGTGTCGCAGCCCGTCCCTCCCCTTCTACCGAAACCCCCTAACGCACGCCGACGTATCGGGAACCATGGACGAGGAAGCGGATGTCGTGGTGTTGCGACTGGGTCATCGTCCGGGACGGGACAACAGGATGACGACACATGTGGGGTTGACCGCCCGAGCGCTGGGGGCGGACCGCATCGTCATCGCTGGGGATGCGTCCGACTCGAAGGACACTATCGACGAGGTTACGGAACGCTTCGGCGGCCCGTTCGGTGTTGAGACGACCGACGAGCACCGGGCACTCCTCGGGAACTGGCCGGGGGTCGTAGTCCACCTCACGATGTACGGCCTCCCGATACAGGAGGTCGAATCCGAAATCCGAACCCGATTCCGAACCGAGCCGATCCTGGTGGTTGTGGGGGCCGAGAAGGTGCCCTTCGACATCTACGAACGAGCCGAGTACAACGTCGGGGTAACGAACCAGCCGCACTCGGAGGTCGCTGGTCTCGCGGTCTTTCTCGACCGACTGTTCGACGGCGACGAACTCGATCGCGAGTGGTCGAATGCGACCCACGAGGTCGTTCCGAAAGCCACGGGCAAAGAAGTCAAACGGGTCGAGAAGTGATCGCCGGACAGTAGTGGCAGTCACTATCGAGCGATTTAAACGACTTCGAGGACGAATAGTGTACTATGGCTTTTGAGGAACTCCTGAACGACCCGGTGATTCAGAAGTACCTCCACGAACTCGTCGGTCCCAACGGGATGCCGGTCGCGGCGGCTCCCCCTGACGGTGAGGTCACCGACGAGGAACTCGCGGAGGAACTCGGACTGGAACTCAACGACGTCCGCCGGGCGCTTTTTATTCTCTATGAGAACGATCTGGCCACCTATCGGCGGCTCCGCGACGAGGACTCTGGGTGGCTCACGTACCTGTGGACCTTCGAATACGAGAACATTCCCGAGCAACTCGAAACCGAAATGTATCGTCTGCTCGAGGCGCTTGATGAACGACGCGAGTACGAACGCGAGAACGAATTCTATCTCTGTGGGGAGTGTCAGCTCCGATTCGAGTTCGGCGAGGCCATGGAGTTTGGATTCGAGTGTCCGCAGTGCGGCGGACCGCTCGAAACGATGGACAACCAGCGGCTCGTCGACGCGATGGACAAACGCATCGCGGAGCTCCAGGAGGAACTCCGCGTTGCCGACGAGGGCGTGGAAGCCTGACCGATGGTTGTTCTCGCGACAAAACTGTACGTGTCCGGCGACGCCAAGACGCGAAGCCTCCAGTCGCTCGAGTCCGTGGTCGACGGCGAGTTGGCCGCTCTCGAGGTCGAGTACTCGGTCGGGCTCAGAAACGACGACTTCCCGTCTATCACGATTACCGGCGAGGACGCTCCCGCAGCCCGGAACGTTCTCGCAGCCGAATGGGGGGCCATCACTCCCCATCGAACCCCGGGCGAGACCTATGTCGGAACGCTGGAATCCTGGTCTGACGACGGGTTCGTCCTCGACGCCGGAGAGGACGTTCACGTTCCGGCGAACGAACTCGGGCTGGGACCGGGGACCCCCGCTCAGATTCGACAGCGATTCGGGCTCGTCCAGCACGTCCCGATGCGATTCGTCGAACGCGAGGACTCCCCGGCACGACTCGCAGACGCTGAACGGGATCGACTCTACGACTGGCAACGTGGGCCGGGCCGGGTCAACGTCAACAGTGCCACGCGTTCGGAGGTTCGCGCGACGGTGAACCGCGCTGGACACGCCGACGACATTGTGACCGTCGAGCGGCTAGGCTTGCTCGAACAGAGTATCGTCTGCGACGAAGGGACGGATCCACCGGGGCTCCTGTCTGACATCGGCCCCTACCTTCCCTCCGAACTACTCGCCGTCGTCTGATATGAATCGGCGCCTCCTCGCTGCCCTCGCGCTCGTCCTCCTCTTCGGTCTGACAGGCTGTACCACAATTTTCGGTCCCGAGCCGGCCGACCCGGAGGCACTCTCGACGGACGCAGACTACAACTTCGAGACCGACCGCGACGGCTACGTCGTCATCGATCGCGAGCAGTACACAGCGGTGTACAACGTCTCCGCGAAGGTGACGGGAGGGAACGGAACGATGTCCTTTCACAGGACGGACCGACTCACCATCGAACGGCCACTCGAACTTCGGTCCCTCCAATTTCGGCACCCAAACGGGACTGTCGACAGGTACGTGGACGGCAACGTGACGCGGACGTACCCGGACGAATCTACCCAAATGGTCGAGACGCTCGGCGTCGAGACGACGCGCCAGCGGACGATCGTCGAAATTCCTGCTGACGAGGGGCAAATTGCGTTCACAACCCCGAAAAACGGCAAACAGATCGCGATCCAGCCACCGGTTCACGGGAGCTACGAGGTTGCCCTCCCGCCGGATACCGACGCTCAGCTACCCCTCCTGTCGCAGGTCCGGCCAACGAACGACGATAGACACGAGGTCGGCGATCGCGTCCACCTGCTTTGGGACGACGTTGACACCTCGATATTGCTCGTCCGGTGGTATCTCGACCGAGATCTCTGGTTGTTCGGCGGCCTCGCCGGGGTGTTGCTCCTCGGTGGGATCGTCGGGGCCGTCTACTACTACCTGCAAATCCAGCACGCACGGGTGAGACGGGAGGAATACGGTCTCGACACCGATCACGATGGGAACGATCGCCAGGGACCACCCCCAGGGATGGGCTGATTTTTGGTCGACCCGCTCGAAGAAGGTGGTATGGAGGTCGCGCTCGTGACCGTGGGCGACGAACTGCTCGCCGGTGACACCGTCAACACGAACGCCGCGTGGCTCGGCGAGCGCCTGTTCGAACGCGGCACGACGGTGGAGCGGATCACGGTCGTCCCGGATCGGATGGCGGACATCGCGAAGGTCGTCAACGAGTACGCGGCGGCATACGACGCCGTGATCGTGACCGGCGGTCTCGGACCGACCCACGACGACGTTACTATGGATGCCATCGCGGCTGCCGTCGGTCGCACCTTAGAGCCCAGCGAGCCAGTCCTGGATCATCTCGAATCGGAGGGTGGGTACGCTCACGGCGACCTGGCGGCCGGGACCCTCGACATCCCGGCCGGTGCCCGTCCGCTCCACAACGACGTGGGCGTGGCTCCGGGGTGCATCGTCGAGAACATCTACGTCCTGCCGGGCGTCCCCGCGGAGATGAAGGGGATGTTCGAGACCATCGCCGAAGAGTTCACGGGACAGAAACGACACGTCGGATTCGTGACCGTCGACGAACCCGAAAGCGCACTCCTGGATCGTCTCGAACGACTTCAGCAGCGTTTCGACGTGAAGGTCGGCAGCTATCCGGGCGAATTCGTGCGGGTGAAAATCGACGCACCCGACGAGCTAACGCTACACGAAGCGACCGACTGGCTCCGGGAGCGGGTCGAGGTCACCGATAGAGATACCACAGCCAGCCGACGGTAATCGCGAGGCTGACGACCAGTACGGTCCAGCCCATCGCGTCGATGGTGCCGGGGGTGTCCTGCAGCGCCTGCAGTGGGAACATACCGGTTCGTTGTCGCGTGGGGGCCTTAACGTGTTCCGTTTTGACCGGAGGAGACGGCCTCGATCGCATCCCTTTTGAGACGTCCGACCCGGGGTTCGTCCATGCGCCGCCTCGGATTCGTCGTCAACCCTATTGCGGGTATGGGGGGACGCGTGGGATTGAAAGGCACCGACGACAAGGTCGAGGAGGCACGTCAACGCGGTGCCGAACCTAGGGCCCCGGACAGGGCTGTCGCGGCCCTCGACGTGCTAAATCGACAGCCCGTCGAGATCGAACTCTACACCTATGGAGGGGTGATGGGCGAGGACGAGGCTCGCGACGCCGGCTTCGACCCGATCGTCGTGGGAAGACCGAACGGAGATGGAGCAAGCGATATCGATACCACCGCGTCGGACACGCGGGATGCCGTCCGGGGACTCGTGTCCGAAGACCTTGACCTGTTACTCTTCGTCGGGGGTGACGGGACCGCGGTCGACGTTGTCGAGGCGCTAGAGGACATCGACGATGACACACCGATACTCGGAGTCCCCGCCGGCGTGAAGGTCTATTCGGCGGTGTTCGCGGTCACGCCTCGCGAGGCTGGCCGGATCGCTGCAACGTTCGATCGGACCGAGGTTCGCGAGGTCAACGACATCGACGAGGACGCCTATAGAGGGGGCGAAGTCAGGACCGAACTCCAGGGACTGGCGACCGTGCCGGTCGACGAGGAGCTCCAGTCCTCTAAGCAGATCGGTGGCGGCAGCGTGGAGGGGCTGGCCGAGGGCGTCGCGTCCGAGATTCAGGAGTCTGACGCGACGTACATTCTCGGCCCTGGTTCGACTCTTGA
Source organism: Natronomonas sp. (assembly GCA_046545615.1). Classification (GTDB taxonomy): domain Archaea; phylum Halobacteriota; class Halobacteria; order Halobacteriales; family Haloarculaceae; genus Natronomonas. Next base: position 19,359 of record JBKGZK010000023.1, read on the forward strand.
AGCTGTTAAGATGGAACTTGGCTTCGAGGGTACCCCGCTGGGGGTCGACGTGTGGCGGGACGGCGACGTGGTCGTCCGCGATGCGACCGAGTCGGACATCCTTGACGCACTCGGCGAACGCAACGTCATCGTGGTGTCGCCGATCGGGGGGCAGGGATTCATCTTCGGTCGAGGGAATGCCCAGATCTCGCCAGACGTCATAGAGCGTTCCGAGATCGAAGTCATCGCCTCGAAAGCCAAACTCCGTGACATCGACGCGTTGCGGGTAGATACGGGCAATATGGATCTCGATGCGGAACTTCGTGGATGGCTTCGCGTTCGGGTCGGGAAGTACGAACAGCAGCTACTCAAAGTCGTCTGAGGGCGAACAGGCGGTGCGGTCGCCGGCCGACTGCTGCACCGCGCTACCAACAGCTGACTACCATTCGACAACGTAGGGGGCTCTGGCCGCGTATTAGTATATAATCTGAGGGACGCACGATCTCCATCCGGGAGTGGGTGGCTATCGATTGGTAATCGACGGGTCCTCTGAGTAGGGACGATGTATGTTCGGCAGCATTCAAAACAATGAATGTACATAATAATACACAGTAAATCTAACCACGATATATAGTGAATATTAAGGTCTCTGGTGGCGAACAATGGGTATGGAAACGCGTAAAGTGCAGCGGCTGGGGCCGTCGACGCTCGCGATGACGCTACCCGCAGAGTGGGCCAGCGATCAGGACGTCGATAAAGGGGACGAGGTCTCGCTTCGTATGGGCTCGAAGGGGACGTTGACGGTGATGCCAGAGTCCGTCCAGCAGGAAGAAAGCGAGGCGATTATTCACGCACAGAATCTCGACGCAGACGCGGTCGAACGGGCAATCGTCGCACAGTACGTGCTCGGCCGGCGAATTATTCATGTCGAGGTCGAGGAAGGTGGGACCCTGGATTCCTCGCAGATCAACGCCGTCTACAACGCCGAAACACAGCTCATGGGGCTGGGTGTCATCGAAGAGACACCCGAGCGGATCGCGATCCGATGCTCGGTGGATCCTGAGGATTTCACACTCGACAACTTGCTCGAACGGCTCGAATCCACTGGCAGTACGATGCGAAACGAGGCAATCAAGGCCATGGCACGTGGCAATCCCGACTTGGCACAACGGGCGCTCAACAGGGAACGGCAGGCGAACAAGATTTTCGTGTTGCTCCTTCGATTGATCTTCACCGCGTACCAGAATCCCAATCTCGCACGTGCGGTGGGCCTCGACAGCGGTTTTCCGCTCATTGGCTATCGATCGATCGCGAAAAATCTGGAACTGACGGCCGATAATGCCGAGGATATCGCGGACATCGTTCTTGACACCGAGGGACACTCCCTCGACGTAGATGATACCACGATGCGGCGCATCAGGGAGTTCACGGACGACGTGAACTCGATTACCGAACTCGGGGTTCGCGCCGCTGTCGAGCGGGATTACGACATGGCGATCGAGACTCGCACACAGTTCGCGGAGATGCAACATCGCGAGCGCGAAATCTTAGACGATCTCGAAGAGATGTCGAACGAGTCGCTCCTGCAGGTTCGGGAGGTACTCGTCAGCCTCGGACAGACCGCCCAGTATGCCGTTCGGAATGCAGAAATCGCGACGAACCTCGCCCTCAACGAGGAGAACGAACACGTCTCCATTCAGTGACGGATCCCGATTTAATCGGACCGACCATGCTGAGCGGATACATGAATTACCTGCCTCGGCGAGTTACTTATTGAATATCGTCTCCACGTTAACGTCGCTGTCGTCCCCACCCACCACGTAATCTCCCTCAGCGGTCCGGCCCAGAACCGCCGACGCACCAGCCATCACAGGTGCCACGAGTCCGGCCGCGACGATGCCGGGCACGGAGAATGAACCACGGACGGCGATTTTGTCACCCGGCGTAATGTCGAGCGCTTCGATGACATGTTTCCCGGCTGCCAACAGTTCTGCGTGCGTAAATCGCCCTTCGGTAGTTTCGAGCAAGGGGTCCCCTGGCGAGACGGAAACGGGTGGCATGGTCGGGTTTTCGCTCCAGACCTCCCGTTCAAAGTAGGAATCGTCAGGATTTCCGGGTGCATCGCCGTAGACGACGCATTTGGTTCGCGGCCCGACCTCGTATTCGTCGAGATTGACGGCTGGAACGATGAGCGCACGGAGGTCGACTGGATCGGTTGTGGCGGCGGGCGTTTCGAATCGGACGACTGCCCCCAGAAGACCGGCGCCGTACAGGGTCAACACGGATTCTGGGACCGGATCGTTGGCGATACCGACGATGGAACCGGCACGAACCCCGAGGTGGGGCAGGAAGTTTCCGACCTTCCAGGCGGTCGTACAGAATCGTCGAAGGTCGTAGGACCGACCAACGGCTGGGGCCCGGAGCGCCGTCGCGTCGGATCTGCGGTCGCGGTGGACCAGATCGCCGAGGACGTCCATTGGTGAGTTTCGGGTGCCGGTCTACAATAGAGTGGTGACTCGTATGACGGCGCTCGTTCGTGGGCGCGTATGGTTGATTGTTTCTCCTCGCTCGGAGATTAATCCCCCACTTGCCTCTACAGATACGCAAGTCGAATGCCTCGGGGTCGTTCGGAAATATTTGATTTCCCTGATGACGAGACGCGTCGTGTCTCGAACCACTTGCCCCCGTGGTGGTTCACATATAGCCCAGATCGCGGAGTCGCTCCATGAGATCCTCTTTGTCCTGGGCTCTGCCGGCACGTTCGGTCGTATTCTCGAGATCCTGGAGCCAGGCCGGTTCCTGGGAGGCTTTATCGGTCGAGATTTCGCTGCCGAGGGATCGAAAGCCTTCGAAGTACTTCGGAGAAATTGGCAAATCTTCGAGTTCGACGTCGTTCGGAAGGTCGTCGTACGATTGGGGGACGTGGCCATCCTCCGGATAGTTCTCAACGGTGTCGGGAAGGACAACGAACCAGAACGCATCCCAGACGTCGCGTTCGGCGAATTGGAGGATCGGCTGGATTCTGTCGTGAGGCGGGTAGATATCGGGATCGTGACGCGGCGAGAAGAACGTCTCGTCTGCACGGGCCTCCTGTTCGTCCCACCTGATCCCGGAGATCACGCCGTCTATGTCGCGTTCCTCTAGAGTATCGTTGAGGGCGACCGTCTTCAAAAGATGGTTCCCGACGTAGGTGTCGAGCAGGAACGGGAACGTCTCCTCGTCGTACTCGAGAATTTCCCGGACGTGGTGGCGATTGTGCTCGCTCAATTCGTCGATCGGGATGTCGTCTCCGGGCTCGAGGTCGTGTTCCTCGACGTACGCGCCCACGTCTTCGTTGCGCGCGTAGACGACCTCGAACCCCCACTCGTCCGCCCAGCGGTCGACGAAGGCGTGGATGTCCTCGAAATGCTGGAAATGATCGATGAACACCGCGGGCGGGAGATCGAATCCGTACTGTTCTGCGACCTCTTTGACGACATACAGGGTCAACGTCGAATCCTTTCCGCCCGTCCACATTATCGCGGGCGTACGGTAGGTTTCGAGGCCATCGTGGACGACCTCGATGGCCTTCTCGAGTTTGGATTCGATGCCTGGATAGTCGTCCGGCGTCTCATTTTCACCGTCCGAATACGACACGTCGACGTAGGATGGAAATTCGCCCATGTTACTAATTACATCTAATTATCCCGAACCGTAAAATCCCTTTTGGGATCGATTGAGGGAGAAATCGAGGTTGCTCGCACCTAGTTTGCGGTAGATGCGATTTTTATCACGTCGCCTTCTTCGAGTTCGCGATCTTCCCCGATACGGCGACGTTCTCGTGCGTCGACGGCGTGGATGTATCCCTCCCCAATATCCGAGTGGACCGCGAAGGCGAGGTCGAGCGGTGTCGATCCCTCCGGGAGGAGGAACGCGTCGGGGAGGACGTTCCCCTGTCCGTCCGTCCACCTGTTCTCGTTTTGGACCGGATAGACTGTGATGTGATCCAGCAGGTCGTAGACGGCCTCGTTCAGGGCAGATTGGACGCCAGTTCCGCCCGATGCCGTCATCACGTCTCGAATTTTCTCGAGTCCCTCGCGCTGGGCGTCGGTGAGTTCGCCTTTGACCTCGAAGTCAGCGTCGCCGGGATCGTACGAGATCGCTCCGGCTTCCTCGGCCTGACGCAATGCGAGTTCTCCCTCGGCGGTACAGGGGACCACGTGGTCTGCCGCATCCCGCAGTCGTTCGACGTTTTCTTCCGGGGCCACGTCGGCTTTGTTGGCCACGACGATGATGGGCTTTGTTCGCCGCCTGAGCAGTCGTGCGAGGCGCTCGCGGTCCGATCGGTTCCAGGCGATCGGATCCGATGGATACTCGAACTCCCGAAGGACGGCTGCGACGTCGGTTTCTGTCGCTCCCACGCCGGTAAACGTCTCGGTCAGCGATTCGTCGATGTCGAACTCCGGGGAGCGGGACTGCCGTTCGATCGTCTCCCAGTTGCGTTCGACGATGTCGGCAAGCCAGAGGTCCATTTCTTTCTCGATAAAATTAACGTCCTCGAGTGGGTCGTAGCTCCCAATTTCGACCGGTTCGCCCTCCTCGTTCGTTCCGCCCGAGGCGTCCACGACGTTCAAGATAACGTCCGCGTTCGTCAGGGCATCCAGGAACTGGTTTCCGAGTCCGCGTCCCTCGTGTGCTCCGGGAACGAGCCCGGCCACGTCGAGGAGTTCGATGGGGACGTATCGCTTGCCGTCGCGGCATCCTTCGGCACCACAGCGCGATTCGAGATCCAGACAGGGACACCGGGTCCTGACGTGACTGACGCCCCGGTTCGGATCGATCGTCGTAAAGGGATAGTTGCCCACGTCGACGTCGGCCCGGGTTGCGGCCGTATAGAACGTCGACTTTCCGGCGTTTGGCTTGCCGGCGAGCGCGACCGAGAGCATATCGCTCCTTTCGTCGACGGTCCGAATTGCCTTTCGGTTCCATATTACCTCACCGTGACAAGCTTTTTGTATAACTCGAAGTTATTACTGCCCATGAGTATGGATCTCCCGACACCGGCGGATCTCAGGGAGCAACGGACGGATCTCGGCCTCACGCAGAGCGAACTCGCCGAACGCGCTGATGTGTCACAGCCGCTCATCGCCCGGATTGAAGGTGGCGATGTCGACCCGCGACTGTCGACGCTCCGGCGAATCGTTGGCGCGCTCGAGGAGGCCGAAAGTGAGGTAATGCACGCAACCGATCTCATGCACGAGGGCGTCGTGACCGTCGCTCCCGACGACAGTGTCAGGGAGGCGATCGACGTGATGGTTCGCGAGAGTTACTCACAGCTCCCCGTCGTCAGGGAAGGCCGCCCCCAGGGCATCATCTCGAACTCCGACATCCGTCAGCTCGACGCGGACAACGCCGGTGCGTTTCCGGTCGCTGACGTGATGCGAGAGGCCATTACGACTATTGAGCCCGACACAACTCTCGACGAAGTGAACGCCCACCTGAACCACCAGGACGCGGTGCTCGTCGTTCGTGATGGACAGCTCGTCGGGATAATCACCGAGGCGGACGTGGCCGCCCACATCTCCTGAATCGTCGTTATTCGGCGTCGTAGTCCGAAACGTCTGCGGACTGGATTTCTTCTTGCTCCGTGGGATCTTCCCCCTCCGCAGGGCCTTCTTCCGTCGATCTACCGTCGCCGTCTCCGGTCTCGAACGTCTCGATGACCTTGAGTGGAATGTCGCGGAGCGCCCCGCCCACCTCGCTTTTTGCGATGCGGTTTGCGTGCTGTTCGCTGTCGGCGTTGAACACCTTCATTTCGAGGAGTAATCCGACGAGGGCGGTGTCGGCAGCGATGTACGCCGAGTCGAAGGCTTCACCACACGCCGGACACGGCGTCGCGCCGACCTCGAGTTCCACGTAATCCATGTTTGCGCGATTGAGTCGCTTGCCGGCTTCGCTGATCGCGACACCGATCGCGTCGTCGATCGCCTCGACGTCGCGGACGAGCCACGCTGCCTCCATAGCGACCAGATAGTTGCTCATGTTCCAGCGGAATAGCTGGCGACGGATATCGCTATCCATCTTTCGGCGCCTTTTGGGGAGCCACGATGATTCGGATTCGTGATCGGCAGACAGGTCCAACAAACGGGTAATAGGGACTTCCGCTCGTCAGAAACACGATCCACCGACCTGCGCACGTCACTGCCATCGTTTCGATAACTTATCGGAAAGCCTTCGAGTGCATACCCCGAAAGAAGCCACGTTCGACGAGCAATGCAAAAAATACCGACATAAACGCAAGTACGTTTGAATCGCAAGACTGCAACGGGTTAATTTATCATTATTTTTCTCGAACGATCGGATAGTATACAGAAGACTTATATACTCATGTCGATTGAGCCCGACTCACTGATGAAATTCCGTCCGTACCGGGTGACGATGCTCGTGCTGTACCAGCTCAGCCTTGCGCTCGGCATCGTACTGCTGCCAGTCGCACTCGTTGTCAACCGCCTGGGCATCCATCTCCCCGTCGGTCGACTCGTCTCGAAAATCGGCAATGCGTACGAGAGCCCCTGATTCGTCGCCGTACGATGAGCCGTAACTGAAGGTTTTATCTGCGGTCGGTTGCTACGAGGCACCAATGCGTCAACCAGATTTTCCGCTCCCCCGAACCGGTCGAGACCCCACGATCTCACCGTACGAACCGGAACTCGGCGAGCAGCCCACGAACGACCTGTCCCAGTCTGACCTCGAGAATGTCAAGGAGACCGGGACGACAACGATTGGCATCACCACCGCCGAGGGCGTCGTAATTGCAACCGACATGCGAGCCTCTCTGGGGGGTCGGTTCGTTTCGAATAAGGATGTCCAGAAGGTCGAGCAGATCCACCCGAACGCGGCCCTGACGCTGGTGGGGTCCGTCGGTGGAGCCCAGTCGTTTATCAGAACACTCCGGGCCGAGGTCAACCTGTACGAGTCCCGGCGGGGCGAAGACATGTCGATCGGTGCGCTCGCGACGTTGGCGGGTAACTTCGCGCGCGGCGGCCCGTTCTTCGCGATCAACCCCATCCTGGGTGGCGTCGATGACGACGGACATCACGTGTTCTCGATCGATCCCGCGGGTGGCGTCATGCGGGACGACTACACCGTCACAGGCTCGGGACTCACGGTCGCCTACGGGACCCTCGAGCAGGAGTACCGCGACGACATGACTAATGAAGAGGCGAAGACCGTCGCGGCCGCTGGCGTCAAGGCCGCCGTTGAACGCGACACTGGCTCCGGCAACGGCGTTTTCCTCGCGACAGTCACCGAGGAAGGGGTTGATATCAAGGGCCACAAAGACTTCGACGAAGTCCTGTAAGGAACACCTCCACGCCGAACTGATCGGTTCAGAAACGGCGAAATTGAACCTCACACGCAAACGCGATATCGAATCTCACATCCAAACGCGGAGCCGACCCTTTTAATCCACCCACTCCCCAACCCGACAGCGATGGAGTTCGCCGAGTTCGCCACGCGGGCCGCCGAGATCGAATCCGAACCGGCGGATCTCGCCACGATCGAGCTGGTCGCGGATCTCTTTGAGGTGGCAGAGGGCGATCTCGACGTCGTCACCCGGTTCGTCCAGGGACGCGTCTTCCCGGCACATGACGGGACGAAACTTGACGTTGGGCCGTCGCTGTGTTACGAGGCACTCGCGAAGGCGGCAGATCCGAACGTCACCGCCTCTGATGTGGAGTTGGAACTGGCCGACGTGGGTGAAATCGGTGCCGTCGCCGAGTCGCTCGACCTCGGTGGCCAACGGGGTCTCACAGCGTTCGGCGCCGATCCGGAGGACGTACTCACCGTGGCCACCGTCGACGAGACGCTTCGAACTCTCGCTGCCGCCGACGGATCGGGGAGTACGGCAACCAAACTCGATACGCTGTTCGGTCTGTTGAACCGCGCCGAACCTCTCGAAGCCCGGTTCCTGGCTCGACTGGTGCTCGGAGAGATGCGAACTGGCGTGGGTGAGGGGACAGTCCGGGACGCAATTTCCGAGGCGTTCGGCGTGCCGGTCGAGACCGTGGAATCGGCCCTGCAGGTGGCCAACGACTGCGGGCTCGTCGCCCGAATCGCACGGGAGGAGGGCGCGAACGGACTCGAACAACTGGGGCTTTCGATCGGTCGGCCGGTCAAGGCGATGCTTGCCCAGACAGGGACCTCGCGTGAGGCGATCGAGGAGTGGGGCGAGGCGATGGTGGAGACGAAATACGATGGCGCGCGCGTCCAGGTCCACTACGACGGCTCGAAAACGTGGGTGTTCTCGCGAAATCTCGAGGACGTCACGGAGGCGTTGCCGGAGGTCGTCGAGTTCGTCGAATCGCAACTTGCGGTCGGGGCGATCCTCGACGGGGAGGTGGTCGCCGTGAATGAGGACGGTACTCCCTTACCCTTCCAGGAGATCCTCCGTCGATTCCGAAGAAAACACGACGTTGCTGCGACTCGCGAGGACGTTGCGGTGGCCTTCCACCCTTTCGATTGCCTGCACGCGGCTGGCGAAGACATGCTTGATACGCCCCTGTTCGAACGTCGCGACCGCCTCGAATCGGTCATCGATGACGTCCCGGAGGCACTCCTGACCGATGATCTCGGACAAATCGAATCACACGAGGCCGACGCCCTTGCGGCGGGTCACGAGGGTATTATGTTGAAGAACCCAAACTCTCGGTACACGCCCGGGAATCGGGGACGGAACTGGCAGAAACGTAAACCCGACGTTGAGACGCTTGACCTCGTGGTTACCGGGGCCGAGTGGGGTGAGGGTCGCCGGGCGAACATGATGGGGACGTTTCACATGTCGGTTCGTGTCGACGAGGGTTTCGAACCCATCGGCAAGGTGGCAACGGGAATTACCGACGAAACCCTTGCGGATCTCACCGAGTTGCTCGATCCCCACGTGCTTGGTGAATCTGGCACCGAACTCGACATCGAACCTGCCGTGGTTTTCGAGGTCGGGTATGAGGAAATTCAGCGGTCGCCTACCTATGGGTCGGGATATGCCCTCAGGTTTCCCCGATTCGTCGGTGTCCGACACGACAAATCGTCCGACGATGCCGATACGCTCGAGCGGGTGGAGCGGTTACTGGATGTGAATCCCGAGGATGGGGGAGCGACCCCTCGAAATAAGCGGGCAGGAGGAGCGAACCGACGACACGGGAGCCACGAGGCCGAACGCAGTGAGCCCTCGGAATGAGCGAACGGCGAGATCCCTTCTATCGGTCGCCGGATGACGAACGGTGAAGCTGTGAGAACAAAGTTTTGAGAGAAACGATAAGTATGAGGTCGTGAGAGGGAAGCCGATTGGGAGAACAGATGGTTGATATTTAGGGGGGTGATACGGTTGCTCGAAGACGAGCCACGAGCGGAAATCCGTGAGGAACGTCGGTTATCCCACGGAGATTCGCATATGGGACATTCTTCAAGGGGGTGTCTGCCCTACCAATGCCATGGACACTGAGAACCTGATCGAGCTGATCCCTCACTACGTCGCGATGCTGTTCCTGATCTTCGTGGTCCTTGGCGTCGTTCGGCGGATCGCCGGTGAACAGGGTTTCTGGATCGATCTCGTAATCATCGCCGTGGTCGTATTTTCCTATCGTCCGCTCGTCCTGCGTCTCGGAATCGCTCCCACATTGTGGGAATCCTAACCCTCGACCGCTGCAACCCGATGCGAAACGGATGGGGGCGCTCCCATATTGTGGGAATCGCAAGCCTTCGGGACGAATGTACGCGACCAGTCTCCTTATTCTATCTCGAGTGACCCTGTTTCGTCTCCGTCCTCGTCCCACTCGAGTTCGAACTCGATGCTGAGTTCGCCGGTACCGTCCGTGGGCCCCTCGCGTTCGGCCTTCACCTCAAAGGTGGGTCGCTCCGGGGGAGACATCGACACAGACTGGTCCCCCGCCCGAAGTTGGATCGGCTCCCCTGACTCGAGGTTGTCCGCGACAGTCCGCAAGTATGTGGCGACGTCGGTTCGGTGCTGAACGCTTTCGGAGTCAAAGAGTACTTCTTCTGGCATGATATACTATACGCCCCGACCGCCGATACATGCTCCGGTCCAACCAGGCGGACATCGCGATATGTCACCAGGATGCCAGTGGAATCTTTGTATATCCCGACGTTTCCGCCGAGTGACGGTGCTTGAGGCCATCTGCTCAACAAATTCAGTGCGTGAGGACGAGCATTTCCTCGGGCGTTCGGACCAGACAGAGAGGCTTGTTCGGGGCACTGTTGAACGAAACGTGGTCTCGCTCGACCACGAGGAGTTCATCGAACGGACGGTCACACGCCGGGCATCGAAATCCAGCCCGGTTTTCGAGGCGCATGGACGTACTGGATTGGGTGCGTAGCTTGAGCCCTTCGCGGTGATTGTGGACATCGAACCCACCCTCGATATCGAGCGTCGTCATTCGATGGGTGCGAGGAAGGCGACACAAGAATGATTTGCGCTTCGATCTTACGTCCGCCGTTGATGACGACCGATCAGTCCGGACACGGTTCGCCCAGGGGAGCGATTGAGCGGTTGCTGTGCGCTTTCGGGTATGGGGCCGCTTATCTCCTGTTCCTGGGTGCTCATTCCCCGAAAGCGGTCGTCACCAGACTCCGGGTGGCCTACCGCATTGTCGGCGTCAGGATCGTCGAGACGCCACGGGTAGATGGCGTCGAGCGCACGATCTTCCTGTGTCCATACCGCAACCTCGCGAGCGGTCGATACGGTGAGGTGTGGCTGTGTCATCGAAAGCTCGACCGCGTGGACGACGGCTACGTCACGTTTCTCCGTCGCCATCGGGACATCGACTACCAGCGTCCAAAACGTTGCACAGACCTCGATTACTGTGAGGAATCGGAATACTGCTACTCGGAGGTGACCAGTCCGTGACCGATACACACCTTCCCTCCGTAGCCGGAATTACGGCTGCACCGGAACGAACTTGAGCGATCGATGGATTCCACCGACCTCAGCGATCGAATCCGGCGCCAATTCTCCGGACGCGGCGAACGCGCCGACATTTGGCGGGGATTCGACGCCTTCCTCGATACCGATCGATTTCTCAACCTCGGGTACTCGGCGCGCTACGAATCGCACCTCTTCGGCTCCCCTCAGCGGCGGCTCGTCGACCGAGTGGCACGAGAGTTTCTCCGGGCAGGAATCGACCCACAGGGCACGCGACTGCTCGACGTCGGATGCGGACGGGGTGGGCCGACTCTTCACCTGACGACCGAGCACGGTTTCGATGCCGTCGGCATCGAGTTCGTCCCGTATAACGTCTCGCGAGCACGTGAGAATGCGCGCTCTCACAGTATCACGGGTTCCGATCTGCGGATCGCAGGCTCGCCGACGATCGCTTTTCTATTGGGCGATGCCCGACAGCTCCCCGTCGATGACGATACTTTCGGGGCATGTATGGCCGTCGACTCGATCGTGTACGTACCCGAAACCAGATGCGTCTTCGCCGAGATCGAACGCGTCCTCAAACCCGGGGGTGTTGCCGTCGTGACCGACCTTCTGGTTGACGATCGAGGGGCTCACACACGTACCGTCGATCGCTTTTCGGACGCCTGGGACATGCCTTCGCTCGAATCCACCAGCATGTACGTCGACACGATCGAAGCGACGGGTCTCGACGTCGTGGTCTCAACCGACATCAGCGGCCACAGCGTCGACCGGTTCCGAAAGTGGACCCGATTGTACCGATCGATCGAGGACAGCCCGCTCGGCCCAACACTCCATCGGGCCTTACGCAGGCTCGGCCTCGATCCGGATGCCGTGGGTCAGCAGGTCAAAACGGCGAACGATGCCCTGCCGTCGTTGCGCCACGTCCTCGTTCGCGTTCGATGTTAAACATCATTCTCGTCCGCGTGGAGGGTTGGGTCTCTTCTCGGTTCTGGTCTCTTCTCGGTTCGGGTTCGATGTTTAACCCGTCGTCGTTCGACGTAGACCCATCTTTGTTCTCGTTCTCGTTCGAGCGTG
>JBKGZK010000024.1:0-29487 GCA_046545615.1 Natronomonas sp.
GGAGGCTTGCGCCACTGAGTTAGCAACCCAGCGCCTTGGGCCAGGCTTGGCTACCACGACCCGCGTTTGTGTCGTACTGTCGCCCAGATGGACTCGAGGCCGATGCCCCTACAGCGATTGCAACCGAATAAATCCGCCCTCGCTACTTAAGCACAACGATACCGCCCGTAGGACTCGTTTGCGAGGCTCCGAGCCGTTCGTTTGAGGGGCGGCCGGTTCCGATGTCGACAGGGTGGTGAACCGGTTCGTCGATTCACCGATTGCGAGTGTGTTCTCTGCGCCTTACGATCCCCTGCATGTTCGCCGTTGTCGCGGCAAATTCCCGGAACGCATCGCTCGTTTCACCATCATCGAGGACGACCGGTGCTCCCCCGTCACCACCCTGACGGATCGACGGGTCGAGAGGAATTTGGCCGAGAAACGGCATTTCGACTTCATCGGCGAACGACTTGCCGCCGCCGCTTCCAAAAATATCGTGTGTGCTTCCACAGTCCGGGCAGACGAATCCCGACATGTTCTCGACGATCCCGAGCACCGGTGTATCGTGCTTTCCGAACATTCGCAATCCCTTTCGTGCGTCGTCCACGGCGACGCCCTGGGGCGTGGTCACGATCACCGCGCCCGTCACCGGGACCGACTGCAACAGCGTCAACTGCGTGTCGCCAGTCCCGGGGGGCAGGTCGACGATCATGTAGTCCAGCGATCCCCATTCGACGTCGTCCCAGAGTTGGGTGAGAACCTTGTGAACCATCGGTCCACGCCAGATCACCGGGTCGTCCTCACCGACGAGGAAATCCATACTCATGAGTTTCATCCCGTGCGCCTCCGGCGGCTCTATGGTTTCCGAACGGGTAACGTGAGGTCTGTCGCCAGCACCGAGCATCCTCGGCACGTTCGGGCCATAGACGTCAGCATCGAACAGGCCGACGCGAGCCCCCATGTCGGCCAGGCCAGCCGCGAGATTGACCGCGACGGTTGATTTTCCGACGCCCCCCTTCCCCGAGGCGACGGCGATAACATTCTGCACACCGGGCAGGAGCTGTTCGTCCGTCGCAGGACCACCATCTATGCTCGCCGAGAGTTCGACGTCGTAGTCGGACGATCCGATCGTCTCGCGGACCGCATCGGCGATCGATGTCTCGGTTGGCGAGTAGGGGGCACCAAGGGCCAGATCGACGTGTACGACCCCGTCCTCGATCGCGACGTCGTTGACCAGTCCGAGCGACACGATGTCGTCGCCGAGATCCGGGTCGTCGACCGTCGAAAGCCGTTCGAGAACCGTTTCTTCGTCCATATCATACGTAGGTGGGCTTGCGCCGATAAGGATTGTGAACGGGGGTGTCCGTGAAACCGAAGGCGAACCGACACTCCACGTGACGTAACCATCATTAGTTACTTTTGTCCCCAGACCGTCGCCGCGTTTAAGCATTCCCGTCGTAGATGTACGCACATGCTCGAAGACGGATTCGGCCGCGAGGTCACCGGGGTTCGAATCTCGCTTACGGACCGATGTAATTTCGATTGCGTCTACTGTCACAACGAGGGACTCGGCGACACCCGGGGTCCCATGGCCCCCGCTGAAGAGGAAATGTCGACCGACGACGTCGTCCGCTTTCTAGAGGTCGTCGAAGAATTTGACGTCGAGAAGGTAAAATTCACCGGCGGCGAACCCATGCTTCGTGAGGACCTCGAGGAGATCGTCCGACGGACGCCCGACTCCATGGAAGTGTCGGTGACCACGAACGGGACCTATCTCCCCGGTCGGTCGCAGGCGCTCGCGGACGCGGGACTCGAACGAGTAAACGTCTCCCAGGACGCCCTCACACCGGAAGCCTTCCGAAAGGTGACGAAGGCAAGCGCATACGACGCCGTCCTCAAGGGCGTCGACGCCGCGCTGGAGGCCGGCCTGGATCCCGTGAAGCTCAACATGGTCGTCTTCGAAGAGACCGCGGGCTACGTGCCCGAGATGGTGGATCACGTGGCCGAAAACCAGGGGTTGCAGCTCCAGCTCATCGAATACATGCCCGAACTTGCGGGTCGGCCGGAGTGGACCATCGACATCGACCGCGTCCACGATTGGCTCGCCGAGCGGGCAGACCGAATCGAACACCGCGAGATGCACGATCGGCGGCGGTATTTCGTCAGGAGCGACTCCGAGTCGTTGGCGAACGAAGACGACCCCACGGGGATGGTCGAGATCGTCGACCCAGTCGGGAACCCACAATTTTGCGCAAACTGCCACCGAGTACGCGTGACCCACCAAGGCTATCTCAAGGGGTGTCTCAACCGCAACGACGATCTCGAGCCGATGGGGGAGATGTCGAAACCCGAGATACGCGAGGCGTTTCGGACGGTCGTTGACCAGCGAGTTCCCTACTACGGGGAGTACATGATCGAAGAGGACGGTGAGTGGGTGTTCAACGAGAAATATCTCGAAACCGCTCGGACCACCTCGACAATTTGAATCTCCTGCCCCATCAGATGCCGTTTCGTGGTTGAATCCGATCGTCTGCCTCCAACCATAGTCTGTCTCCAATCATCGGGTAGTAACACCCAGCCCGGTGCGTCTCAGGTTTCGACCCGCTGTAATTCCACGACGAATATCGCTCCCTCGGGCTCGTTGTCCCCGACCCACACGGTCCCGTTGAACTGGTTAACGAGGGTCCGGACGAGGTATAGTCCGATGCCAGTGCCCTCGCTTTCGAGTCCTATCTCGCCCTTGCCGAACACCCGTTCTTTCATGTCGTCGGGAATCCCGGGTCCATTGTCGGCGATACGAACCGTAACGGTGTCCGCCGACGCCTCTGCCCGAACGGTGATTTCCGGTTTCCTCATGTCATTGTGCTGGACGGCATTGCCCAGGAGATTGCCAAATACGGAGGATAGCATCTCGTTCGCCTCGACCGACACGGACGGAATGTCACCGTCGATCGACACACTGGCATCCGGATACGAATCACGTAATGTCTCGATTTCGTGACGCACGGTCGATTCGAGGTCGATTGCGTCGAGTTCCAACCCGCCAGCCTCTTCGAGCACGTCCACGAAGTCTCGGGCAGTTTCCGTAAGCCCGATGGCGTGTTTGGCGGCCCGGACGACCCGATCAAGGGCCTCGGCGTCCTCGTCGGCGACGGCGTCTTCCAAGGTCTTTGCCCATCCGACGACGACGGTCATGTCGTTTCGGATGTCGTGGCGAATGACCCGATTTAGCGCCTCGAGCTGTTCGGATTTCGTCTCAAGTTCCTTTCTGTACGTTTCTTCATCGGTGACGTTGGAAAAAGTGAGCAACTTACCCGTCGTCACGCCGCCAGTCCCGAAGGGACTGGTCGTGATCCGGTAGTGAATCGTCTCTCCGTTTCGCGTGAATTCCACCGTCTCCGCCTCCCCCTGGAGATGGTTTGAGAATGTCGGCACGACATCTCCAAGTGGCTGTCCGAGCCCATCCACGAGTTCGGGAAACTGTTCAGCGGCCAGTTGATTGAATTCCCGAATCCGTCTACCGCGGTCCAGAAATACTGCCGGTTCGTCCACGCCGCCTGCGAGCTGGATTGCCTGAAACCGGTCGAAGAACACAAAAAGGACGCCCACCGCGAACACCGACACGCCGATCGGTTCGTAGAGCATCGGCAATAGTTGGGGGTCGATCGCGCCCACGATGTTGAACCCAATCGGGAGCCCCGTCAGGGCCACGAGGATGACGAGGGGACGGGTATTCGCCCCCGCGAAGTAAAACCGTTCGAGGAGCATGAAAAATCCCACCGCAATGAGTGCATACGACGCCCCCAGGATGAGCCAGTGAATCAGTCCGTGGGATATCGCGAGGTGGGGAAACGGGGTCGTCGTCCAAGCCGTCGTGTAATAGAGATCGCCCGGGTTGAACACCTTGACGAGGACGATACCCAGAACCGCAGCGATGCCCACCGTCCGAT
This sequence comes from Natronomonas sp., assembly GCA_046545615.1. Classification (GTDB taxonomy): domain Archaea; phylum Halobacteriota; class Halobacteria; order Halobacteriales; family Haloarculaceae; genus Natronomonas. The sequence goes on from JBKGZK010000024.1 coordinate 3,930, forward strand.
ATGGCGCGTTTCGTGGATTTCGGCCAGTATAGGCCGCAGCAAAGTACAGCCAGGCGACGACGGCTAACAGTGCGAACACCAGTCCGAGTACGAAAAACGCGAGACGGATCGCATCGATCGGGGCCAGGAGATAGCCAACATAGCCACCGGACCAAATTCCGGTCGAGAGCAGGAATGCGATCATCCCCTGTCTCGTGTCCCGATGCTCGATGCGTCGGGCACGGGACACGCTCGCGAAACAGACGAGGGAGGACGACGAGAACGCGATGACGTGGGCGAGATATACGGTGTTCACAGGGTTCTATAAAAGTCCGGTTCGCTGCATCGAGGGATATGAGTTTGGGTCGTTGGGTGACTGGGTTGTTAACAAGTAGCAGTGTTCGAACCCATATTCGAACCGAAGCAAGAGATTCCTGCGCGGGCTGTGACTTGCAGGATCCGAATCTGTGCCTGCTCCCACCCTAGTTTTTTCGCGATGCTCGAAAACTCGCTCAGTGCGCGGGACCAGATTCGAACTGGCGGACCCCTACGGGACAGCGTCCTAAGCGCTGCGCCTTTGGCCTGGCTCGGCAACCCGCGCGCACCTGTTCGTACTCGTTGTGGTGCAAAAATACCTGTCGCTGTTCTATCGCAATCGACACTTCAGCCACCGCCCGCATCTCGCAGTACCGGTCAGACGCCGATTCTTTATATACTTGGCCAACAGACACGCTGCCGTGTATCGAGCCCGCGACCAGGTCGAGAACGAACGGTGGCTAGCCGAGATCGACGAGGCCGCCGATCGCCTCGATCTCGACCGCGACGCCCGCTCGCGGGCCGTCGACCTATTTCTCTCCACGATCCCCGACACCGAGCGATCGAAGCGCGCCACCGTCGCCGCAAGCCTGTACGCAGGAGCCCTCATCGTCGGCGATCGGCGGTCCCAGTCTGCAGTCGCCGATGCTGTCGGCGTGTCCCGACTGACGGTCCAAAATCGCTGGAAGAACCTGATCGAAGAAGCCGGGCTTGAACCCCCGAGCTGGTGACCGTCGACGTAATCCGATTGAACGTCGATCAGTAATCCGATTCTGACGACGCCGTCCGTCCCTCGCGATCCGGCGTGAGATTCCCGTGTTCGTCGATCTCGCCAGCGACGATTCGGGTCGAAGAGATAATGTCGCCGTCTTCGGCGTCCACATGGTCGACGACCTCGATGTCAAGCGGGTCGAGCCCCTTTGACGTCCGTATATCGTTTACCTTCTCGCCGCCGGCTTTCGTCTCCGGCGAGACGATTAGCACGTCGAAGCCTTCCTCGGTGGCGATACCGGTGGGCTCTTCGAGCTTTTCCACGTCGTAGTCGCGTCCGTACTCGGAAGCCATTCCGGATAGCTCGGCCTCAAGGTCGTGCTTTCGATCCGCAAAAGACCTGATGTGTCGCTCCTCGTGTCGCGTTTTCGGTGCCAGTTCGTCGCTCGTCAGGCCCACGGTTACGTCGCCGAGCTCGAATGCGCGATCGAAGAGCTTCCGGTGGCCGTCGTGGATCGGGTCGAAGGTCCCGCCCAGCACGACATTCATGGCGACGGGAACGGGTGGCCCCCGTTTAGTGGCTTCGATGCTTAGTCGTCGTCCGCACCTGCGGGTTCGGAAGACTCACCCTCGTCATCAGATTCCGACGCGTCGGTGTCGGATGCGTCCTCAACGGTGATCTGGACAGGTTCCTGAGTCGATTTGGTGGATTTCCGACCCAGGTGTGAATCCAGGTTGAACACCGTGTTGAGTTCCTGCTGGACGTCATCGACGACGGTTCCGACCAGTTCGCTCGGTGCCATCGCCGTGTATTCGTATGGATTGTTCCCCGCCCCCTGTTCGGCCCGCTTGCCCCGTTCGACCTTGCCATCCTCGTTGAGTTCAGCGAGCGCCTCCCGCACCGTGCTCGGATACAGCCCGGTTCCATGAGCGATCTCCTCGCTCGTACTCGCAGGATTCTGTCTGAGGTAGACGTAAATACGAGCGCGCGTCTCCGTATCAAGAACCCATGCGAGCAGGTCGACGATTCCGTCGTCGAACTCGGCGGCAGCCCGTTCTGCGCCCTGTTCGAGTCGTTCGCGGACCGTCTCATCGGTACCGGCGTCGTCGTCTGGAGTTTCGTCCTTTGTCATCGGTCGTATTCAACGGGACTCAGGGGGTACCCATGTATAAATGTCGCCCCCCACTCAGTCGAGTGTTAACGCCTCACAGACTGCGTCGAGTCCGTTCGACTCGTACAGCCGGCGCTGGCGTTCCGCACCACTTTCGGCGTCATAGACGTCTTGGATACCGCTGACGCCCAGGCGCGAACACTCGCGATCGACGATTTCACCGAGATCATTTGTCCCGCTCGCATCCTTGAGAATCAAATCAGTCCGGTGGCCGTGTCTCACCGCGCGCCACTTGTTTTCGTCGAGGATCTCCCGTCGTATCGTCGTGCCGGATTCGCCGTCATTGTATCGTTCCGCCAGGTCCATCACGAGGGCGTGGACGTATTCGACGAACGCCATGACGACGTCCGTATCAGCCTGTGCATCCGGCGTGCGAACTTCGACAGTGCCGTGCCCCGAATGGGGTCGGACGTCGAACCACAGTTCACCACGGTCCTCGATCGAACCGGATTCGACCATCAGTCGTTCGAACGCATCGAACGCGTCGTAATCCTCGAAGGGCGTGGGTACACCCGTATTGGGCAATCCTTCGAAAATCTTCGAACGCGCGGACTGCAGCCCGGTGTCGAATCCGTTCCAGTACGGCGAATTCGCCGACAGTGCGAGGATGATCGAGACGTACCATCGGAGTTCGTTCGCGATCCATACCGCCTTGTCCGGGTCGTCGATACCCACGTGGACGTGCAACCCAGCAGTGGTGTTGCGATGCTGGGGATACTGGATCCGGTCGAGTTGCGACTGATACCGTGGCTTTTCGGCGTGTTCGAGTTTGCGCCATTTTGCAGCCGGGTGCAGCCCGGCCGTGGCAATCCGAAACCCATGATTGGCCGCGTGTTCGAGCAACGCCGCACGGACCTTCTCAACGATATCTCGTGCCCGGTCGGGCGATTCGATCATCGGCGTCTGCGTTTCGAGAACGAACTTGAACAGCTCGTGGTCCAGACGATCCTCGAGAATCTCCGGCGGTTCGGACTCGTAGACGAGTTCGTCGGTGCCCGATGTGGGACGACCGTCGTCGTCGACGATGAAGAACTCCTCCTCGATACCGAGCGTGCCCATCCGATCGAATGCCTCCCGGGAGCCGCGTTCCATCATTCCCGCTTTCGCCGTCCCCCAATATATAAGGTGTGAAGCCGGAGACTCCTTTCCGAAAACTCGGTAAGCGTCCGCATCCGCATCTACTGCGGCCGGGCGATGACACCGAGGTGATCGTCGTGATATGGCGACAGCGATTCTGTCGATATCACCTCGTATCCCTGTGAGAGATCCGAGAGAACCTCGTCGAAGACGTCCGCCGGAACCCCCACGACGTCCTCGCTTCGGGCTTTGATTGCCAGAAGAAGCAGTCCATCATCCTCGAGAAATAGGCGATTCGCCAGCGCGACATCCGCCTGGCCGCGGGTCGCCACGTCCTGCATAATGACGTCAACCGGTTCGACGACGTGAGCGTAGGTCTCCGGTTTCCGGGCATCCTTTAAGAGGGGAAAAAGATTCGACCGGGATGTCGCAGCATCGAGTAAGTCGCGTGCCGGACGGGCCGCAAACTCCACCGCGTACGTCGGACCGCAAAAATCAGCGACGTGACTCACGGTGGTTCCGGCGGCGGCCCCAAGATACAGCGTCGTTTCGCCACCGTCGAGGGCAACGTCCATACCGACGTCGAACATCGCTCCGAGCTTCGACCGGTAGGGATCCCACGACCGCCACTCGCCGTCGGTCGGTTCGCCGTAGACCGGTTCTCCTCGAGTGGCGAGCGAGGTTCGGTCACCGATCGTCCGCCGCTCCACGCCATGCGGAAGCGTCACGCTGCATCACGCCCCCGGATGCGCTGGATTCGTTCGACGAGTTCCGCCTCGATGTCGGGGTTTGGCTCGCCCGAATAATGATCGATTCTGGCGGCGATAGCAAGCTTGCCGGCGAGTGCCCGTGCAGCTGAACCGCGGTTTTCGCGCGACGTCCCCTGGATCGCATCGTGGGTGAAAATCACCCCGTGTTTCGGAGACGGGGCATGGCCGCGGAGGTGGGCAAAAAGTGCCTCTTCCGCACCGAGCACCTGGATCGTCCCGGATGGCATTTTCGCGAGGTCCTCCAGCCCACCTGCGAGGGCGATCAACCGAGCAGCGAGTACCGGGCCAGCGAGGGTCGAGAGGTTGGGTGCCACCCCTGGTGCCGTCTTCTCCACGTGCGTTCGAAGTCGGCGTCGTTCGTCGTCGAGATCGCGCACGCGACCGGCAAGGGAGACGAGCGGATCCGTATCGATGTCTTCGGCCCCCGTGGCCAGCTCCCGGGCGTATTCGAGTCCCACGTCCGCGTCCTCGAATCGACTCCCGGCCCATTCGGCCACGCGTTCTGCGAGTTCGTTGGCGACGCGGGCCGTGTCGTCCATTGCCCTCACGGCGTGGACCAGCTGTCGATCCGGGGCAGATTCGCGTTCCCGTACAGCAGTCCGCGTGGCAGCCATCGTTGCCTCGTGGAGGCGGTCGTAATACTCGTCCTCGTCGGCTGCAAACCCCGTTTCGACGGCTCGTTTCGGCCACGCTTGGGGGTCGTCCGCCCGGCCCAATTCGATGGCATCACGTGCCGCCGCCAAGTCGCCTGGCTCGAGGTCCTCGAACCAGCCTCGTGGAGTGGATTCGTCGGTCACGGTCTGTGGTACCCCGTTGGTGTTACTGCTAACGAGTACGTTCGGGTCGTTCCCAGAGATCGATCGAACGCTTCGATAGTCAATCACGTCTTGTCGGCGAGTTGACTTCGGCCTTTCCATTGTCGCCAAAGCGTCTTCGGAGTCCATAGACCGTAGCAACGAGCCTGGTTTTGACGGGATTGGACTCGATAATCTGCCACCCGAATGCGGCTCCGGCGGTCCCGACGAGTGCGAGTACTGATCGGTCATTACCACCTGTTCCTAAGACGGCCGCGAGGGCGATTGCGACGGCGACGGCGAATGCATACCTCGGTCTGGTTTCGACTCTCGGCCATACGAGCAATAGGTACCCCGTCCCGACGACGACCCCTGCAACGACATCGACGAGATAATGGACACCAAGTGCGAGACGGGAGACGCCGACGACGGCCACGATCGCACCCGCAACGGCAAACCGCGTCCGTGCCCGTCCAACGGGAGCCCATAGTGCGATACCACCCCAAAGTATGGTGGCTGCCATGGTGTGCCCGCTCGGGAACCCGTACTTGCTTGCCGACACCGCGTGCAACTCGATCGGCGGACGGCCGAATCCGAGCAGCGATTCGAGAAAGACCACGAGGGCGAGTCCGCCGAAGACGACCGCGATCACTGCGGCCGTCCGGTCGTCACACATGGACGTCGGAGGCGAGGACTCGCCTCGACCCAGGAGAGTTCGCGACACGGAGGAGAGGTAGAGCACGGCAAGAACCGGGACGATGACCACCAGATCGCCGGGCAGGGAAAGGAGCGAAAACACCTCGACAGCCCACTCCGGAATGTCCTCACGGATGGCAACGGTGACTCCCAGGTCACGATCCATGGCCAAACCCGACTCCGAGCGGTGTTTATACTTTTGTATTTCCTCGTCCCCGTCGACGAGTACTCCGCCGATTTTTTCGCTCTGGGTGGCCCCCGTAAAAATTCGACAGCCGTTTCGGTTCGGATTCGACGACATCGCAACCGTTTATATATCGGGTCGTGACCTCGGACGCAATGCGGGTTCGAGTGCGCATCGCCGTGATACTGTCACTGTTGCTTCTCACTGCCGGTCTCGCCGTGCACTACGACGCCACCTACGAAAACGAATGGCCGTATCCGACCGGCGACCAGCTCGCCGAAGAACCCGACGGCTGGGACGGCGAGCGCGTTCTCCTGTTCGGCACCGTGACTTCGGTGGACGCCGAGCATAACCGACTGGTCATGGAAATCGAAGACGGTACCGGGGAGGTTGCGCGCGTGGTTGAGGTTCGTGAAACCAGGGCATCCGTCTCGCCCGGCGGTGTGGTCCAGGTGTATGGTGTGCTCTCCAATCGCGGAACGGTTCAGTCAGCAGACGCCGTCGTGGTGGTGAACGAAGATCCGGGTGATCAACGGTACAAGCTGGGTACGTCAGTCCTCGGCGTCGGTCTGGCAGCCGGGTTGTTCCTGTGGTACTGGCGGTTCGACTGGCGACGACTGGAATTCGAGCACCGCGACCGGGGTGACCATGGCTGAAATCCTAACGCACGTTCTCGTCGCCTTTGGGCTGTTTACCGTCACCGGCTGGGCCATCGAGTGGATCGATCGACGATGGGTCGTCGTAGGTGTCGTGGGGTCGATCCTCCCGGACCTCAATCGGATCGGGCTCGTCATCGACGATCACGCCATCGGCCAGCTGCTCGCCGTTCCCTTCAGCTGGGGCGCGATCCACACCCTTGGTGGTGTACTCCTTCTGGCTGGCATCGGGGCGGTCCTATTCCCAAACTCGAGGACCCGGCGACGATCGTACGCCATGCTCCTCGCGGGGGCAGTCTCGCATCTCGTCCTCGACGGAGTCAAACAGTGGGCCGACGGGGCGAATGGGGCATACCTCTATCCGTTCTCGTGGTGGCGAAATCCTACGCCCGGTTGGTACGTCTCTGCAGATCGGTGGGTTCTCGCGGTATCCATACTCCTGGTTATTGCAATCCTCGTCGCGAATCGACGACTCGATTACTCCCGGTAGACACACCTCAAGTTCGAAACGCCCGTCCGACTGGCAGTAAATTGATGGCTCGAGGAAGCGTTCGATCCCCATCGTTGCCGATCGACCGGATCCGGTTGACATCCTCCTCGGACTGAATCGCGAGGTTTTCCACCTGTTCATCCCAAAAATTGACCGTGCGGCTCCGATGATCGACTGCCCTTCGGGCGGTACAACTGTACCGACACCGCCACGCATCGCTTCGACCGGAGCGAAATGATACCATCTCGCCAATATCTGTTCCATAACTATGCTCGTCCGCCACTTTTCGATAATATCGTGAACAGGCAATGCGTTCAAGACAAACGCCGTCAAATGACATTTTATGACCGATGAGTCGCTGCCGGCCGTGATCCTGGCTGCCGGGGAGGGGCGACGACTCGAGCCCCTGACGAACCGACGACCGAAACCCATGTTACCCGTGGTCAACCGGCCGCTCCTCGAACACGTCGTCGAAGCCGTCGTGGCAGCGGGTATCGACGAAATCGTGCTCGTCGTCGGGTACGAACGGGACCGCATTCAGACCCACTTCGGCGACGGTGACGACTGGGACGTTTCGATCCGCTACGCGATACAGGAGACCCAACTCGGGACGGCTCACGCGCTCAAGCAGGCAGAATCCCATGTGGATGGCCCATTTCTCACGCTCAACGGCGATCGAATCATCGATCCGTCCATCGTCACAGACGTCTGCAACGCACTCTACGACGATGCAACGACCGCGATGGCGGTGTCGCGATCCCCCGATCCGAGTACCTACGGTGTCGTGACTCTGGAGGACGACCACCTCGGTGAGATCGTGGAGAAACCCCCGAGAGGTTACCCGTCAGACCTCATTAATGCAGGCGTTTACGGATTCTCTCCGGGAATTTTCGACGAGATCCGGGAGACAGATATGGCCAAATCCGGCGAGTTGCGACTGACTGATACGATCGCCCGCCTGCTCGAAGCCGACGAAGTTCGTGCCGTTCGATACGAGGGGCGGTGGCTCGACGTATCGTACCTCTGGGATCTGCTTTCTGTCACTGGACAGGTGCTCGATCGGGAGGGTGGCGCCACCGAAGGTGCGGTCGGACCCGGCGCGTACGTTAGCGAGGCAGCACGGGTCGGATCGACCGCGTCCATCGGCGCGAATGCGATCGTCGGCCGCGGAACGACGGTAGCGGAAAACGCCCGGATAGGACCGAACGTAACCATCGAGCGGTCGGTGGTATTTTCCGACGCGACCGTAGAGGCGGGGGCAGTGCTCCGGGACTGTATCGTAGGCGCAAACGCGACGATTGGTGCGAATGTCACCGTTCCCGGGGGCGAAGCCACCGTGGTCGTTGAGAGCGAGGTCAACGAGGACGTCGTCCTGGGCGGCGTGGTCGGCGACAATGCATCCGTCGGCGGCGGTGCCGTCCTCGAACCGGGGACGATACTCGGTGACGAAGTAACCGTCGGGGGTGGCGTGACGGTCGATGGCGTCGTCGACGATCGAACCGACGTCAGGAGGGGCTGATATGTGCGGTATCGTAGGATACGTCGGCGAACGCCCCGCGCTCCCCCTGCTCTCGACTGGTCTCGAGAACCTCGAGTACAGAGGATATGATTCGGCCGGAGTCGCACTCGTCGACGATTCTATCTCGGTGTATAAACGCAAAGGGGAAGTCTCTGCGTTGACCTCGGCGTTACCCGAGACCGCGTCGCAGGTGCAGGGTATTGGACACACCCGGTGGTCGACTCACGGTCCACCGACCGACGCGAATGCACACCCCCACACCGACGAAGACGGACGGGTATCCGTGGTCCACAACGGGATCATCGAGAACTTCGATCGACTCAAGGCCGAGCTGTCCGAGCACGAGTTCACGAGCCAAACCGATACGGAAGTCGTCCCACATATGATCGAAGAGGGACTCGAACGGGGATTAGGTCCCCTTGAAGCGGTCGAGTCGGCCACGGACCGACTCGAGGGAAGCTTCGCTCTCGTGGTTGCGATTGCCGGAGTCGACCAGCTGTTCGCCGTTCGCCGGGACAGTCCGCTCGTGATCGGATACGGCGATCACGGGACGCTTCTGGCGAGCGACGTGACTGCCTTTCTCGAGTACACGAACGAGGTGACGTACCTGGAAGACGGTGAAATCGCCGTCGTAGAGACAGAGGGCGTGACGATCCATGCCGACGGTGCCGTCGTCGACCCGGTCGTCGAGGAGCTGGAATGGGAAGCCGACGCGGCCGAGAAGGCTGGCTACGAGCATTACATGCTCAAAGAGATCCACGAGCAACCCCACGCGCTCCGCCAGACGCTCACAGGTCGGATCGACCAGGACGCCGGACGGGTAACGCTCGATCTCGATATTCCCACGGAGTACCTTCGGTCGATCGAAGAAATCCAGATCGTCGCTGCGGGGACCTCCAATTACGCGGGTCGATACGCCGCGAACCTGTTCGAGACGCTCGCTGACGTGCGAACGACCACCGAAATCGCCAGCGAATACGACTTCGACGGTGGCCGCGATCCCTCGCGAACGCTCGCTATCGCGGTGACCCAAAGCGGCGAAACGGCCGACACCCTCGCGGCGATCCGAAAGGCGTCACGAGCCGGTGCCCGGACACTTGCAGTGACCAACACGCTCGGAAGTACGGTTACCCGGGAGGTCGACGACAGCCTGTTTATTCGCGCCGGACCGGAAATCGGTGTTGCGGCGACGAAAACGTTTGCCTCCCAGGTCGCCACCCTCGGCCTATTGTCGGTTTTCGTGGGGCGCAACCGTGGGACGCTCTCCTCCGATCGAGCCGTCGAGGTGCTCGGCGCGTTGCGCGGGCTTCCCGGGGCGATTCAACAGATACTCGACCGCGAACGAACCGTCCGGGACGTGGCGGAAACGTACGCCAACTCGAACGCATTCTTCTTCGTGGGGAGACAGCTCGCTCGGCCCGTCGCAATGGAAGGTGCGCTCAAACTCAAGGAGATCTCCTACGATCACGCCGAAGGGTTTGCAGCTGGGGAACTCAAACACGGACCCCTTGCACTCGTGACAGACGGGACGCCGGTCCTCGCGGTGTTGACCACAGGGGCGCGGCCGGCGGAAACGCTGAACAACGTAAAGGAAGTCCAGGCAAGGGACGCCCCCGTAATAGGTGCCTCCTCGTTCGACCGCGGTGAGCCGTACCTCGATGTGGAGTTGCCCGTCCCCGAACTCGGCGTCATGGAACCACTGCTGGCCAACGTCTACTGGCAGTTGTTCGCCTACTACGTGGCAAATTCGAAGGGGCGATCGATCGATAAACCCCGGAATCTAGCAAAGAGTGTGACCGTGGAATAATCGGTACGCTCATTTCCGACATGGAGCGTCCGTTCAAGGAGTCAAACGGTCGTTGGACACAGAGAAATCGTTCGTCGCCGGTCGTCCGACGTCCGGAATGAGAAGTTCCCAGCCAGTGAGAACGGGCCGATATCACCTACATTTGGAACAGCATAATTTCTGGACGGCCGACGTTCGTTCGAGACGACATTCCACGGTGAAGTCTCGGTAGGACCAGATTTACCATGGATAATCGGAGAGATGCAGAAATCATGAGAACCCATGATCGGGATCGGGCGTTTCCGATGCTCGGTACGTGTCCGATATGTGAAGCACCCATCCCAAACGCCAACCTGCTGATCAGGTACGAGTCGGACGATGGCTGGCCTCGAATGTTTGCAGAATGTCCGAGCTGTGAAACGCCGGTGCATCCGAAGTAAGACTCGAGATTGATCGACCTGTTCCCCGTTGGATTCGAGCATCGGTAGCTTCGTCCGGGGGACCGGCGTAGTCTCGCACGTCGACCGTACTCACGATATTTCGTACCGCACGATGTCGTCGACCTCACAGTATGGACAATCCTCGGATACCGCTTCGAGAGTCGTTCCACACCGTCGACACTCGAAAATGATCGTGCAATCGGACGACAACATGCCCCTGATCGATGGAATGACGTTCATGGCTTGATTTGATGGCTGTAACGAATCTCGAGTAGTGACTACGGCCCACTGACCTCGATTTCCTGAATCGTAACGTACAGGTATTCGATCCAGGACACTCCTTCACCGAAGGGAATTTCTTCGTCGAGAATGGCTCGATCGAAGTGTATCTCAGCGTTATTTTCCGCGGTGAGGTTCCCGGTCACGATCGCCCCGAAGAGTTCTCCGTCTCGGACGAGAAATTCGCCGGATCCCTGTCCTGCCGGGGCGAGAATACTCGCCGTCACCTGTGGGTCGCTCCCACCCGAGGCCCTGATCGCACCGGTAAAGTGGGCTGGAGCGAGGACCTGGAACCTCGGCGATCGATCGTTTTCGACCCGCACGCTGCTATCGTCGTCCACGTAGAAATGATCAGCCACGTAGTTGCCGCCGCCCGGGACCTTTACCCCGGAACTCCGTGTACTTCCCACGTAAACCTGAACAGTCCCGTCCGTATTGTCGCCCAGGACCTCGATATGTCCCTCGTCGAGAACCACGTACTCCTCCACGCCGATGTGGATGTCGCCCTCGGTCGCATTCAATACGAGCGTTTCACCGTCCTGGATATCGATGTCCTCGAGATAGTACTCTCCCGGTGAGAGTTCGATTTCGGAGTCGCCGTCGAAATCGAGGTTTTCATCGGTGATCCCCTCGACGTGGTTGTCGTTGTCGTCGGCGAGTTCTTCGAGCCGATTCTCGACGATACTATCGATCGGCTTGAGATTCGGGACGTTGGCGTCGTAATCCGTACTGCCTTCGATAGTCGAATCTCCGTCGGTTTCCCAGCCCTCCGCGGCACTGACGTCCCCGGTAATCGTGGCCCCGCCGCTCAGGTTTACAAATTTGTTCGATTCGGCATCGCCGCTAATCTCCGAGCCGCCGTACATCCCGATATCGCCAGCAGCCTTAACGACACCGTCTTCGGTGGAGGATTCGCTATAGGGCCCGTTCGAGGAATTGTAACTATCGATGTAGGATCCCGACCCTTCGACCCTGATTTCGCCCGGTCCGGAGGTCGCAATAATGCCCGCGTCTGGAGCGAAGTCCATCGCCGATCCGAAAAACGTGACCTCGACGAGTTCCGCTCGCGGATTCGTTACGACCTGTGCGTTGGTCTCGTCTTCGAAAAATTGCGCCCAGCCGCTGTAGTAGCGACTCTCAATAGTAATTGTCAACACACCAGCATCGACCGTATTCGACAGATTCGAATCAGTACCATCGGGAAATCGTTGGGCTGGGGATGCCCCCGAGCGTATCTCGACATCGCTGTGGACGCTACCCCCCCGTCGAGTGGTAACGATTGGAAGCGAGAGTGTCTCGTTCCGGTAGGTAAACTCCGGTGGAGATACCATCGTTGAATCCGTTCCGTCACTTCGCCACACGCCTCCGCCCTGGTACCCGACCGTCGTGGTACCGTCCACGTACCGGACCGTGCCGAGTGGCCGGTCGACGATCGTCGAAGGGGTCTCGTTGAAACTCCGCAGGTATTCGACCGTGATCTGTCCATCATTGGAATCGACGTCAAGCGTTCCCCGATTGCCGCGCAAGCCCAGGTCGATTCGTCGGGACGAGGTCCCACCAGTCGCAACCCTGGCCGCATCGGAGTCGAACTGCGTCAAGGCTTGCTCGACGTGACTCACCTCGGTCCCCTGCTGTTGGGCGGCAAGCTGTGGCCCGGCGACGAGCAAGATAGCAGCTATACCGATGACGACGATTGCGAGGAGTAACGCGAATCCGACGACCTCTGATGCACCACGATCGTCGTCGACCGCGAACAGTACGTGCGAAACGTTTCGTGTGTCGTCGTCCATGAGTGATTATTTCGAGGTGGTATTTGGAGGTAGTTTGTCGACCGAGCGGTTCGATCCGTGTGCCGTGTATCGGTTATTTCTCACTGTTCGAAGGTCGCCAGTATCTGTTCGGTATCACCGCGCGGATCTTGCCACACGACGGATACTCGATCGACCGACGTTCGATCGTTTACGATTACATCGTGTTCGCCGGTGGCGAGGTCGTACTCGAGGCCGGGATCGACCTCCGCACCGTTTTCGTCGAGGATTACAATATCTTCGGCGTCCAGGACTTCGCCACCCTCGTGGTGCAACTCGATGGTATCGTCTACAACCGCAAACGAAAGTGTCGCCTGGGGTGTCCCAGCCGGACCGACCCCCACGCCGAGGACCACGGTGCCAAGGACTGCAGCAAGAATGACGGTAATGCCAATCAGCATCGACACGCCGACGACAGGCGAGACAGCGCGATCGTCCGTGGATCGTTCGTTCAATTTCATTGTTGTTCCAATAGTCCACCCCGGCGAGCCAAACCACGCGAACTATCGGTGCATCGATACGTTCAACCCACCAGGGTGGTGTTGACGGAGCACACTCCCGTAATGGGGTTTGTAATCAGGAGTATACGCCAAAATAGTCGGTCGCTTACCCCGAAGACGTGCGGGTTAACATGCCAATATCAGCGGAGCAATTTCGACAGATGGCCAATTACTACCCCGCCAATCGCCGATTTCTCGTCCAGCGATGACCGGATTCAATCACCGTGTCGAGACAGTGCCAATCAAGGAATTATCACGAGAAAACTGCGTTCTGCGGGGTGCATTCCCCCGATGACGAAGACGCTTTCGACGGGGATCGAGGTCCTCGACAGGGAGCTAGACGGTGGACTCCCAGCGGGACGAATCCTCGCACTTTCCGCGTCACCGGTGAGCCAGTCCGAGCTGTTCCTCTACGAGATGGCTGCCGTCCGACCGACGGTGTATCTCACCACCGAACGCACGGAAGAAGCCGTACTCGACGGTCTCGAACGGACTGGGACGTCCACCGACGACGTGGACGTCCATCGAATAACGCCTTCAGACCCGATCGGCGAGGCGATTGATGCCATCGAGACGCTCCCTGAGGCTGGGACGCTGATCGTCGACCCCATGCGCCTGTTCGAAGAAACCGGGTCGAACGACTATCGAACGTTCATGAATAATCTGAAGACGCGGACTGCCGAGTCGGGAGGCCTCACGCTCTTGCACTGCCTCGAAGGACGACGCGTGCCCGACCAACGTGACCGCACAGAGTACCTGGCGGACATCATCTTCGACCTCACGACGGAGATCAGAGGTGGGACAATGGAAAACAGTCTGTCGATCCCGAAATTTCGTGGTGGGCAGGCGCTTCCGGAATCGGTCGACCTGGATCTGACCGCCGACGTAACGATCGACGTTACCAGAAAAATCGCCTAAGTCCTTCGGAACGGATACGACCGTCGTGTCGGGAATACTTGAAATTTAGACGAGATTACGCGAGGGAATTCTCGAGTTCCACTGGCTCTCCACCATCTCTCAAACGAAGTGCGATTCGGGCAATGGCACGAGCGTGGTGAATGCTGGTGGTGAACGAAAGGAGATGAACCCGTTTGGAACGAACTACCCGGTACCGGTGGCGTGACAGGCCACAGATTCTGGTTCCCACTTATAGACAACTTACCAGTTGTAGCGAGTGTCTACCAATACGTGTACGGAATCTATCACGAGTTGTATGGACGAACCAGTCACGAGTCGACGGGCGGTGCTTGCCGGCGGTGCGCTCCTCGGCGGAATGGGTTGGTACGTCGCCACATCAACAGATTCGGACGGAGGCGATGCCGAGCCCGAAACTGAGCCAGCGGAAGCCGAGGAGTTTGCCCTGACGGTCGACACCGTGGCGCCGACGGACAGAGAGAAATTCGAGGTATCGTTCCAGGGCGAGCTGAAGGAACTCGAGGGAACAACCGCCGCCACCGTCGGTTTCGAATGGCGCGAAGTCGACGAGACGGATTGGATCGAGACCGCAGCGCAGGTGCTCGAGTCACCAGGTAGATTTCGCGTCGAGATTTCCGAACTCGAGCCGGAGACGACGTACGAATTCCGGGCCGTCGCCGAGGCCGACGGCGTGACAGAATATGGGCTGACTCGCTCGTTTACGACCGCGGCAGCGAAAATCCACCTCACGGTCGACGCCGTCAAAGCGACCGACGTGACTGGCTGGGATGCGACCCTCGTCGGCGAACTCTCGGAGCTCGAAAACGCGGAATCTGCGTCGGTCGGCTTCGAATGGCACCCAGCCCCCACTGACGAGGAAAGTCGGACCGAGGAGAAAGACTGGACCGCAACCGATGAGGCAGTGCTCGATTCGACCGGAACCTTCCACGAGAAGATTGACGGGCTCGACGACCTTACGGAATACGAATTTCGTGCCGTCGCCGAAGTCGACGACCGGTCCGACGAAAGCGAAAGTCGCACGTTCACGACTCACCCCAATCCGAATCCAGACGTCTCTGGAGGCGTCTCTGTGTCAAAAACTGACGATGACACGGAATCGGACGAATCGACTCTGAAAGATGGCTCGGAATCTGGAACGGACACCGAACAAACTACCACATATTGGCAGGTCGACTTCGGCGAGGGTGACACTCCCCCAGAGCCGCCGTCATACTGGCCCGACGATCTCGTGGCGGCACTCGGGAACTCCGAGGACGGTTCGACGGAGAATCCCTCGTTTCGCCGACAACAAACTGCCGGCCAGCTCGGGGACGTCGAAGTAAAGAACAACAAATTCGAGTATACCGACGAGAATGAACCGACGGCGGTAACCGTCGAGTTCACCGTGGCGGAGGACGCGGGCGAACGGGCCCTCCACCTCGCTTCGTTCGTCCTTCCCGGTCCGTTTGCGACCGACGAGATCGACAAACAGGAACGGTTCGAGTACGCCAGCGCCTCCTTCGAGGGCGGTGAAACGGGACAGCTCACGGTCGGGATACCCCAAAAGTAGGTTTCGAAAATCAGTGCAGGACGAACTGATTATCGGAACGAAACGTCGACCCGATCGACGGTTACGTAGACGCGTTCGGTTTCGATTTCGACGCGAACGCGCTTGGTTGCGATATCGGGTTCGACTTCGGTCACCGGCCCATCGCGTTCGAACTGCTCGAAATATCTCGCCCAGGCGTCGACATGGGTGGTCGAAACCTCGATCGTCACTGAATCGGTGACGGGTTCGTCCTCGGCGACGACCTCAGTCCCGTCGGTCAGCGCGGTTAGCTCAACGCCCGTGGTTCCGCCGACCATCCCTGCATCCTCCCCGAAAACGGTGATAACCGGGAGAATCACGGCCTCGTCAGTGATGACGAAATCCGGATCGCGAACCAGTACCGAGCCACCGTCATCCGTCCGAATGACCGCTCCACTTTGGTAGGTAATACTGGTCTCGGTCCCAGAATCATACACGACCGATCCAAGTTCGTTACCTTCCCTCAGATCCAGCGCGGACCCGTCTATCGAAATTGCGATCGAAGGGGTGTCGTTTTCGAGCAGGAGCGTCGCATCGGTGATTCCTATTTCTGTCGATCGGCTGGGTGCGTCACCCCTGACCACGTCATCGATGTCGTTAGCGAATGCGATGAAGGCCTGCTCGGCGTTTACGGTTCGCTGGTAGTCCTGCGCATTGTGAAACCCGACAAAGCCAGTCGCCGTTACCAGAACGATTGCGAGAATCACGGCCGAGAAGATCAGTAGGAATCCGACCAGTTCACTCTGTCCGCGTGTGGATTCAGACATGTCGAACCTCCAGTTCGTTTTCGTCGGCTGCAAAGGCGATGGCGATCGTCCCACCATCGAGGACACGTGGTTCGACCTGGATTGGTCTATCCGTTCGAACCGAAACGCGAGCCAATGTATCGGGATCCGTACTCCGTAGTTCGATCACGTAATCGTATCGCGAACTTCGGTCCGGATCCGTCTCGTTGTTGAACTCGATCGTATAGGTGGCACCACCGGCTCGATCCGGCAGATTAGTTCGGAGGTCGATCGTGGCGTCGTTGCCGGCGTAGGACGCGAGTCGATCGACGCTGTCGACGTCGCCTGCGATATCGTTACCGAGCACCTCGAGAGTGGCGTGGACGCTGTCATGTTGCTGGTTCGTGACGAAGGGGGCAAATCCAACGAACAGTGCTGTGGTCAGGAGTGCAACGATTCCGAGTACGAGCGCGTAACTGACGATGGCAGAAACACCCCTGTCCGTCGCAAAGACGTCCCGGTCAGTCATCGCCCTCACCCCGGCGGATCTGAATTCCGGTTTCGTAGGTCAACGCTGGCGAGCGGTATCCGACCTCAAGATCGGCGGACGCTACGTCGGCTTCGATTCTCGGAGAGCCGTCGACGGTATATCGATCGTCGGCTTCGATCGTATCGTCGACGATCTTGCCATCGACAGTGAGGGTGTACGTCCCGCTTGCGTTGTCGGGATTCGTGTATCTGACGGTGTACGGTGCGTCCATCTCGTCTGAGAAGGGAGTGAACTCCTGGACAGTGGTTCCATCGTCGATCGTACCGTTGGAGACATCGATCTCGACGGGAGAATCGGCCGTAAAATCCGTTGTCGTGCCAGTCGGCGATTCTACTGTGACCGTGACGCCACCATCATCGTATGCGGCCAGTTGCCAGATATCACCGTTTCCGTCAGTGATTTCGATGCCGGCACAGCCGTCGTTGCCTTCACACGAATTCGTTTCCGCGAGGTCCTCCCCCGAAAGTTCAACCACGAACTCCCGAACTTCGGGCACCGTTTCTACGACGGTCCAGTTCGAATCCGACCCGTCCCGAGTGGTAAATGTACGGGTTTCGTTTTGTATCACCGTCGTCTCGTACCTCACGTCCGTGAGAGCGACCTTTGTCGCCACGCCATCCCGGAGGTACTCCGACCGGGCGGACCTGTGCCAGATCGCCACACCGTCCTCGAGATCAGACTCCAGGGTATCGTATTCGGTCGCAGTATTGATGGAGACGAGAACCTCCCCCATGGCACGTTCGATGCTGTGTTGGTAGTGGACGACGCCCCGCTCCTCCTGGACTCCGGTGTCAGTCTGTGCGGTGTGAATATTTGCGAATACCGCCGTGTTCAACGTGAACGCCATTGCGACCAGCAAAACCGCGAGGCCGATGGCGGCGACGATGATCAGCTGGCCCCGTCGGTCGGAACCACCCGTCAGGCTCGCCACAGGACCACCTCCACCCGAATAACGTTGTATAGGGGAGACGTGGCATCCACGTTGGGGGCATAGAAATCGCCTTCTACATCCGCCAAAGTCGTTTCCCGAGCATGCCCATTCGTATCGGAAAGCGGAGTTTCATCGAAGAGGGTCACGGTCTCGACGATCCGAACAGCGTTTTCGCTCGGCGTTCCGGATTCGACGAGCTGGTGACTGCCGCGGTCGCCGTCTTCGGTCTGGAAATAGAGAGTGACGTCGTATCTCACCTGTCGGTCGCCGAATGACCGTTCGAGGGAGTCCCCAAATGACGTCCCGTTCGGTGTCGGCGGGAGTCGCGAAATATAGTGTCCGTCCTCTTCGTCGGCGTAGTGAAACCTCCCCGACGTCTCGTTCCAGTACGTGAGTGTCGTCTGAAAGGATCCAGTCGCGACGGCTTCGTCCAGGACGCCTTCGGCTATCCCCACGTGCTGATTTCTCGTCTCCGTATCGCCTGCACTCGCCGTATTGGAGGTGACCGTGACAGCCTGCAGTGCGAAAGCCAGGGTCGCGATCAACAGGACGGCCGCAACGAACGCCTCAAGCGTGAACGTTTGACCTCGATTATCCATTCTACCACACCCGTACTTCGAGTACTGCATCCGTATTCTCCGAAAACACGCCAACACGAGCAGTGCTAACAGATCGGTCTCCCGGAGGAACGTGGGGACCGATTGCTAGCGCCGAACCCCCGGAACAGTCGTCGATCGAACCGGCTTCGTCACACAGAATCTCCGACGTGGATCCGTCACTTGATGCGTTTCGGAGCGTTACATTCACCGAGTAGCCCGTGTCTATACCGAGCTGATCTGACAGGGGCGCTTCGTCGAACTGACAGCCGTCGCCCCCCTCTCTGACAAAGAACGAGAGCGTACACGACTCGTCGAGCTTCGACGACGTGTTCCCATCGGCGATCAAGTGATTGCTCAGATCGTTCGCGATTCGTTCTGCGACGACGGGTTGTTCCTGGTCGTCGAATGGCAGCGACATCTGTGGAACAAACACCACGACGAACGAGATCGTGAGCAGAAAGATGGCAATACCGACCGCGAAATCGGGGAGCGTCTGTCCACGATCGCGTTCGGTACGGGGGGACCGAATCGATTTCATGCAACCACCAGCCACACAGCCAAGGCTGCAATCAGCAACACCACCACGTACTTGACGCCGGACACCAGATTGGCGTTCCGGATGTACCCACAGACGAGTCCGGACAGGACGGCCTGGATCGTCACCGCGTGGAAGAACAGTAACGATAACAGACCCAGATCCATGGTCGCACCGAATTCCTGACCAGCGGCACTCGTCGAGCCGCCGGTTTGTGTCGTTACCTCAGCCATGACGTCGACGAACTGGGCCTTCAACAGGGCCATCACACCGAGAAGCGTCAAATACGTCATGATGATGATCGCAACCTGCATCATCGCGCGTTGTTTACGTTGGCGTTCGATGTCTTCCTGGGTTTCTGTGGCCTTTGCGGCCGTCGACAGCACCGACGAAATCTGACTTGAGATCTCCTGGGCTTTACTGACGAGCTTTACCGTCCGTGCCAACCGTGGGATGTGATATTTATTGTTGAAAACAACCAGCGACTCCTTGAGATGCATCCCGTAGAGACTCTTCGAATACATCGTCTCGAATTCTTCGCCGAGACGCCCGGGCGTTGTGTCGGCGACGACTTTGATCGATTCGAGCAGCGTGAGACCCGTCGCGTTTGCACTCGCGAGCTTTCGAAGGTTCTCCGAGAGACCGTCGAGAACAGCTCGACGCCGACGCACGCTCCACTCCCAGAAGATTGCGAGCGGTATCCCGGTAACGAAGAGTGGAACATACACGTAGGTGATCGTCGACCAGGCCGGACGCTCGATGACCCCCGCCCAGGTAACTGGAACCGACCCGATCACGACGGCAACGAAGACGAACGAAAGCGCAGCCGGCACAGTGATGGCCAGCGAATAAAATGGGTTCTTTCGCAAGAAGACGTGAGGGTTTTTAAGAACCGCATACGCTTCGTTCGTTCCCTCGCTCTTTGCGATTCGGTCGAAAATATAAAACGACCCCCTGAACTGCTCGATGAGCCCGAGATCCAGTGCGCCTGACTCGCGACCAACGTCGAATCGGCGAGCGGCCTCGTCGATATCGAGATATCCGTTTCCGGGTTCGTCCGTCCGGACCGTCGAGACGATGACGAGAAAGGCGATTCCCAACCCCGGAATGAGGGCGTATACCGTGGCATACAGGAGAAGGGTCTGGCTTCCGCCAATCATGTCAAGGATGACGAGAATCACGATCAGGAGGAGTGGAAACAGGGAGATCGTGATGTACATTTCGCTGAACAACTCGAGCGTTTCGAGCGTCCGTTCCTGTTCCTCCTTGGCCGTTCTGAAGTGAACGTCCTTTTTGTCGTCGAGGAACTCGGTCAGACTCCCGCCACTGTCGATGATCGACAGCATGTCCGTAAGGAATTGACTCAGCTCGGCACTCGGCGTCCGTGCGGATCGCTTCTGTATGGCGGACCGGTAGTCAGTGTCGAAATAACGCGTCTCCTGAAGAATCGTGCGGAACTCGCGTGAAACTTCCCCGTAGGTATCCTCGGCGTCGGCCATCGTCTCGATGATCTCGACCTGGCTCATGCCTCCGAGCGAAAGCGCGTACATGAACGACACGGCATCCGGCAACAGGGTATTGATCTCTCGCTCTCGGTTCGAAGCGCGACTGTACGGAAGCGCCAGGTACGTTCCGAAGACGATCCCGAACCCGAGAGACCCCAACACCAGGCCGGTCAAGGCGATCAAGAACGGTACTCGTGCCGTCTCGATCAACGCCACGATCGTCTGATTTGGAATACGGAGGCCGGTAAGCGTCCCGATCTCTACGATCCCGGTCAGGATGACGAACCCGCTCGTCGCGATCCCCAAAAGCCACAACACCAGACCGCTTACGATTCCGAACGCGAGCGCCCGCGTGAGATATAACTCGACGGTATCGTCCATGCGTGCCTCCGCGAGTTTTCGCGCCATATCCACGACGAAGGTGTCATCTTCGTCGAATACACGGTCGTATACGGGACGAAACGCGTCCGTGAGGCTATCGATCCGTGGCGTGGACCCGCGAGCGAAACCGGTGACGGACTCGAGGCTCATCCCGTTAGCGCTCCGGGTCTTTGTCGGGGTCCGGCGACGGTTCGGTCGTCTCGACTTCTTCTTGCTCTTGATTTTCGCTCGAACCGTTGGAGTCTTCAGTCGACGACCTCCATTCGCTCGAGTAGCCGGATGCGTCGGTGTCTCCCTCGACCGCCCCCACGTCGTTCACGTCGACGTCCTCTAACGCGGCGACGAGTGCTTTCACGCGGGATTCCTCGACGACGCATCCCGCAGCGTCGAGGACATCCGTCAGGTTCGATTCATTGATCTCTGCGCCAGTTTCGTTCAACAGTAACGTAGCGTATGCGTATTCCATGGTTATTCTTCCTCGATTGTTTCGTTCTCGGTATCGTTCGGTTCGGCGGTCTCACCCGTGTCGTCGACCGGGAAGGGCCCGCCGTGGTCGTCTCCCTCGACGTCTGACGACGAATCATCGGCGACGACGGAGCTCGATTGGTCGTGTGTGTTGAGTCCCGACCCGTCGGGTATCGACGACAGTACCTGTCCGTCGGTGTCGGCCGATGCGACGACGTCCGCTTCCGGTGTCGCCCCGGTGAGGGCGTCGATCAGGCTCTCGGAGCCGGTCCCCCGATACTGTTCGAAGATACGCTCGTCGGCCTCCTCCAGCACGGCTTCCGCCTCGGCACGAATGTTCCCGTCTGGTTCAGGTCGGGGAACCAGTGCCTCTTTCTCTGGATCGACGTCAATCAGGACGGACTCCATCGACCGGAGGTCCTCGAGGCTTTCCTCGAGCGTTCCGTTTGCGATGAGGGTCAGGATCGTCTCAGAATCGTTGATGTAGGCCTGAAGCGTGGCCGCGACCTCCGTGTACGTGTTGAGACCGTTCGTAATGAGATACGACAGAATCGTTCGTCGTTCGAACAGTTCCTCATCGAGTTGCGACTTCGTCCAGCCGCGATCGAAGGCGATCTCTTGGAGCTTCTTCGACGTCCCGTGCTGGAGGAACTCGTCCTCCTCCGGTTGCCACTGATAAATGTCCTGGACGCTAATTTCGTCGTTTTCGGAATCGTACGAATTGATCTCGGTGATCGTCTTGTTTCGTCGCACCTTTCGACCCCCGACTTTGGTCTGGGTTTGTACCGAAACGAGGTCGAGGGCCGTGAACAACGTCTTCGAGACGTTGATTGGATCCGTCGTGAATCGCTTGAGCACCTCGTCGACCGTGTCGGCGTGGAAGGTGGTGTAGGTCGTATGTCCGGTGGACATGACCTGAAAGAGGGTCCGTCCCTCCTCACCTCGGACCTCACCCATTACGATGAAGTCAGGACGCTGTCTAAGTGCGGCCTCGAGGAGGTCGAATTCGTCGACGTCACCTGCGTTGTCCTGACTGAACGACGGTCGTGTTACGCTGGCCACCCAGTTCCGCTGGGGGAGTTCCACCTCGCGGGTGTCCTCGATGGAAACGATCTTCGCATTCGAGGGGATGAACAACGAGATGGCGTTCAGACTGGTCGTTTTTCCGGAGGCAGTCCCACCGGCGAATATCAGCGACTTTTTGCTCTCGATGCAGAGCCACAAGAAAGCCATCTCATCCAGACTGAATGTCTTCCAGTTGACGAGATCGACCGGTGTGAAGGGGACGTCCTTGAACTGGCGGATGGTGTAGTTGGTCCCGTGATCGGAGACTTCCGTTCCGAGCGTCAGTTGCGCACGCGAGCCGTCGGGCAGAGTGGCATCGACCTGTGGCTGACGCTTCGAGATCCCCTTTCCCGACCGCTGGGCGAGCTTGATTACGAAGTTATCGAGACGACTCTCGCCGTGTCGGACGTTT
This sequence comes from Natronomonas sp., assembly GCA_046545615.1. GTDB lineage: Archaea > Halobacteriota > Halobacteria > Halobacteriales > Haloarculaceae > Natronomonas. The sequence continues at coordinate 26,777 of JBKGZK010000024.1, forward strand.
GTGATCAGGTTTTCGTAGTCGGTGTGGTAGACGAAGACGGGGGAGTTGTACCCGTCACACGAGATGTCCTCAACGTTGATGTCGTGTTTTATCGGATCGATTCGTTCGTATCCAATGAAGTCTCGACGGATAACGTGGAGCAATTTTTCGACCTGGTACTCGGTGAGACGACCCGAGTCCTCTTCGAGCACTGCCGGTTCCGGACGGGCTTCGATCCCGTCTAACTCCTCGATCACGTCCGTATACCGATCGGAACCCTTTCCGGCGCCCACCAGCCGTTTGAGGCCGTCGACAAGTCGGGTTGCGTTAGCGCTTTCTAGGGTGTCGAAAACGAGGTCCAGATCCAGGTCGTCAAGCCTACCGAGTACGGACCGATCACCGGAGGATTGATCCGCAGATGTAGTCTCCCGGAGATTGTGTCGATCGATCAACCACTGAGTTTCCTCCTCAAGAACGAGACCGCGATCCTCGTCGGTACCACGAACGACGATGTCCTCGTCCGAGTATTTGATGCTGGTCCGGAGTTTGCCCGAAAAGAACTCCACGAGGTCCGTTTCGATTTCGTCGAGATATGGCTCGACGACGTAGTACTTCATCTCGTTTTCCTTACGCGAGTGGAAAATGACGATGAACGCGTAGGGTTTGTCGACCCAGTAGCGTTCCTCTTCGACGAAGTGTCGTTTCTCGGGCATCGGGACAGCTTTCTCAAGATCGTACCGGTTGACGAGTGTCGTCCGACCCTCGGTGGTTGAAAAGAACTCGTCTTCGTCAAGCTCGGGGTTGACATTTACCGTCCGTCGCTCCTCGACGTTGAGGAGGGCATCGGCTCGGCGTGCGCCCGAAGCAAGTACGGATTCGATATCCTCCGGGTCGAACCCCAGATACGCCGACGCATCGAAGGGTTCAACGTCTCCGTTACGATCCTCCGGGGGTCGTCCGTCCTCGTAGTAGTATTCCCGTTTGAAATGTTCCCACGTGTACCGGCCCTTCGTGACCGGAGGATCTCCGATCCAGCGTTCGAACGCATCGTCAAGGTCGGCGGCCGCGGTTGCGGCGTCCCGCAGCTGATCCCGAAACGCCGATGGATGACTTCCGAGGTACTCGGACGGATCGAATTCGACTCGGGCCCAGTCGGATTCTCCGGGAACGCCTCGGGAATCCGCACCGAGGATGGGCACCAACGACATCCATGGGCGGTCAGGTTCGACGTCACGGTAGAGGGCGTCGATTTCGTCTTCGTACCCGTGCTCGACCATAAACTCCCGCCAGGTGTACTCTCCCCGTACGACAGCGTGGTCATCTGGAGCACTACCCCCAACGATCGGTTCGGAGCCGACGGGTTCGGCCTCGATTCTGTCTCCACTCATCCGGCTCACCACCCCACCAGGTTCCGTCCATCGGGTGGACCACACGGGGCGGCAACCCGCAGTTCAATTGGCAGTCTATCGACTTCCATCATCCTCCGCGGCTACCGTTCATTATGGCTTTGTTACGACTCGCTTGTAGATCGGTACGAATAACCTACGAATCGATAGGAGGTCCATAACGAATTTAACCGGTTGATATTTTCCTCGCGAAGTGGTGACCTCGAAGAATCGAGAACCTCACAAAACAGGGTTTTCATGGGTCAATAGACGTGATTCGCATATTGACGGTGCCGGAAGCGTTTCGATTCGACCACGGGAGAAATCGTGATCACCGAACTACCCATATCGGACCAGTTGACGATTTACCGAGATGTAGTAGGAGATAGTTACTGACGGTGACCTGTCGATCAAGAGGGGATTAACTATGGGTATGTCTGCCATTCACTTCAGCCCAGAGGAAATACACACATGCAACAACACTCACGTTCAGGTCGTGGGCGAACAAACGAAATTACCGTCGTCCTTGACGAAGCCGATGCTGGAAGCGAATTGAACGAAATCGGTGCCTATACTACTCGGGACGAGACGCAGGGACGGTTATCCGACGACGAAGTGTTCGAAATACTGTACAACCGGCGACGGCGGGACGTGCTCTCGTATTTACGCGATCACGATGGCACGTCCACAGTGAGCGACCTCGCAGAGTACATCGCAGCCAAAGAGAACGATACGTCCGTTTCTCGATTGTCGTCGACGGAACGCAAACGCGTGTACGTTGGCCTCTATCAGAATCACTTACCCATGATGGACGACATCGGAATCGTCGATTACGACAAAAACCGGGGAACGGTCCAGTTACGAGAGTGCATTTCGCAACTCGAGCCGTACCTCGAGGAGGACGGCGATCAGACCACCGCCCCCGCCGTTGTCGGTGGTGCCGTGATCCTCGCAGGAATTATTCTGCTCGGAGTTCTCGACGTCAGCATTTTCTCCCTGGTACCGAATTTATTCTGGACTATTTTCGGGGGGATCGGGCTCTTGGGACTGACGGCTCTCAGGACGTTTGAAGTCGTCCACCAGTGATCGATCGAATCGGGACGAGGCCATAGGTATCTGCACCTACCCTGGATACGTGGCAGGCACGGATTGTTGATCAAAACTGAAAGAGGAGTTAGCTAGGGGTAGTCTTCGAACACGCTGTGGACCCAATCGGAAAAAATATTGCGGACAGATCGAGCAGCTCGTTCGTTGACTCCGGATTCGAGTGTTTTCTCCCGAAAGTACCGTTGGTGAACTACCCCCGCCTACTCGCCGCGGTTGGCGGCTCCTTGAGGCAGGGGCTTC